>JAIPCJ010000066.1 GCA_021738245.1 Methylotenera sp. | reverse complement strand
GGCTTCCGCCGCGGGGGCTTGCGCCGCGGCGCCGTCGACCTCCGCTTGGACCTCCGCTTGGACCTCCGGTTCTTGCATCACGACCTCGACATCGGCTTCGGCCGGTACCGGGTCGGGCTCGCGCGCCAGGGCCTCGCTGAGCGTGTCCAGCAGCGTCGGGCCGATGTTGCCGGCGATGGCCACGCGCTTGCCCGCGCGCTCGGCCAGCAGGCCCGTCATGCAGGTGGTGGTGGTCTTGCCATTGGTGCCGGTGATGGCCAGCACGGCCGGCGCGTAGCCCTGCTGCGCCCGGAGTGCGGCCAGGGCTTCGGCGAAGAGGTCGAGCTCGCCGCGCACGGCCGGGCCGTGGTCGTAGACGGCCTTCAGGCGCGCATCCAGCGGCGACAGGCCCGGGCTCTTCAGCACCGCCTGGAAGCCCGCCGCGACCTCGGCCGTCAGTTCACCGGTGATGAAGGCTGCGGCATCACCCAGCGCGGCACGCTGCGGCGGCTGCTCGCGGGAATCCCACACCGTGACCTGCGCACCGAAGCGCGCGCACCAGCGCGCCATCGCGAGACCGGAGTCCCCGAGGCCGAGCACGAGCACGCGCTGGTCCTGGAAGTGCGGCAGGTCGAGCTTCATGGCTTACCGGAGCTTCAGGCTCGCCAGGCCCACCAGGCACAGCAGCATGGTGATGATCCAGAAGCGGATGACGACCTGGGTCTCCTTCCAGCCGCCCTTCTCGAAGTGGTGGTGCAGCGGCGCCATGCGGAAGATGCGCCGGCCCTCGCCGTACTTCTTCTTGGTGTACTTGAACCAGCTCACCTGGATCATGACCGACAGCACCTCGGCCACGAAGATGCCGCCCATGATGCCGAGCACGATCTCCTGGCGCGTGATGACGGCCAGCGTGCCGAGGCCACCGCCGAGGGCCAGCGCACCCACATCCCCCATGAAGACCTGGGCCGGATGCGCGTTGAACCACAGGAAGGCCAGCCCCGCGCCAGCCATGGCCGCGCAGAAGATCAGCAGCTCGCCAGCGCCCGGGATGTAGGGCAGCAGCAGGTATTTGGAGAACACCGACGAGCCGGTGACGTAGGCGAACACGCCGAGGGCCGAGCCCACCATCACCACCGGCATGATGGCCAGGCCATCCAGGCCGTCGGTGAAGTTGACCGCGTTGCTGGTGCCGACGATGACGAAGAAGGCCAGCGCCACGAAGCCCCAGACCCCCAGCGGCATGCTGATGGTCTTGAAGAAGGGGATGAGCAGGTCGGCCGAGGGCGGCAGCGGCGTGGAGAAGCCGCTCGAGATCCAGCGGAAGAACAGCTGCACCACGCCCAGGAAGCTGGTCTCGGACACGCTGAAGGCGAGGTAGAGCGCAGCGATCAGGCCGATCAGGCTCTGCCAGAAGAACTTCTCGCGGCTCCTCATGCCTTCGGGGTTCTTGTCGACCACCTTGCGCCAGTCGTCCACCCAGCCAATGGCGCCGAAGCCCATGGTGACCAGCATGACGACCCAGACGAAGCGGTTGCTCCAGTCGAACCACAGCAGCGTGGACACGCCGATGCCGATCAGCACCAGCACGCCGCCCATCGTGGGCGTGCCGTTCTTGGCCAGATGGGCCTGCACGCCGTAGCTGCGCACCGGCTGGCCGATCTTCATTTCGGTGAGGCGGCGAATCACCCAGGGACCGAAGGCCAGGCCGATGAGCAACGCCGTCATGGCGGCCATCACGGCGCGGAAGGTGATGTACTGGAAGATCCGCAGGAAACCCAGGTCGGGGTAGAGGCCCTGCAGCCACTGGGCCAGGCTAAGCAGCATGCGGGTCTCCTGAGTGTTGTTGTTGAAGTGCAGAGACCACGGATTCCATCTTCATGAAGCGCGAGCCCTTGACCAGGGTCTGGGCGGCGTCGGGTTGTTCGTTCAGTGCGGCAATCAAGGCCGCCGTGCTGTCGAAGGCACGGGCACGCGGGCCATAGGCGGCGGCCGCATCGCGCGCGGCGGCACCGGCCGTCCAGAGGTGGGCGATGCCGCGCTCGGCGGCATAGGCGCCCACCTCGCGGTGGAAGGCCGGGCCGTCGTTGCCCACCTCACCCATCTCGCCGAGGATGAGCCAGCCGTTGCCGGGCATGCCGGCCAGCACGTCGATGGCCGCGCGCACGCTGTCGGGGTTGGCGTTGTAGCTGTCGTCCACCAGGGTGCGGCCGCGGGCGTCGCGCTTGAGCTCGGAGCGCCCCTTCACGGCGCGGAAGGCCTCCAGGCCCTGGGCGATGGCGGCCAGCGGCGCGCCGGCCGCCAGCGCGCAGGCGGCAGCGGCCAGCGCGTTGCGCACGTTGTGCTCGCCCGCCATGTGCAGGGCCACCGGCGCGGTGCCGGCCGGCGTGTGCAGCTCCACCGCCCAATGCGTGCCTTGCCACTGGGCTGCGCCGGTCACGTCGGCCTCGCCCCGCAGCGCAAAGGTCAGGTGCGGGCGGGCGCCGGCCAGTTCGAACCAGATCGGCGCGCAAGCATCCTCGGCCGGGAAGACCGCGCAGCCGCTCGGGCCCAGGGCCTGCAGCACGGCACCGTTCTCGCGCGCCACCGCCTCGACGGTGGCCATGAACTCCTGATGCTCACGCTGCGCGTTGTTGACCAGGGCCACCGTCGGCTGGGCCATGGCGGCCAGCGGCGCGATCTCGCCGGGGTGGTTCATGCCCAGCTCGACCACCGCGGCGCGGTGGCTGCGCACCTCGTCGTGGCGCAGGCGCATCAGCGTGAGCGGCACACCGATGTCGTTGTTGTAGTTGCCCTCGGTGGCCAGCGCATCGTCACCCACCCAGGCGCGGAGGATGCTGGCGATCATCTGCGTGGTGGTGGTCTTGCCGTTGCTGCCCGTGACGGCGATGACCGGGATCTGGTGCTGGCGGCGCCAGGCCGCGGCGAGCTGGCCCAGGGCCAGCTTGGCATCCGGCACGAGCAAGCCCGGCAGGCCGGCTTTGGCCAGGCCGCCCTCGGCGAGGGCCGCAACCCCGCCACTGGCCTTGGCCTGCGCCAGGAAGTCGTTCGCATCGAAGCGCTCGCCACGCAGTGCCACGAACAGGTCGCCGGCACGCAGCGTGCGGGTGTCGCTGTGCACCCGGTCGAAGGCTGTCGCGCCGTCGCCGACCAGCGTCGAGCCCGGCAGCAGCGCCTGGGCCTGGGCGAGCGTGAGCAGGCCGGTCACAGGCCCGCCCTTTCCAGCAGCGCGGCACGGGCCTCGCCGACGTCGGAGAAGGGCCGGCGCACGCCGTTCACCTCCTGGTAGTCCTCATGCCCCTTGCCGGCGATGAGCACGATGTCGCGCGGGCCAGCCTGGGCGATGGCGGTGCGGATGGCTTCCTCACGCGGCTCGATGACGAGCGCCGCGGGCGCTGCCACCGCGATGTCGGCCAGGATCTGGGCGGGCGCCTCGGTGCGCGGGTTGTCGGTGGTGATGACGACGCGGCCGGCCAGGCGGGCTGCGATGGCGCCCATCTGCGGACGCTTGCCACGGTCACGGTCACCGCCGCAGCCGAACACGCACACCAGCTCGCCGCCGCGCGCCTGGGCCAGGCCCTGCAGGGCCGACAGGGCCTTGTCGAGCGCGTCGGGCGTGTGGGCGTAGTCGACCACCACCTGCGGCAGCTCCCGGCCATTGCCCACGCGCTGCATGCGGCCGGGCACCGGCGTCACGCGGGCCAGGGCGCGGGCGACATCAGCCAGCGCATGGCCCTGGGCGCGCAGCGCGCCGGCCACGCCGAGCAGGTTGGCCGCGTTGTAGTCGCCGATCAGGCCGGTCTGCACCGGCAGCGCCTCGGCGCCCTCGTGCAGCGTGAAGGCCAGGCCCTCGCCGGTGTAGTGCAGGCCGCGGGCGCTCAGGCGCGCATCGGCACGGTCGACACCGGTGGTCCAGACGTCCAGTGACGCCAGCTCGGCGGCCAGCGCCGGGCCCTTGGGATCGTCGAGGTTGACCACCGCCGCCCGCAGACCGGGGAAGCTGAACAGCGCCCGCTTGGCCGCCCAGTAGGCGTCCATGGTGAGGTGGTAGTCGAGGTGGTCCTGCGTGAAGTTGGTGAACACTGCCACGCGCACCGCGCTGCCGGCCAGGCGCCCCTCGACGATGCCGATGCTGCTGGCCTCGATGGCGCAGGCCGCGAAATGCTGGTCGCGCATGCGGGCGAAGGCGGCCTGCAGCAGCACGGGGTCGGGCGTGGTCAAGCCGTTGTAGTCGAGCTTGGGCGGCTCGCCTATGCCCAGCGTGCCCACCACGCCGCAGCGCTGGCCGAGCTGCGCGCTGGCCTGGGCGATCCACCAGGCCGACGAGGTCTTGCCGTTGGTGCCGGTCACTGCGATCACGTCAAGCGTGCTGGTGGGCTGGCCGAAGAAGGCCGCGGCGATCTCGCCGGTGCGGGCCTTCAGGCCGGGCAGCGAAGCGACGCGTGCATCGACAAAGCCGAAGCGCTCGACATCCGCGTCTTCCACGAGGCAGGTGGCCGCGCCGGCCGCCAGCGCCGCGGCGACGAACTCACGGCCATCGCGCGCATAGCCGGGCCAGGCGATGAAGGCATCACCGGGCTGCACCTGGCGACTGTCGGTGCGCAGCGTGCCGGTGCACCATTCGGTCAGCCAGCGGGCGGCGGCGTCGGGGGACTTGAGGCGGGTCAGCATCATCGACCGCCGGGCCGCCCCAAGGGCGATGACGCCCCCTCGGGGGGCAGTGAGCGAAGCGAACGTGGGGGCATCGTCATGTCAGAAGCTCTCTTCGGTGGCCACGGCGTTCTTGTTCGCGACGATCTGGCTCTTCACGTCCAGGTCGGGCTGCACGCCCAAGAGGCGCAGGGTCTGGGCGGTGACCTGGCTGAACACCGGGCCGGCAACCTTGCCGCCGTAGTACACGCCGGCTGTGGGCTCGTCGACCATGACCGCCACCACGATGCGCGGCTTGCTGATGGGCGCGATGCCCACGAACCACGAGCGGTACTTGTGGCTCGCATAACCGCGGCCTTCCTGCTTGTGGGCCGTGCCGCTCTTGCCGCCGACGCTGTAGCCTGGCACCTGGGCCTCGGGCGCGGTGCCGCCCGGGCCGGCGGCGGCCTGCAGCATGAGGCGCAGCTCGCGCGCCACTTCGGGCTTGAACACGCGGATGCCCGGCACCTCGTGGTCATGCGGCTGGCGCAGCATGCTGACCGGGATGATCTCGCCGTCGCGGGCAAACACGGTATAGGCGCGTGCCAGCTGGAACAGCGAGGCCGACAGGCCGTAGCCATAGCTCATGGTGGCCTGCTCGATGGGCCGCCAGGTCTTGTAGGGCCGCAGCTTGCCGCTGATGGCGCCAGGGAAGCTGATCTGCGGCCGCTGGCCCAGGCCGATGGCCGTGAACATCTCGTGCATCTCGCGCGGCTGCATCTGCATCGCGAGCTTGGTGGCGCCGATGTTGCTGGAGAACTTGATGACCTCGCGCACCGGGATCACGCCATGGGCATGGGTGTCGGTGATGACCGCGCCCTGGAAGGGGTAGCGACCGTTGCCGGTGTCCACCAGGGTGTCGGGCGTGCTGCGGCCGGTCTCCATGGACAGGCCGGCGATGAAGGGCTTCATGGTCGAGCCGGGCTCGAACACATCGGTGAGGGCGCGGTTGCGCAGCTGCTCGCCCGACAGGTTCTGCCGGCTGCCGGGGTCGTAGCTCGGGAAGTTGGCCAGGGCCAGCACTTCGCCGGTCTGCGCGTCCAGCACCACCACCGAGCCGGCCTTGGCCTTGTTCTCGGCCACCGCATCGCGGATGCGCTGGTAGGCGAAGAACTGCACCTTGGAATCGATGGCGAGGTCCACGTCGCGGCCGTTGCTGGCGGGCACGATCTCGCCGATGTCTTCCACCACGCGGCCCAGCCGGTCGCGCACGACGGAGCGCGAGCCGTCACGGCCTTGCAGCTCTTTCTGGAAGGCGAGCTCGATGCCCTCCTGGCCGCGGTCTTCCACGTTGGTGAAACCCACGACGTGCGCCGCCGCCTCACCCTCGGGGTACTTGCGGCGGTACTCGCGGTCCTGGAAGACACCCTTGATGCCGATGGCCTTGATCCTGGCGGCGGTCTCGTCATCGGCCAGGCGCTTGAGCCACACGAAGCGCGACTCGGGATTGAGCTTGGCCTCCAGCTCCTTGGGGCTCAGGCCCAGGGCCTTGGCCAGCTCGCGGCGCTTGTCGGCGTCGGCGTCCACTTCCTTCGGAATGGCCCAGATCGACGGCACCGCCACGCTGGCGGCCAGCACCTGGCCGGTGCGGTCGTTGATGCGACCCCGGCTGGCGGGCAGCTCCATGGTGTGGGCGTAGCGCGCCTCGCCCTGCTTCTGGAAGAAGTCGGTGTGCAGCACCTGCACGTAGATGGCGCGGCCCAGCAGGCCCGCGAAGGCCAGCCCCACCAGGGCCACCAGGAAGCGCGAGCGCCAGGGCGGCGTCTTGCTCGCCAGCAGCGGGCTGGTGGAATAGCTCACGCCACGGGCGCCGCTGACCGGGCGCGCACCCGACTTGGCAGGGGTGCCCCTGCTCATGGCGTGACTCCCGACGCGACCACGGCTGGCGAGATCAACCGCATGCCCAGGCGCTCGCGCGCCACCTGCTCGACGCGCAGGTTCGTGGCCTGGGCGTGGCGCTCGGCCGCCAGTCGCTCGGCATCGGCAGCGAGGCGCTGGCCTTCGTTCTTGGTGCGCTCGCGCTCGGCAAACAGGCGGCGCGACTCATAGGCGTTGTGCACCAGCACCACGCCGCTGGCCAGCACCGCCAGGATCAGGATGAGGTTGAGCTTGGCCATGTCAGGTCCGCACGGCCACCCAGGGGGCCCGGCAAGACCCCGCGCGGGGCCGTGAGCGAAGCAGGCAGGAGGACGCCATCGTCAACCCTTCAGCGGCGCATCGGTGCGCTCGGCCACCCGCAGCACGGCGGAACGGGCGCGCGGGTTGGCCGCCACCTCGGCGGCGCTCGGCATCACGCGGCCCAGCGCCTTCAGGGCCAGGGCCGGCGGCGGCGCAAAGGGCGCCCGGCGGTCGAACTCGGCCTTGCTGTGCGCGGCGATGAACTGCTTCACGCGGCGGTCTTCCAGCGAGTGGAAGCTGATCACTGACAGCCGGCCACCCGCGCGCAGCAGGCGCAATGCGGCGTTCAGCCCTTGCTCAAGCTCTTCAAGCTCGCCATTGACATGAATCCGAAGGGCTTGAAAGGTGCGGGTCGCCGGATCTTGTCCGGGCTCACGGGTCTTGACCGCGCGAGCCACGAGTTCGCGCAGCTCGTCGGTGCGCGCGAGGGGCGTACCGGCTTCCCGGCGAGCAACAACCGCCTTTGCAATCTGGCCAGCAAACCGTTCTTCGCCATAGTCTCGAATCACCCGTGCAATCTCGCGCTCGTCGGCGCTCGCGAGGAAATCCGCCGCACTGATGCCGCGGGTCGTGTCCATGCGCATGTCCAGCGGCCCCTCGAACCGGAAGCTGAAGCCCCGGGCCGGGTTGTCGATCTGCGGGCTGGACACACCCAGGTCCAGCAGCACACCATCCACCTCATGAACACCGAGCGACGCGAGTTGATCCGCCATGTCGGCAAAGGCGCTGTGGCAGATGGTGAAGCGCGGGTCGCGGATCGCGGCCGCGGCGGCAATGGCCTCGGGGTCGCGGTCGATCGCGATCAGCCGCCCGGCGGGCGACAACTTGCTCAGCAGCAGGCGCGAATGCCCGCCACGGCCAAAGGTGCCGTCGACATACACGCCGTCCGGGCGCGCCAGCACGCCGTCGACCGCCTCGTCCAGCAGCACGGTCGTGTGGCGGAACGTGGCTTGGTCTTCCATCCCGCCGCCCATCAGAAGCTGAAGTCCTTGAGGGAATCCGGCATCGGGCCGGCCATGGTCTCGGCCTCCTGGGCCGCATGCGCCTCGGCATCCCACAGCTCGAAGTGGCTGCCCATACCGATCAGCATCACGTCGCTCTTCAGGCCGGCGCTCTTGCGCAGCTCGGGCGAGATCAGCACGCGGGAGGCGGAGTCGATCTCCACGTCCATCGCATTGCCCAGGAACACCCGCTTCCAGCCGACGGCCGACATCGGCAGCGCGGCGACTTTGTCGCGGAAGACCTCCCAGGTCGGCCGCGGGAAGACCATCAGGCAGCCGTCCGGGTGCTTGGTGATCGTCAACCGGCCCTCGCACAACACCTGCAGCACCTCGCGATGCCGAGCAGGCACGCTCAGGCGACCCTTGGCATCCAAAGCCAGGCTAGAGGGCCCCTGAAAGACGAGTTCCGACACTTTTCACCACGAAACGACACTTCCTCCCACTTTAAGGGCCGAAGGGGTGAGGGTCAAGGTTCGGCACAAGTTTTTTCAATGAAATCAAGCACTTAGAGCAGACTGTTGATTCATACAGGTTGATAAAAAATGTCCTTCAGAAATAAGGACTTGGCGGGGAATTGAGAAGTAGCGCTTGAGAAGTCGCCGTGCCGGGGTGGGGTTTTGCCCCAAGTCCTGGGGACTGCTCATCCCCCGAAGGACGCCGCATGGATTCCGCCACGTGCCCAAAGGCGGGCGGCGCTTTCGCCCCTGGCGTGCCGGGCAGCGCGAGGGGCTGTGTCACCAAGGCGTCAACGCGAAGTCAGGCAGGCGACGGGCGGTTTTGCCGCACATATCACGCCACTCGGCGCCGTAACACGGCTCATATCGATGGGGCTCGGTGATTTCTGCTGAAATTTCCTGCAGCTTCAAACGCTGGCCTCGATGAACCGAGGGTGAGACACCAGCGCCGCAGACCTCCAAGGACACTTCATGACTTTCTTGTCCCGCATGCGCATCGGGCAACGGCTGACGGCCGGCTTCTCCGTCGTCATTGCCTGCCTCGTGGCGATGGCTGCCTTGGGCTACCTCGGCATTCAGTCGCTCAACGGCGAGATCTCGCAGCTGCTGAGCAACGACTACAAGGCCGTGGCCCTGGCCAACAAGGCCAAGAGCGAGCTGGGCGATGCCTCGCGCAGCATGATGACGACGCTCATCATGACGGGCGACGAGCAGATCAAGAAAGAGCTCGACACCGTGGCCGGCCTGATGGCGGCCCATGAAAAAACCATGGCCGAGCTCAAGCCGCTGCTGACGGACGAGGCCAGCCTCGCGCAGCTCAAGGTGATCGAGGAAGTGCGCGCCAAGTTCATTCCGGCCCAGGCGGCCTTCGTGAAGACGGTCGCCTCGGGCGACACCGAGGGCGCGCCGCTGAAGTACCAGTTCTCGGTGCGCGCAGCCCAGGTGCGCTACCTGGCGGCGCTGGACAAACTCGTCGAGGCGCGCAATGCCGCGATGGAGGAAGCCGGCAGCAAGTCCAACCAGGTGGCACGCAAGACCGCCCTGCTGCTGCTGGGGCTGGCGGTGGCGGCCATCGTCGCGAGCGTGCTGACCGGCCTGCTGATCACGCGCGGCATCGTCGTGCCGCTGCGCGGCGCGGTGTCGGTGGCGCGCAAGGTGGCTTCGGGCAACCTGACCAGCGTCATCGAAGTGCGCAGCCGTGACGAGACCGGCGAGCTGATGCAGGCGCTGAACGACATGAACGAGAGCCTGAAGGGCATCGTCGGCCGGGTGCGCGAGGGGACGGAGTCGATCGCCTCGGCCTCCAGCGAGATCGCCAGCGGCAACCTGGACCTGTCGGTGCGCACCGAGGCGCAGGCGGCGTCGCTGGAGCAGACGCTGTCGGCCATGAAGACCCTGACCGACGCGGTGCAGCACAACGCCCAGAGCGCCCAGCAGGCCAATCAGCTGGCCCAGGCGGCGTCGCAGGTGGCCGGCGAAGGCGGCCAGGTGGTGGCGCAGGTGGTGCAGACCATGGGCAGCATCGACGCGTCGTCCAAGAAGATCGTCGACATCATCAGCGTCATCGACGGCATCGCCTTCCAGACCAACATCCTCGCGCTCAATGCCGCCGTCGAGGCCGCGCGTGCCGGCGAGCAGGGGCGTGGCTTCGCGGTGGTGGCGGGCGAGGTTCGCTCGCTCGCCGGCCGCAGCGCCGAGGCTGCCAAGGAGATCAAGCGCCTCATCGGCGATTCCGTCGAGAAGGTGGCCCTCGGCAGCGAGCTGGTGGCCAAGGCCGGCAGCACCATGCAGGGCGTGGTGGCGAGCGTGCAACGGATGACGGACATCATGGGCGAGATCACGCATGCCAGTGCCGAGCAGAGCGCCGGCATCGAGCGCGTGACGCATACCATCCACGACATGGACAAGAGCACGCAGCAGAACGCCGCCCTGGTGGAAGAAGCCGCCGCTGCCGCCGACTCGCTGCGCACCCAGGCCCAGGGCCTGGAAGAGGTGGTCGCGCTCTTCAAGCTCGACGCCGGCCGCTGATTTCCGACCCGACAAACAGGAGACCGCATGAAGCACCATTCCCCCGCCCGCTGGCTGACCGGCCTCACGCTGGCCCTGAGCCTGGCCGGCCTCGCGCCCGCCGCCGAAGTCGCTGGCGTGAAGCTGGAAGACTCGGTCAAGGTGGCCGGCAAGGAACTCAAGCTCAACGGCGCCGGCGTGCGCACCCGGATCGTCGTCAAGGTCTATGTGCTGGGCCTGTACCTGACCGAGAAGAAGGACTCGACCGCCGGCGTGCTGGAGTCGACCGGCCCGCGCCGCTTCACGCTGACCATGATGCGGGAAGTGACCGGTGACGAGCTGGGACAGGCCTTCATGGCCGGCATCACTGCCAACACCGACAAGGCCGAGCGCTCCAAGTTCGTGAACCAGCTGGCCCAGTTCGGCGACGCCTTCGTGAGCATCCCGCAGGCCAAGAAGGGCGACACCGTGACCGTCGATTGGCTGCCGGACACCGGCACCGTCATGTACTTCAACGGCAAGCAGCAGGGCGAGGCCATGAAGGACATCGGCTTCTACAACGCCATCCTCAAGATCTGGCTGGGCGACAAACCGGTGGACTCCTCCCTCAAACCGGCACTGCTGGGCAAGGGCTGACCCGCCATGCCGCGTCAAAAGCGCCACGCCGCCTTCGCGACGGGGCGCTTTTTTCTTTTGGCGCGCCGATCTCGTGGCAGCATCGACGCATCTTGAGCCGCAAGCCTTCGTCCTCTCTCTTCGCCGCCCTGGCCCTGGGCGCCAGCATCGGTCTGCTGCTGCCGGCTCTCATCGTCGGCGGCCTGTTCATCGGCCTGCGGGAAGCGCAGGTGGCCGAGCAGGCGCTGCAGCGTGACCTCGACGCCAAGCTCGACGTGCTCGCCAGCAGCCTGCCCGAGCTGCTGTGGAACCTGGATGCCGTGGCCGCGCGCGAGGTGGTCTCGGCCATCGTCAAGTCGCCCGAGGTGGTGCGGGTCAGCGTGAGCGATGCCTCGCAAGGCCTGCCTTTCATCGAGAACCACATGCCCGAGCGGCGGCGGGGCAAGACGCTGACCGGCGAGCGGGACATCCTGCGCGGCGCCACCCGCATCGGCCACATCCAGATCGAGATCGACGACCACCTCAGCACCACCGCCGTCATGCGCCAGCGTTGGCTGTATGGCGCCACCGTCGGCGGCCAGCTGCTGGCCTCGCTGGCCCTGGTGCTGTGGTTGCTCAATTCACGCCTGTTCCGGCCGCTGCGTGAACTGGGCGACTTCGCCAACGACCTGGGCGAAGGCCGTTTCAGCGCCAAGCTGGCCCACACCCGCCAGGACGAGATCGGCCTGCTCGGCGGCCACCTGGAACACATGCGCGACGCGCTGCAGCAGCAGTTCGAGGCGCAGCGCCACCTGATCGATCGACTGCGCGGCATGGCCGAGACGGTGCCGGGCGTGGTCTACCAGCTGCGCCTGGCGGTCAATGGCGAGTTCAGCTTCGCCTACGTCAGCGAGGCCGTGCGCGAGTACTTCCTGCTCGGCAGCGCCGAGCTCAGCCGCAGCGCCGCCCCGTGGTTCGAGCGCATCCACCCCGATGACCGCGCCCTGGTGCGCGACAGCCTGCTCGCCTCTGCCCGCAACCTGAGCCCCTGGCAGCAGGAGTTCCGCACCCCGCTGGCCGACGGCGGCGAACGCTGGCTCTACGGCAATGCCATCGCCCAGCGCGAGGCCGACGGCAGCGTGCTGTGGCACGGCTTCCTGACCGACATCTCCCGCCAGCGCCGTGATGCGCTGGAGCTGGAGCGCTACCGCCACCACCTCGAAGAACTCGTCGAGGCGCGCACCGCGGCGCTGGCCGAAGCCACGCAGGCCGCCCAGGCCGCCAGCCTGGCCAAGAGCGCCTTCCTGGCCAACATGAGCCACGAGATCCGCACGCCCATGAATGCCATCATCGGCCTGACCTACCTGGCCCAGAGCGACACCATCGAGCCCGAGCAGCAACTGCGGCTGCAGAAGGTGGCCAACGCGGCGGAGCATCTGCTGAGCGTCATCAACAACGTGCTGGACTTCCCCAAGATCGAGGCGGGCAAGTTGAGCCTGGAGCGCCGCGAGTTCACGGTCGACCAGGTGCTGGACAACATCGCCAACATGACCACGCAAGCCGCGGCGGCCAAGCGCCTGCGCGTGGAGACCGACATCGCCCCCGAGCTGCGCGGCCGACCGCTGATCGGCGACCCGCAGCGCATCTCCGAGGTGCTGCTCAATTTCGCGGGCAATGCCGTCAAGTTCACCGAGCGTGGCTTCGTGCGGCTGCAGGTGCGGCTCGAACCAGCCCGCCAGGAGGGCACCGGGCTGGGCCTGCGCTTCGAAGTCATCGACAGTGGCATCGGCATCGCCCCCGAAGCGCAGAGCCGGCTGTTCCGCGACTTCGAGCAGGCGGACAGTTCCACCACGCGCCGCTACGGCGGCACCGGCCTGGGCCTGGCCATCTGCCGCCGGCTGGCCGAGCTGATGGGCGGCCAGGTGGGCGTGGAAAGCACCCTCGGTGGCGGCAGCTGCTTCTGGTTCGCGCTCGATGTCGAGGCACCGGCCCAGCCGCCCGTGGCGCCCGTGCCTGCGCCGCGCCTGCATTCGGCCCGCGAGCGGCTGGCCGACCTGGTGCAGCGCCAGCCCTGCCGCATCCTGCTGGCCGAAGACAACCCGGTGAACCAGGAAGTCGCTGTCGCCCTCATCGGCAGCGCGGGCCTGGTGGTGGACGTGGCGGCCGACGGCCAGCAGGCGGTCGACATGGTCAAGACCGGCCACTACGCCCTGGTGCTGATGGATGTGCAGATGCCCGTGATGGACGGGCTGGACGCCACGCGCGCCATCCGGGCCCTGCCCGAGGGCGCCCAGCTGCCCATCCTGGCCATGACGGCCAATGCCTTCGACGAGGAGCGCCAGCGCTGCCTCGACGCCGGCATGGACGACCATGTCGCCAAGCCCGTGGTGGCCGAACAGCTGTTCGCCACCCTGCACGACTGGCTGTCGGGCGCGCGCAAGACGCTCAAGGGGCGCCCAGCGACTCCTTGATCAGCCGGCCCGAACCCGCCTGCAGCGGCCGGGCGTTCATCGGGTAGAGCTTGGCGAACACGCTCATCTGCTGGGCCGACAGGCCCACGGGCTGGCGCATCACCATCCACAGCACGCCCTCGGTGCAGGGCGGTGTGGTGAGTGAACCCATGTAGGTGTAGTAGCCGCGCTCCGCTGGCAGCAGGCCGCTGACGTCCAGCGGCACCTGGGCCGCGACCGGGTCGGCCTTCTCCAACGGCAGGTTGGCCCAGACGGTCTGGATGAGGGGATGGGGTTTGTCATCCCGCGATCGCTCCAGCAGCACCGCCACCACAGCCAGGCGGCCCTGGGCATCGCGGTGCTCCAGGTGGGCCACCATTTCAAACTGCTTGCCGTTGATGCGCTCCTCGCTCGGCCGGTGGAAGTGGAACTGCACCAGCTCATAGCGGCGGCCCATGACCGTCAGGCCACTGCCCGGCGCCACATTGACCTGGATGGTGTGGCCGTTGTCCAGCACCGAGAAGCTGCCGGCACGGTAGTCGAAGCCGATGGGTTCGAGGTCGACGGCCAAGCCCTCACGGATGTCGATGGGGCTCTGGCGCGTGCCGACGGCGCACAGCTTGTTCTCGGGAGACAGCTCCGCCCACCGGTCCGGCCCGACATCACCGGTATAGCCCCAGCGCGGCGCCTGCCGTGCCTCGGGCCTGGCCTCACGCCGGGGCTCCGAGCGCGCGGGACGGGCCGGCGCGGTCTTGGCCGTGGCGGATTCGCCCTTGGTCGACAGCCGCTCGGCCAGGCGTTGGCGCAGCACCTCGGCGGGCTCGGAGGACTCCTGCGCCTGGGCGGCGAGCACGAGCAGGCAGGCGGCGGCGATGAGGCGCTTTCTCATACCTCTGCTTTTCGGCAGCTCCGGCGCCGGCTTGAGCGTCGCCAGTCAGCTCACCACCGAACGGCGCACGCCGTACCAGGCGAACAGGCCGACCAGCATCAGTGCGGCCGAAGTGCAGGCCAGCGCCAGCGTGGAGTGCATCACCAGCGGCACCAGCACACCCGCCACCAGCCCGTTGGCAGCCGAGCCGATGCAGGCTTGCAGTGACGACGCCATGCCGCGCCGCTCGGGCACCTGGTCCAGCACCAGCAGCGTCACGACCGGCACCATCATGGCCCAGCCGAAGGCGAACAGGCCCACCATCGGCAAGGCCCAGAAGGCGCTGAGCGGCGCGAACAGGTTCAGGCTGATGTTGGCCACCGACACCGCGAACATGATGCGAAAGCCGCGCATGATCTGTCGCTGCGGGCTCATCTTGCCGGCCAGACGGCCGCTGACCGCTGCGCCGGCCATGATGCCGCCGATGCTGCACAGGAAGAACCAGAAGAACTGCTGCGGCGCGAAATGCAGGTGCTCGCCCAGGAAGACCGGCGTGGCAAGCACGTAGAGGAACATGCCGTTGAACGGGATGCCGCTGGCCAGCACCAGCATCATGAACTTGGGGCTGCTGCACAGCCGCCAGTACTCGCGCATCAGCGCCCCCACATGGAAGGGCTGGACGAGCGTCGGGTGCAGGGTCTCGGGCAGCAGCCGCCAGTTGGACACCAGCAGCGCCCCGCCCACGGCGGTCAGGAACCAGAAGATGGAATGCCAGTCGGCGTGCACGAACAGGAAGCCGCCGACCATGGGCGCGATGGCAGGCGCCACACCGAAGAACAGCGTCACCTGCGACATCACCCGCTGCGCATCGGCCGGCGGGAACATGTCCCGGATGATGGCGCGCGACACCACGATGCCCGCACCGGCTGACATGCCCTGCACCGTGCGCCAGAACACCAGCTGCCCGATGGAACTCGCAATCGCGCAACCGACGCTGGCCAGCGTGAAGATGCCCAGCCCGATCAGCACCACCGGCCGGCGCCCGAAGCAGTCCGACAGCGCGCCGTGGAAGAGGTTCATGAAGGCGAACCCGAGCAGGTAGGCCGACAGCGTCTGCTGCATCTGCACCGGCGTGGCGTTCAGGGCCGACGCAATGCCGGAGAAGGCCGGCAAATAGGTGTCGATGGAGAAAGGGCCCACCATGGCCAGGCAAGCCAGCAGCACGGACAGGGCCCAGCGCGGCGCGCGCCACAGGCGACTGGCGTCAGGATTCATCAGAAGGGGCGCACGGCACTCGGTAAAGCGAGCCAGTGTATCGACGCCCTCGCGGGCGTCCGAAAGTCAGCACCGCCCCCGCACCGTCAGCGGCCCGCGGTACGGAACTGCGCCACCACCTGGCTCAGCCCGGCCGCCTGCTGCTGCAGGCTCTCTGCTGCGGCAGCACTCTGCTCGACCAGCGCTGCGTTCTGCTGCGTGCCCTGGTCGATGGACGCCACCGCCTGATTGACCTGGGCGATGCCCGTGCTCTGCTCGGTGGCCGAGGCATTGATCTCGGCCATCAGGTCGGTCATGCGGCGGATCTGGTTGACGATCTGGGTCATCGTGGTGCCGGCTTCCGACACGAGCCCGGCGCCCGAGTCGACCCGCTCGACACTCGTCTGGATCAAGGCCTTGATCTCCCGCGCGGCGGTCGCGCTGCGCTGGGCCAGGGCCCGCACCTCGCCGGCCACGACGGCGAAGCCGCGCCCCTGCTCACCGGCGCGGGCCGCTTCGACGGCCGCATTGAGCGCCAGGATGTTGGTCTGGAAGGCAATGCCGTCGATGACCGTGATGATGTCGGCGACCTTGCGGCTGCTCTCGCTGATCTCGCCCATGGTCTGCACGACACGCTGCACCACGTCGCCGCCCTGCTCCGCCACCTCGACCGCTGCCTGCGCGAGCTGACTGGCCTGGCGGGAACTCTCGGCCGTCTGTTGCACGGTGCCGGTCATCTGCTGCATGGAGGCTGCGGTTTCCTGCAACGCGCTGGCCTGATGCTCGGTGCGGCTGGACAGGTCCTGGTTGCCCGTCGCGATCTCCTGCGACGCGGTAGAGATGCTGTCGGCCGACTGGCGGATCTGCGCCACCATGGCCAGCAGCCCCGTGTTCATCTTCTGCAGGGCAGCCATCAGCTGGCCGGTTTCATCGCCGCGGTCCACCACCACGTTGGAGCCCAGGTCACCCGCCGCCACAGCCTCCGCCACCGCAATGGCGCGTTGGAGCGGGCGCGACACCCCATTGCCCAGCCACCAGCCCAGCCACAGCGCGATGGCAATGGCCAGCACGGCGCCGCCGATCAGCATCGCGCGCTCCTGGTGAAACAGGGTCTGTGAGCGTTCGATGCGCTCCGCGGTATTGGCGGACTCGTGCGAAAGGTAGGCGCCGACCGCCTTCACCAGGGCCTGCAGCAGCGGCTTGCATTCGGCATTGATCTTGCGCGCCGCTTCGTCACGCTGGCCGGCGGCCGCGAGCTTGACGATGGCCAGCGCGACCGGACCGTACTGGCTTTCGATGCGGTCGATTTCGGCGACCAGTGCACGGTCCTTTTCATCACCGTCGGCACGCCGGGCCACCAGGTCCTTGAGGTCCTGCAGCGACTTCTGCGTGGCGGCATGCTCGCGGCTGGCCGTCTCGGCCAGTTCCTGCAGCGCCTTGGCGTCCTCGCTGATGACCATGTCGCGCACGGCCAGCGCCCGCCGTGAAGCCGCCCCCTGCAGCCCCGATGCCAGCTCGATGTCCTTCCCCACGCCCGCCACGTACTCGACGAAACGGTCATTGGCGCGGGACAGCGCCACGATGGCAACGGTCGACACCACCAGCACCACCAGCGCCAGCACACCAAAGCCCGATTGCAGCTTGGTGCGCAGCTTCAAGTCTTTCCAGCCCATCACAGATCTCCAGTCGACGGCGCAGCGCCCAGGAATGGGCGAGAGTGCGGGCCGAACCGACCCCGCGCGTCATTTATGAGGAGACTGTCGCCGAAGCAGCCGGCGTCAGGAAGAGGCCAACGGCCGTGGGCCGTGATGCTTCTCGCGCTTGCCCCGACTGCGGGCGCATGAAAAGAGTGAAGCAAGCCGATAGGCCGGATTCTGTGCACCGGGGTTGCCCCCGGCGTGACCGCCATTCCTCTGGGCCGGACATCACTGCCCGGCTCGGTGCCACCTACCCGCCAGCTCTGCGAGCCGCATCAACGCTGGCCTACTTGGTGTTGCTGCGCGTAGAGATTGCCCGTTTCACCCTTTGGTGGGCTTTGCCCACCAAAGGGTGCTACCCGGTTCGGGCTTGCGCCCGATGCCGCGCGGCTTGCGCCGCACGTCACACCCGCTTGCGCGGATGCCGGATAGACCACCTCTCGGTGAGCCCACCATCGACTCGTCTCTGTTGCTCTGATCCTCGGCTTTCGCCGGGCAGCCGTTAGCTGCTACGCCGCTCTGTGCAGTCCGGACCTTCCTCCAGGGCCATGTTTCCATGCTCGCCCCAGCGGCGGTCTGGCTTGCTTCACACTAGCGATTATCCCCGCACATTTCCCAGGAGACCCGCATGAAGGCAGCCAGCGTCCTCGACACCATCGGCAACACCCCGCACATCCGCCTGCAACGCCTGTTCGGCAACGCCGAGGTGTGGGTCAAGTCGGAGCGCAGCAACCCGGGCGGCTCGATCAAGGATCGCATCGCGCTGGCCATGATCGAGGACGCCGAAGCCCGCGGCCTGCTCAAGCCGGGCGGCACCATCATCGAACCGACCTCGGGCAACACCGGCGTGGGCCTGGCCATGGTGGCGGCGGTCAAGGGCTACAAGCTCATCCTCGTGATGCCCGACAGCATGAGCGTCGAGCGTCGCCGGCTGATGCTCGCCTACGGCGCGAGCTTCGACCTGACGCCGCGCGAGAAGGGCATGAAGGGCGCCATCGCCCGCGCCCGCGAACTGGCCGAGCAGCATGCGGGTGCCTGGATCCCGCAGCAGTTCGAGAACGGCGCCAACCCGGCCGTGCACGTGAAGACCACCGCCCAGGAGATCCTGCGCGACTTCCCCGAAGGCCTGGACGCCATCATCACCGGCGTGGGCACCGGCGGCCACATCACCGGCTGCGCGCAGGTGCTGAAGGCCGCCTGGCCGCAACTCAAGGTGTTCGCGGTCGAACCCAGCGCCAGCCCGGTGATCAGCGGCGGCCAACCCAGCCCGCACCCCATCCAGGGCATCGGGGCGGGTTTCATCCCGGCGGTGCTGGACACCGCACTGCTGGACGGCGTCATCCAGGTCGACGCCGAGGCCGCCCGCGAATACGCCCGCCGCTGCGCGCGCGAGGAAGGCCTGCTCGTGGGCATCTCCAGCGGTGCAACGCTGGCCGCCATCGCGCAGAAGTTGCCCGAGCTGCCGGCAGGCAGCCGCGTGCTGGGCTTCAACTACGACACCGGCGAGCGCTATCTGTCGGTGGAAGGCTTTCTGCCGCAGGCCTGACACCGCAGCCGGCGGCGCGGCGGCTCACTCGCCGCCGCTGTCGTCGTCGCCCGCGCCTTCGTTGTCTTTGCGAGCCTGGCGCGCCAGCTCCGCCTTCAGCGGCTGAAGCGAGTCGATCAGCGTTTCTGGCGGCTTCGGGGTCACCAGGCGCAGGGCCGGCGGCGGCAACGTGGCCAGGTAGGGCGGCCCGAACACGTACTGCTGCTCCTGACGGTTGCCCACCTGCAGGCCCACCCACAGCAGCAGCAGCGCGGCGATGCCGCCGCCCAGGATGCGCCGAGCCCCCGGCCACACCAGCCGCGTGTGCCAGATCACCAGCAACGCACCCGCGACCGGGTTGCTGAGGGACTCGACCACCATCAGCCGCGGCCAGGACAGCGCGTAGGCGATGGTGGGCAACACCCATTCCAGCACCTGCAGCGCCACCAGAACCACCAGCGCCCGGCGCAGGTGTGCCGTGAACGGGAAGCGATGCTGGAACAACTGGCTCGCCAGCGACCACAGCCCCGCCCAGCCCAACACCAGGGCGAGCGGGCCGAGCAGCGGCGAGGCGTAGTCGACCCAGCGCGCATCGGGGTCGAGCGCGCTCCAGCGGTCGGCCCACTGGATGAACAACATCGCCAGCAGCAGCAGCGGCACCAGGGCCCAGTGACGGGTCTTGTCGACGATGTGCAGATGCTCTGCCGGCAGCGGGTCGGCCGCCGTGCGCAGGCGCAAGGCGCAGCCGGCCAGCTGGAAGGCGCCCCCCGCCGGCAGCGCCGCCTCGTCACCGCTGTTCAGGCGCTGCTTGCCGACCTGACCGCCGTTGCGGCTGGGCAGCAGCTTGAGCTTGACTGCGCCGTCCGGCTGCAGGTGGAGCTCGGCATGCTCGGGCGCGAGGTGGGCGTCGTCCAGCACGATGTCGCAGGCGGGCGAGCGACCGATGCGCACCGGCCAGGCATGCACCCGCTGCAGCAGCGCGACACGACCATCGCGGCCCAGCAGCTCCACCACCGCCGCCGGCGGCGGCACGGGGTCGGCAGCCGGCATCACTTGGCTTTGCTGTTCGTCCACGCGAAGCCCTCCAGGTAATGCGCCGCCAGCTTGAGCGCGTTGTCAAAACTCACGCCCCGGGCATCGAACCGGCCCAGCGCGCCTTGCGTGGAGGCATCCACCGTCGTCACCAGCACACTCAGGTCGTGCAGGCCTTCGAGCTTGCGGTAGGCACGCAGGCACACCACGGCACGCAGCGGCAGGCCGTCGCGGTCGACGAACTGCTCCTTGCAGTAGGGCGCGGTGCGGGACTTGTCCGCGATACCCAGGCGCTCGTTGCGGAAGCTGCCGGAGTACTGCCGGGCAAAGCGCAGCGCCCCCAGCTTGCTGCCGTCGTAGGCTTCGTGCGACATGTCCAGCCAGCCCGTCTGCAGGTTGCCGCTCACGAACAGGGCATGGTCCATGCGGCACTGCGAGCGCTCGAAGTCCAGGCCCTTGGTGTCGGCAGAGGTGCCGCGGCCCCAGCAACGCATGAAATCCTGCTTGGGCACCGGCAGGCGGTAGCGGTCGTTGTTGGCGCTCTCCCAGGGCATCGCCAGGAAGCGGGTGACGAGTTCGTCCTGGTAGCGCGTCAGCTGGTCGCGCAACCGGCTCCAGGCGGCCGAGCGGATGGGCTTGGCACCGAGGCTGCGCTTGACGAGATCGGCCGCGAACTCACCCGGCACCAGAAAGCTCACCTGCTGCGCAAACAGCATGGTCGACACATTCACGCCCACCACGAAGCCGTCTTCGTCCAGCACCGGGCCGCCGCTCATGCCCGGGTTGATGCCGCCCGCGTAGTAGATGAGCGGGTCGAAGCTGCGCTCCACCAGCCCGTTGTAGTTGCCCTCGACCACCGCGAACGCCACGTCATGCGGGTTGCCCATCGAATAGATGCGCTCGCCCTTGGCCAGCGGCTGGCTCTGGGGCCGGAAGGCCAATGCGCCGCGCCCTTTCAGGCCCGGGCCCTTGCCGTCGTCCACGGCACGCAACAACGCCAGGTCGCGGCGGGCATCGAAGTCCAGCAGCTCCAGCGCCCCGCTCTGCCCGTCGGTCGTGGCGTAGCGCAGGCGGAAGTTGTCGGGCTCCAGCGCGAACTGGCTGATCACGTGGTAGTTCGTGACCACATGGCCGTCGTCGCTGACCAGGAAGCCCGACCCCACGGAGGCCTGGCTGTCCTGGGTCTTGAGCAAGGTGCGGATCTGCAGCAGCTGCCCCTTGCTGCGCTCGTACAGCCGGCGCGCGCTGGCCGACACGGTCGGCGGCTGTTGGGGCGTCGCCGCCGGCGCCGGCTGCGGCGCGGCGGCGGGTGGGGCCGGCGGCGTTGTCTGCGCGGCGGCGAAGGCGGCCAGGCCGGCAAGGGCCAGGCCGAGCAGCGGCTTCAAACAGGACTTCATCAACAAGCGAAACCTCCCGTGGCGGGCGCCGATGCTAGCCGCTTTGGCCTGAAGACCCGGGCGTCTGCGTAGAAGCCCTCCTGCTCATTCGCGGGCCACCAGCCCGGGATGCCCAGCACCGGCAGCGGGGGCAGCAAGCTAGGCGACAGGTCCGCGGGCAGCACCGGCTCGTCCAGGTCGTCCACGACCAGCACGCGGGCGCACCAGGACTTGTGCGGTTGCAGCAGTTTTTCCAGCAGCGCGTGGCCGACGATGCGACTCTGCGCGCCTTGCCAGGCAGCGCGGTGGTGGATGAACAGCGCCGGCCAATCCTGCGCGCGCAGGGCCGCCTGCAGCGAGGCGGGCGCCACCAGCAGCAGGCCGCTCTCGTCCAGCAAGGTCAGTGCATCCCGCACCGGGCCGCGACGACCGGCGGGCGCGGGCGGTGCCGACTGATGCGCGTCGTTCAGCGCCTGCTTGAACCGCGGATGGCGCAGCCAGACCAGGCCGTTGAAGAGGTCATGCGCGTTGTGGCGCGTGGGCACCCGGCCGGTGCGGGCCACGTAGGCTTCGTAGCCTTCGTCTGCCGGCTGCCGGACGCTGTCGGGCTCGAAGCGCGGATGCGCCAGCGCGGCATGCACCGCCTGGCCGGCGCGCAACCGAGCGAGCACCGGCTCGCCCACGCCGGCATAGGGCGCGAACCAGGGCGCAGCCCAGTCGGGGTCGATCATCCGTGGCCGAAGCGCACCCGGTTGGGGTTCTTCTCGGGCGCCAGCTCGAAGGCCTGCGGATGCTTGCGGAACAGCTTGGTCGACGGCGCCGTTTTGGGCAGCAGGCCCGCCTCCTTCAACACCTTGGCCGCCGCGCCCAGTTCGTGCCACTGGCCGTCGGCCAGCTTGGGCAGCAGGGCCAGGATGGCGTTGATTTCCTTGGCAGCCGCCACCTGCGGGTCCCCGGGGCCCGCCGGCGACTTGGCGGCCACGGGCGCCGAGCCTGCAGGCTTGGACGCCGCCTTCACTTCTGTCTTGACGGCCGCCTTGGGCGCGTCGGCCACGGCCGTCGGCACGGCCTCC
>JAIPCJ010000065.1 GCA_021738245.1 Methylotenera sp. | reverse complement strand
CTCGTACAGGCGCCGGCCGAGCTCAGCCGGCGCCGCCCCCGAAAAGCTCGGCCGGTTGCCGCCGGCCGTGTCGGCGGCCAGCGTGAACTGGCTGACGATGAGCAGCCCGCCGGCCACGTCCTGCAGGCTGCGGTTCATCTTGCCGGCGTCGTCGCTGAAGACGCGCAGCTTCAGCACCTTGGCGATGAGCTTCTCGGCGATCGCTTCGGTGTCCGTGGGCTCGGCGCAGACCAGCATCAGCAAGCCGGCGTCGATCTGGCCGATGACCTGGCTGGCCACTTCCACGCGGGCTTCCCGCACTCGTTGCAGCAGCGCAATCACATCAGGTCCTTGGGGTCGTCAAAGTGGGCTTCCACATTCATGGGCAGCATCTGGATGCTGGCGCGCAGGCCGGGCAGGGCATGCATCAGCGCCTGCTCGACCTCGTTGCGCAGCGTCGCAGCGCGGGTCAGCGTCCAGTGGGCGGGCATGTGCATGTGCAGGTCGATGAAGCGGCGCTGGCCGGCCACGCGGCTCACGATGTGGTCGAAGCGCACGTCTTCGGGGTGGCGGTAGTGGTCGAGCACGGCCTTCACCTGCGCCTGGGACTCCGCGTCCAGGGCTTCGTCCATCAGCCCGCGGGTGGATTCGCGCATCAGGTGCACGCCTTCGCGCAGGATGTTCAGCGCCACGCCGATGGCGAGCAGCGGGTCCAGCCACTGCCAGCCGGTGGCCATCACGCCGAGCAGCCCCGCCACGACGCCGGCCGAGGTCCAGACGTCGGTGAACAGGTGGCGCGCGTCACCTTCCAGCGCGATGGAGCGCACCTCGCGTGCCTTGCGCAGCATGGCCCAGGCGAGCACGCCGTTGAGCGCGGAGCTCACCACCGCCAGCGCCACGCCGATGCCCACGTCGTGCAGCGGCTCGGGCTGGCGCCAGCGGTCCACCGCGCCCCACAGGATGCCCAGGGCGGCCGCGATGATGAGGATGCCCTCGAAGCCGCTGGAGAAGTACTCGGCCTTGTGGTGGCCGTAAGGGTGCTCGGCATCCGGCGGCTGGGCGGCCCAGGTGATCATGCCCAGCGCGAACATCGCGCCGGCCAGGTTCACCAGCGATTCCAGGGCATCGGCCGCGAGGCTCACCGAGCCCGTCCACCACCAGGCGAGCGACTTCAGCACGATGGTGACCACCGCGGCGGCCACCGAGAGTTTCAAGTACGCACGGGCTTGCATGCCGCCATTGTCGCCAGCCTTCCTAGAATGCCGGCCATTCTTCGGAGCTCGACGCATGACCGCCACCACCCCGACCGACGTTTCCCACATCGCCCCGCGCGAGAAGGCCGAGATCCTGTCCCAGGCCTTGCCCTACATCCGCAAGTTCCACGGCAAGACCATCGTCATCAAGTACGGCGGCAACGCCATGACCGACCCGGTGCTGCAGCAAGACTTTGCCGAGGACGTCGTGCTGCTCAAGCTGGTGGGCCTGAATCCGGTGGTGGTGCACGGCGGCGGCCCGCAGATCGAGGACGCGCTGAACAAGCTCGGCAAGAAGGGCCACTTCATCCAGGGCATGCGCGTGACCGACGAAGAGACCATGAGCGTCGTCGAATGGGTGCTGGCGGGCGAGGTGCAGCAGGACATCGTCGGGCTCATCAATGCCGCAGGCGGCAAGGCCGTGGGCCTGACCGGGCGCGATGGCGGCATGATCCGCGCCAAGAAGCTGCGCATGCTCGACAAGGACGACCCGGCCAAGGAACACGACATCGGCCAGGTCGGCGACATCGTCTCCATCGACCCCTCGGTCGTGAAGGCGCTGCAGGACGACCAGTTCATCCCGGTCGTCAGCCCCATCGGCTTCGGCGAGAAGAACGAGAGCTACAACATCAACGCCGACGTGGTGGCCGCCAAGCTGGCCACGGTGCTGCAGGCCGAGAAGCTGCTGATGCTGACCAACATCCGCGGGGTCCTCGACAAGGCGGGCGAACTGCTGACCGAGCTCACGCCCCGGCGTATCGACGAGCTGGTGGCGGACGGCACCATCAGCGGCGGCATGATCCCCAAGATCGCCGGCGCCATCGATGCCGCCAAGAGCGGCGTCAACGCCGTGCACATCATTGACGGCCGGGTGCCGCACGCCATGCTGCTCGAAGTGCTGACCGATCAGGCCTACGGCACCATGATCTCGTCCCGGTGACCGCCCGGTGAACCCCCGCGACCGGGTCTGGCTGTTCGACCTCGACGACACCCTGCACAACGCCTCGCATCGCGCCTTCCGCGAGCTGAATGCGTCGATGACGGCCTACATCGAGACCCACCTCGGCCTGTCGACCGACGAGGCCGTGGCCTTGCGCACGCGCTACTGGCTGCGCTACGGCGCCACGCTCACCGGCCTGCAGCGGCACCACGGCGTGAAGTCCGCGCATTTCCTTCACGAGACGCACCGGCTGCCCGGTCTGGAGGCGCATCTGCACGGCCATGCGCACGACCTGGCCGCGCTGCGGCGACTGCCGGGGCGCAAGCTCCTCATGACCAACGCGCCGCTGGCCTATGCCGAGCGGGTGCTGGCCGCCATCGGCCTGCAGGGCGTGTTTGAGCGCCTGATCTGCATCGAAGACATGCATTGCTTCGGCCAGTCCCGGCCCAAGCCGGATGCGCGCATGTTCCGCATGGTGCTGGCGCGCTTGAAGCTGAACCCGTCCCGCTGCGTGCTGGTGGAAGACACCCTGGAACATCAGAAGACCGCGCACGGCCTGGGCATGGACACGGTCTGGATGCAGCGCTGGTTGCGCCAGGCTCGCCGCGCGCGCCTGAACCGACGGCCGGTCTATGTGGGGCGGCGTGTGCGGTCGCTGGCGGCTTTGGTGAGGTCCCCCCACTTCTGAAGGAAGACCTGGGTGACCGAGGCGCTATCCTCAGCCGACAATCCGTGCCTGGCGCCGATCGGTGGCGCCGTCTTTTGAGCCCAGAGAGCCAATGACCCCGTTTTCGGTCCTCATCGTCGAAGACCAAGCCCGCTTCCGGGAGGCCTTCACGCACGCCCTTGGCAGCGTTCCCGACATCGAACTGCTCGGCATCGCGCCCGACCTGCCCCAGGGCCGGCGCATGTTCGACCAGCTCCAGCCCGACGTGCTGCTGGTCGACCTGGACCTGCCCGGCGGCAGCGGCATCGAGCTGATCCGGCATGCGGCGCAGACCCGGCCGCAGTGCGAGGTGATGGTGATCTCGGTCTTCGGTGACGAGCAGCACGTGGTGGCCAGCATCGAGGCCGGCGCCACTGGCTATCTGCTCAAGGACAGCCTGGCCCTGGACCTGCCGGGCCAACTGCGCTCGCTGCGCGCCGGGGGAAGCCCGATCAGCCCGGTCATTGCGCGCCGTCTGCTGGTGCGCCTGGCGCCCGGCTCGCAGCCCAGTGGCCCCTCACCCGAAGCCATGGCCGCCGCCATGGCCGACGAGGAAGTGGTGGCGCTGTCGGAGCAGGAATCCCGCGTGCTGCACCTCGCCGCCAAGGGCTTCACCTTCGACGAGATCGCGCAGTTCATGCAGGTCTCGCCGCACACCGTGATGACCTACGTGAAGCGGGTCTACCGCAAGCTGCATGTGCGCTCCAAGGTAGAAGCCATCTACGAGGCCCGCCGCCTGGGCTGGCTGAGGGACTAGGGCCTTCGCGGCCCTTGCCTGGGTGCCAGCAGGCCGTGGTCATCGCGGTCGACTAGCATCGCAGGCATGGACGCCGACCTGCCCGCTGCCGACCCTGCTGCTCCCCACCCGGCGCCTGGTGCGCCGCGCAAGCGCCTGAAGCCCGGCGAGCGGCGCACTCAGATCCTGCAGGTGCTGGCCGGCATGCTGGAGCAACCGGGCGCCGAGCGCATCACGACCGCAGCCCTGGCCGCCAGGCTCGACGTCAGCGAGGCTGCGCTCTATCGGCACTTCGCCAGCAAGGCGCAGATGTTCGAGGCGCTGATCGACTTCATCGAGACCAGCGTCTTCGGCCTGGTCAACCAGATCGTCGACAACCCCCACCCGCTGCCGCCGCCCGGCAAGGCCGCCCGCATTGCCAGCGTCATCCTGCAGTTCGGCGAGAAGAACCCGGGCATGACGCGCGTGATGGTGGGTGATGCGCTGGTGTACGAGAACGAGCGCCTGACAGCCCGCATCAACCAGTTCTTCGATCGCATCGAGTCGTCGTTGCGCCAGGTGCTGCGGGCCGCCGCCGAGGCGCAGGGGTCGGCCACGCCCACGGTGCAAGCCAATGCCCAGGCCTCGGTATGGGTCAGCTTCATCATCGGCCGGCTGCAGCGCTATGCCCGCTCGGGCTTCAAGCGGCTGCCCACCGAGCAGCTCGAGCCCTCGTTGCGCAGCATCGGGTAACTACACTGGCAGCATGTCTGCCGCGCTTGAATCCCTGATCGCCCGCGCCGAGGGTCTGCTGACCCGGCTGGAGGCGGTGCTGCCCCAGCCCGCCGTGTCGCCCGACTGGTCGGCTTCCACCGCGTTCCGTGCCCGCCGCCGCCATGGCGCGCTGTGCCTGGAGCCGGTGCGCGCCGTCAGCCGCATCACGTTGGCGGATCTGAAGGAGGTCGAGCCGCAGAAGGAAAAGCTGCTGCGCAACACCGCGCAGTTCGTGGCGGGCCACCCGGCCAACAACGTGCTGCTGACCGGCGCCAAGGGCACCGGCAAGAGCTCGCTGATCAAGGCGGTGCTCAACGAGTTTTCGGGTCAGGGGCTGCGCCTCATCGAGGTCGACAAGGCCGATCTCGTGGACCTGCCCGACCTGGTGGAGCAAGTGCAGGCCCGCCCGGAGCGCTTCGTGGTTTTCTGCGACGACTTGAGCTTCGACGAAGGCGAGGCCAGCTACAAGGCGCTCAAGAGCGTGCTCGACGGCTCAGTGGCCGCCGCGAGTGACAACCTGCTCATCTACGCCACCAGCAACCGCCGCCACCTGCTGCCCGAGAAGATGGTCGACAACCTCGGCGGCACGCACGGCGAGCATGGCGAGATTCATCCCGGCGAGGCGGTCGAGGAGAAGATCTCCCTGTCTGAACGCTTCGGTCTGTGGATCAGCTTCTACCCCTTCAGCCAGAACGAATACCTGGCCATCGTGGCGCAGTGGCTGCGCCATTTCGGTCTGGATGAAGCCGCCATCGAGGCGGCGCGCCAGCCGGCCCTGATCTGGGCGCTGGAGCGCGGCTCGCGCTCGGGCCGCGTGGCCTTCCAGTTCGCGCGTGACGTGGCGGGGCGGCAATGACGGAACCGCGTCCCGTCACCGAAGTCGCGGTGGGCGTGCTGGTGCGGCCGGACGGCCAGTTCCTGCTCACCTCCCGCCCCGAGGGCAAGGTCTACGCCGGTTACTGGGAGTTCCCGGGCGGCAAGGTCGAGCCGGGCGAGACCATCGAGCAGGCGTTGGCCCGCGAACTGCGCGAGGAGCTGGGCATCCAGATCGGCGCCGCGCATCCGTGGAAGGTCGAGATGTTCGACTACCCGCACGCCCTGGTGCGGTTGAACTTCTGCAAGGTGTTCGACTGGACCGGCGAGTTCCAGATGCTCGAAGGCCAGCAGATGGCCTGGGCCGACCTGCCGGTGCAGGTCAAGCCCGTGCTGCCCGGCACCTTTCCCGTGCTGGACTGGTTTGCCCAGGAACGCGGCCATGCCGGCCCCACTCACCTAGACTGACGCCATGAGCAGCGCCTGGTTGGACGAAGTGAAGTGGGACGAGCGTGGCCTGGTGCCCGTCATCGCCCAGGAAGAGGGCACGGGCGACGTGCTGATGTTTGCCTGGATGAACCGCGAGGCCCTGGCGCTCACCGCCGAGCGCGGCCAGGCGGTGTACTGGAGCCGCTCGCGCGGCAAGCTCTGGCACAAGGGCGAGGAGAGCGGGCACTTCCAGCAGGTGCACGCCATCCGCATGGACTGCGACAACGATGTGCTGCTGCTGACCATCACCCAGCTCGGGCACGACCCGGGCATCGCCTGCCACACCGGCCGGCACAGCTGCTTCTTCCAGAAGCTCGAAAACGGTGTCTGGCACACCACCACCCCGGTGCTGAAGGACCCGCACAAGATCTATGAGTGACGACATCCTCGCGCGCATCGGCGCGGTCATCGAATCCCGCAAGGGCGCAGACCCTGGCACCAGCTACGTGGCCAAGCTCTTCGACAAGGGCCTGGACAGCATCCTGAAGAAGGTGGGCGAGGAAGCCACCGAGACGGTCATGGCCGCCAAGGATGGCGACCCGAAGAAGGTCGTCTACGAGGTGGCGGACCTGTGGTTCCACAGCATGGTCGCACTCGCCCACTTCGGCTTGAAGCCCGAGGACGTGCTGGCCGAGCTGGCCCGGCGCGAAGGGCTGTCGGGCCTCACCGAGTTCGCCCAACGAGGACAGCAAGCATGAGCACCGACCCGAACTGCATCTTCTGCAAGATCGTCGCCGGCCAGATCCCGAGCAAGAAGGTCTACGAGGACGAGGACGTCCTGGCCTTCCATGACATCCACCCCTGGGCGCCCGTCCACGTCCTCATCATCCCCAAGCGCCACATCGCTTCCATGGCGGACGTGACCGAGGCCGAGGCTGGGCTGCTGGGCAAGATGACCACCCTGGGGCCGCGGCTGATGAAGGAGCTGGGCGTGACGGGAGGCTTTCGCCACGTCATCAACACCGGGCCGGACGGCGGGCAGGAGGTCTACCACCTGCATCTGCATGTGATGGGCGGCCCGCGCCCCTGGTTGAAAGGCTGAGGGCCAGCCCCACCTGGGTGAATTCCTGATTAACCCTTCGGGCGCGCGGGTGTCCCCTTCGCGCCCTCCCCTAGAATTTGAGCCAGTCCTCAAGGAGCAAGCATCATGGGTGGTTTGAGCATTTGGCACTGGCTGATCGTGCTGGTCGTCGTCATCGCCGTTTTCGGCACCAAGAAGCTGCGCAATGTCGGCTCTGACCTCGGCGCTGCCGTCAAGGGCTTCAAGGACGGCATGAAGGACGGCTCCGCCGACGCACCCGCGCCCGCTGCACCGGCCCAGCAGGTGGCCAACAGCAAGGTCAACGACCCCAACACGGTCGACGTCGACGCCAAGACCAAGTCCTAAGTGCTCGACTTCGGCTTTGACAAGCTCGCGCTGATCGGCGCGGTGGCGCTGGTCGTCATCGGGCCCGAGAAGCTGCCGCGCGTGGCCCGCACGGTGGGCGCGCTGCTGGGCAAGGCCCAGCGCTACGTGGCCGACGTCAAGGCCGAGGTGAACCGCTCCATCGAGCTGGAAGAACTCCAGAAGATGAAGTCCCAGTTCGAGACGGCTGCGCGAGACGTCGAACAGAGCGTGCGCCAGGAGGTCGACACCGCCAGCCAGGCGCTCAACCAGACCTGGAGCGACGTCACCAGCGACTCCGCCTACGAAGGCGGCGGCTACACCCCGCCGCCGCCCAGCTACCGGCACCCCAAGAAGAACTGGCGCCTGAAGCGGGGCGCCACGCCGCTGTGGTTCAAGCAGAAGGCCGGCGTGCGGCGCCACACCCAGTCCGGCGCGGCCCGCGTGGCGCGCTTTCGTCCGCCCCAACGTTGATGTCCCGCGCCCAAGGTGCTCCTGGGCCGGCCCTCCTTGGGGGCGGCGAGGCTTGCCGGCCGGACCGGCGAGCCCGTCGCCATGATGGGCCGGCTCGGGAGCGGCCCGGCACACGACCCGACAATACCCGCTCGTGCCGGCAGCCCGAAACAACGACATGAGCTCCTTCCAGAACCCTGACCACGACGAGCTGGCCGGCACCGAGCAGCCTTTTGTCGCCCACCTCATCGAGCTGCGCGACCGCATCATCCGCGCGGCCTACGGCCTGATCGCGGCCACCGTGCTGCTGGCCATCTGGCCGGGGCCGAGCCGGCTGATCGACATCATCGCGGCGCCCATCCGGGCCCACATGCCGGCCGATGCCAAGCTGATCGCGGTCGGCGTGTTCTCGCCGTTCTTCATCCCGCTGAAGGTGCTGCTGATGGCGGCGGTGCTGCTGGCGCTGCCCTGGCTCATCTACCAGGCCTGGGCGTTCATCGCGCCGGGCCTGTACAGCCACGAGAAGCGCTTTGCGCTGCCCCTCATCACCTTCGGCAGCCTGCTGGCCTATGGCGGTATCGCCTTCGTGCAGCTGTTCGTGCTGGACCGCATGTTCGGCTTCATCCAGGCCTTCACGCCGGCGTCGGTGGCGGCCACGCCCGACATCGCCTCCTATGTGGAAGCCATCCTGGGCCTTTACATCGCGTTCGGCATGGCCTTTCAGGTGCCCATCGTGGTGGTGCTGGCGGTGCGGGTGGGGCTGGTGACGGTGGAGCAGCTGGTGTCCTTCCGCGGCTACTTCATCGTGGTGGCCTTCATCATCGCGGCGGTGATCACGCCGCCGGATGCCATCTCGCAGCTCGCCCTGGCGGTGCCGATGTGCCTGCTCTACGAAGCCGGCATCTGGGTGGCCAAGATCTTCCTGAAAAAGCGCGCCGACGACGAGAGCGCCAGCCCGCCCGGTCAGTCGTCCTGAGTGCGCGGCGGCCTGGGCCGCTGACCCACGGCGATCTGAAAGCTGAGCGTCTTGCCGGCGCGTTGAACCGCCACTTCCGCTTCGCTGCGCGGCTTGAGTGCCGCCACGGTGGCCAGCAGCTCGGCCGGCGATTGCACCGGGTGCGCGCCGATGCGGGTCAGCAGGTCACCCGGCTTCAGGCCGGCCTTGGCTGCGGGGGCGTCGGCCACCACGGCCGCAATCAGCACGCCCTTGGCATCGCCGCCCAGCTTCAGAGCCTCGGCGAGTTCGGGCGTGAGCTCGCGCGTCTCCACGCCGATCCAGCCGCGCGCCACCACGCCATCGCGCAGCAGGGCGCTCGCCACCTGGCGGGCCATGTCCACCGGAATCGCGAAGCCGATGCCCAGGCTGCCACCGCTGCGCGAGAAGATGGCCGTGTTGATCCCCACCAGCCGGCCATCCGCATCCACCAGCGCGCCGCCCGAATTGCCGGGGTTGATGGCCGCATCGGTCTGGATGAAGTTCACGAAGTTGTTGATGCCGAGCTGGCTGCGGTCCAGCGCCGAGACGATGCCCGAGGTCACCGTCTGCCCCACGTTGAACGGATTGCCGATGGCCAGCACCGCATCGCCCACTTGGAGACTGGCCGCATCCCCGAGCGCAATCACCGGCAGGTCGGGCAGATCGATGCGCAGCACCGCCATGTCGGTCTCGGGGTCGGTGCCGATGAGCTGGGCCTGGGCCTGGCGGCCGTCGGCCAGCATGACTTCGATGTCCGATGCGCCCTCGACCACATGGTTGTTGGTCAGCAGCACGCCGTCGGCCGAGATGATCACGCCCGAGCCCAGGCCGCGCTGGGGGCCGCTGCGCGGCTGGCGTGGGCCGAACGGGAAGCCGAAGAAGCGCTCATGCGCCTGGTCGGCGCGTGAAGGCGCCTTGCTGGCCGTGATGCTGACCACGGCAGGTGCCGCCACGCGGGCTGCCTGCGAAAAGCCCGCGCGCAGCACGGACGCGGGCGGCGATGGGGGGAGGGCGATCTGCTGCGCGGTGCGCGCCGTGATGGCGGGTGAGGGTTGGCGCCAGGGCGTCTGCTGCAGCCACTGCGGCTTGAGCGTCTGGACGACGAAGAGCCCGGCGAGAGCGACCGTGACGGCCTGCGCGAAAATCAGCCAGAGCCTCTTCAACACCCGAACATCCTCATCAAGCCATGACCGATCGCGCTGCGCTGGAACAGCACCTGAACCGGCTGCTCGAACCCTCACGCTTCAAGGATTATGGGCCGAACGGTCTGCAGGTCGAGGGGCGCGCCACGGTCAGCCATCTCGTCTGCGGGGTGACCGCCAGCCTGGCCTTGATCGAGGCCGCCATCGCGGCCGGCGCCGATGCCATCCTCGTGCACCACGGCCTGTTCTGGCGGGGGCAGGACGGCCGCGTCACCGGCTGGATGAAGCAGCGCCTGTCACGGCTCATCCAGCACGACATCAACCTCTTTGCCTACCACCTGCCGCTGGATGCCCACCCGGCACTGGGCAACAACGCGCAGCTCGGCGCGCGGCTGGGCTGGGTGGCCGACGGCCGCTTCGGCGACCAGGACCTGGGCTTCACCGGCACCCTGCCGGCCACGGACCTCGCCACGCTGACTGATCAGGTGCAGGCCGCGCTCGGCCGCGCGGTCACGGCGGTGCCCGGTGACGGCCGGCCGCTGCGGCGCGTGGCCTGGTGCAGCGGTGGCGCGCAGGGCTACTTCGAGGCCGCCATCGCCGCCGGTGCCGATGTCTTCCTGACGGGCGAGATTTCCGAACCCCAGGCCCACTACGCCCGCGAAACCGGCGTGGCCTTCATCGCGGCCGGCCACCATGCGACCGAGCGCTATGGCGTGCAGGGCGTGGGCGCCCAGGTCGCGCAGGACCTGGGCTTGCGCTGGCAGTTCATCGACATCGACAACCCGGCGTGAACGTCAGCCGTCGGGCGCGCGCTCAGGCCGCGGCCAGCGCGTAGTCGATGGCCGCCTTCACGGCCACCACCTGCGCCAGGTTGCATTCAGCCGGCGTGGTGCGCGGGCTGTCGGGGTAGACCTCGGTCGTCGTCGCGAAGCGGGCGCCGGTGATGGCCGCGCACAACGCCCAGCGGCTGACCGGGAACTCGATGACACCGGGCGATTGCAGCGGCGATTCGTTGATCTGACCCTGCGCATCCGGCGCCGCGATGTGCGTGACCTGCGCGACCGCGTCGATCACGGCGCGCTGGAAGGCGGGCTGCGGGTGGTCGGCGTCGTCGACGAGATAGAAGCCGTCCTGGATCTCGCCGGGCTCGAAGGGCTTGCCGTCGCGGGCGGCCAGGGCCGGACGGAACTCGGATTCATCGGTGTCGGTGGTTTCGTGCAGGTCGATGTGCATCAGCACCCGGCCTTTCAGGGGCGCGAGCAGGGCGACGAGCGCGGCCGACTCGGCTGCCGGGCTGCCCTCGCGGAAGTTGCGATTGGGGTCGAGCGCGCGATGGTTCCAGCGCTGGATGCGCTCGTAGGCCCAGGGGCTCACGCAGGGCACCACCAGCAGGTTGGCGCGGCCGGCCGTCTCCTGGCCGTGCTGCTGCAGGTAGTGCAAGGCGCCGTGCACGCCGCTGGTCTCGTAGCCGTGCACGCCGCCGGTGACGACCAGCGTCGGCAGGTCGTCGCGCCAGTTGCGGCTGCGCACCACCTGCAGCGAGAAGCGCTCGCCGTCGGCGTCAACTTCGCCGTAGGTCTGGATGTCGAAGCGCTCGCGCAGGGGCGTGAGGGCGGCCAGCACGTCGTCGGCATAAGAGCGCTGGCGCACGAGGCGGGCACGCCAGGCCACCACCTCGGCCTCGCCCCAGGGCACGCCCGGGGTGCCGATCGGATAGAAGTGCGCGCTCATGCCCGGCCTTTCTCGCTGGCGATCCAGCTGTTGATGCGCTGCTCCAGCAGGGGCAGCGGCATGGCGCCCTGGTCGATCAGGGCGTTGTGAAAGCGGCGCTGGTCGAACTTGGGCCCCAGGGCCGCTTCGGCGCGGGCACGCAGCTCCTTGAGCTTCAGCAGGCCCATCATGTAGCTGAGCGCCTGGCCGGGTTGGGAGGCGTAGCGGTCGACCTCGGCGGTCATGAAGACCGGGTCGTGGCCGGTCTGCTCGATCATGTAGGCGATGGCCTTGTCGCGAGACCAGCCCATCGCGTGGATGCCGGTGTCCACCACCAGGCGCGCGGCGCGGAACATCTGCGCCTGCAAGTGGCCGAAGCGGGTGTAGGGGTCGCGGAACAGGCCGATCTGCGGCCCGAGGGTTTCGGCATACAGCGCCCAGCCCTCGCTGAACACCGAGTACTGAGATTGCCGGCGGAAGTTGGGCAGCTCGCCGAGCTCGACCTGCCGGGAGATCTGCAGGTGATGGCCCGGCACGGTCTCGTGGGCCACCAAGGTTTCCATGGCCCACTTCGGGCGGCGCTTGAAGGCGATGGCGTTGGCGTTGAACCAGCCGGCGGTGCTGCCGTCCAGCGACGGGCCGTTGTAGTTGTCGGCCGCGCCCTCGCCGGTGTAGGGCGGCATGCCGCGGATGCCGTAGGGCGAGCGCGGCAGTTGCGTGAACAGCTTGGGCAGTTCGGGGTCGATGCGCTTGGCGATGGCGCGGTAGCCTTCCAGCAACTCTTCGCCGCTCTGGTTGAAGAACTTGGGGTCGCTGTAGAGGAACTTCTTGAAGGCGGCCAGGTCGCCGTCGAAGCCCGCCTCGGCGCGCACCTTCTCCATCTCGGCGCGGATGCGTGCCACTTCGCGCAGGCCGGTGGCGTGGATGTCACCCGCGCCCAGCGGCAGCGTGACGTTGCGCAGGATGAGGGCCTCGTAGACCTTGTCGCCGCCCGGGTAGCCCGCCAGCGAGCCGCTCTCCGGCGCCTTGGGCGCCAGCTCGTCCTTCATCACCGCGAGCAACTTGCGCTGCGCGGGGTAGAAGTGCTCCTTCAGCGCCGTCTGGCCCAGCGCCTGCAGCTGCGCCTTGACGGCCGGGTCCACCGTCATGCGGTGAAAGGGTTCGTAGACGGGGCTCTTGGTCAGGTCGTCGGTCAACTGGCCTTCCACCTGCGCGATGGCGCGGGCCAGCACCGGCCGGGCCGTGACCCAGCCCAGGCTCAGGCCCTGGCGCAGGATGGCGATTTCCTGCTCGACCCGCGCCGGGTAGGCCGCCAGGCGTGCCAGCCATTGCCGCACCTGGGTCTCGTTGTTCACCGGCACATTGCGCGCGAGGCCGGCCAGGGCCGACTGTGCGCCGTACAGCGTGCCCAGCGTCAGCGTGCGCCAGCCCGCGAAGGCCTGCATCGCCACTTCCTGCTGGTAGCGGTGGATGAAGAGGGCGAGGGAGACGCGGTCGGTGTCGCTCAGCAGGTTGGCGTCCACGCGCTGTGCCCGGGCCAGCAGGTCGCGCGACAGCGCATCACGCGCCGCGAGGCCGGCGGTGGAGCGGTCACTCAGCTTGTCGTTGAAACGCAGGTCGCCGCGCATCGACGCCCACTCGGGCGCGGCCTTGGCTTCGGCGTCCCAGGCCTCGTCGAAGAGGGCGTGCAGTGAGTGGCGCGCCTTGGCCGCGGCGTCGGTGGCCATCGGCGGGCGCGCGGAGTCGGCGGCGTGGGCGCTCAGCCCGGTGAAGGACAGGCCCAGGATCAGGGCGGCAGCGGCAGCGGAAGGGGGCAGGCGCAAGGGCAGCTCCAATGCGTGAGGGTGCGGCGGGGTCAGCCGGCCGGCAGTCTGCCAGCGCCCCTGCGGGGTGATGAAAGAATGAGGCATGACCTCGGAAAACTCCCTAGCTGACCCTCGTGTCGCGCCCCTGGCCATCAGCATGGGCGACGCCTGCGGCATCGGCCCGGAAATCATCGCGCGGCTGTGGCAGCAGGGCGCCGTGCAGGACGCGGTGGTCGTCGGCGATCCTGCCGTCATGCGGCGGGCGCTGCGGGTGGTGGGCGGGGGGCTGGCGGTCGCCACGCTGACCGACCTGTCGGAGCTGCCGCGCGTGCCGCCTCGTTGCCTGCCTGTATGGGCGCCTGAGGGGCTGCCGGCGGATCTCATCGAGGCGACGGTTGGCCAGGTCGATGCGCGCGCTGGTGCGGCCGCTGCGCGATGCATCGAGGCGGCGGTGGCCCAGGTGCAGGCCGGCGCGGCGCGGGCCCTGGTCACGGCGCCCATCCACAAGGAAGCGCTGCATGCCGCCGGTTCACCCTATCCGGGCCACACCGAGATGCTGCAGGCCCTGGCCGGCGGTGCGCCGGTGCGCATGATGCTGGCCAATGAAGAGCTGCGCACGGTGCTGGTCACCATCCACTGCTCCCTGCGCCAGGCCATCGAGCGCGTCACGCGCGAGTCGGTGCGCGAAACGCTCGTCATCACCCACGCTGCGCTGCGGCGCATGGGCCTGGCGACGCCCCGCATCGCGGTGGCCGGGCTGAACCCGCACGCGGGCGAGGGTGGTCTGTTCGGTGATGAGGAGATCGTGCACATCGCGCCTGCGATTGCGGATGCGCGCGCCGACGGTATCGAGGCCAGCGGCCCGTTCGCGCCGGACACCATCTTCATGCGCGCCCGCCGTGGCGAGTTCGACGTGGTGGTGGCGATGGTGCACGACCACGGTCTCATCCCGGTGAAGTACCTCGGGGTGGAGCAGGGCGTCAACGTGACGCTGGGTCTGCCCTTCGTTCGCACCAGCCCCGACCATGGCACGGCGTTCGACATCGCCGGCCGAGGCGTGGCCGACCCGGCCAGCCTCGCTGCTGCGCTGGCGATGGCGCGCCGGCTGACCGCCGACGCGGGCCGTTAGCGAGACGCGCCGCCCAGCGCCGCGAGCTGGGCGCGGGCGCGCGCCGTGGCGCGCTCGATCAGGTGGGCGCGTTCGTAGGCGCGCATGCGGCCGGTTTCGCAGAGCTTGCGCAGCATGCGGGCGGTCATCGTCACGGTTTCCTGGTGGCGACTGCCATGGGTGAAGATGAAGAAGCTGCGGCCCGCGCTCACATGGGCGAGGCGCACCTTCTGCCAGTGCTCGCCGGTGTGCATCTGGTAAGCGAAGCCCAGCTCCATGTTGTCCATCAGCACCGCACCGCTGGCGGGCTCGGGGGCGCTCTCGGCAGGCGGCAGGCCGTCGATGGAGATGTCCACCGCCTGGATCGGCTCGGCGGCGGCGACGGCATCGTTGCCGGACAGGTCCAGGTCGAGCTCGCCGTTCCAGTCGACGGTGGACTCCTCCACCAGGCCCAGGCTCTTCGCTTCGGCCGGGGTCAGGCGCTGGCTGGCATCCAGATCGCCCGGCGAGGTCTCGCCGGCCATCGGCTCGGCGAGATCGGCCTCCACCGGCGGGGCAGCGCCGAAGATCTGGTCCAGCTGCTTGATCAGCAGGTTGGTGTCGAGGGCACTTGGCGCCTGGCCTTTCAGCGACTCGGCATGCGCCGGGAGCAGGGCGCCGAAGAAGTCCTTGCGCGGCGCATCCGGCCAGCGGATCAGGTCCAGCCCCTCGTTGAGGGTGCGCATCAGGTTGGGCAGCTCGCGCAGGAAATCGGCCCGCGCCGCGGTGCCGCCCTTGGGCTGAACGCTCATCACCAGCGAGCGGCCGAGCTGGCGCAGGCGCAGCGCACGCTCCGGCGCGCCCTCGCGCGACGCAAGCACGATGGCCTGGCTCCAGACCTGCGCCAGGAAATTGCGCAGGAAATCCTGCATCGGCACCTTGGCGAGCTGCTGCTGCAGCTGCAAGGCGTAGCGCTGCTGCAGGCGCAGGTCGGTCTCGCGGCGCTCCACCACGGCGGCGGCGTCGCCGGCGGCCTTCAGCGTGTTGCGGGTCTGCTCGGCGATGAAGGCTTCCAGGTCGTCCCGCTTGGCCGTGTAGACGTCCATGCGGTCGAAGTCGCCTTGGGCCACGTCCTGCACCAGGTCGCGCACATGCGACAGGAAGGAGCGGCCGGGGTCGTCGCTGAAGTCGTCGAAGGCGCAGGCCAGCGAGGCCATGCGGTTGACGAACTGGCGCACCGGGTGTCGGCGCGACGAGAAGAAGGTTTCGTCCCCCAGCGCGACGCGCAGCACCGGCAGCTGCAGCCGGGCCAGCAGGCGCGCCATCTGTGGCGGCACCTTGGGGTCGGACAGGATCTGGTCGAACAGGCTGCTGACCACATCGATGACCATGTGGTCCAGCCGGCCGGTGGCGAGCTGGCGCAACTCATCGCGGTGCTGCTGGATGACATTGGTCGGCAGCGGCAACTGGCCCCACGCGCTGGGCTCGCCGCTGAGCGTGTCCAGGCCCATGCGGCTCGAACTGCCCGTGTCATAGCCGCCGAGATCGGCCGGCGTGGGTGTCTGCGCGAGGCGGCGCAGCAGGTCCATCATCTGCGGGTCGACGCGGCCCAGGCCGCCACCGCGCCCGCCATAGCCTGCTGGGCCGCTGCCGTAGCCGCCGGGCCCTCCGCCATAGCCGCTGCGCTGGCCGAGGCTTCCGTGACTGGAGCTGCCCATGCTGCCAGGGCCACCGTACGGGCCGCCGCGCGTCGACAGCGGCGCGTGGCCGGAGTCGAGATCGCCATGCTGGGTGTTGCCGAGGCCGCCGTGCCGTGAGAGACCGGCGTCCGGCGTCGCGCGTACCCGCAGGTCCTGCGGCCGCAGGCCGCGTGAGCGCAGCAGCTCGGCAATGTCGCCGTAGCAGGCCCGCATCTCCTGGGCAAGGGCGCGGGTCAGCTCGTCGGTCAGGGTCTGACGGGTCTGCGGGTCGTCGGTGATGCTCTGGATGGCGTCCAGCAGGCCCTGCGCGACGAGCTCGGGCCGCAGCGGGTTGCGTTCGCCGACCTGGATGCTGGCGACATAGGACTCCACCTCCCGCAGCTCCCACTCGCAGTGGTGGCCGATGGCCAGGCCGATGCGGTCCGCGGCGACCAGGTTGTTGACCTGGTCGTCATCCATCAGGGAGAGCTCGCCCCAGTCCTTCTTGCCGGTGGGCGCGGCGGCAGGCTTGGTTTCGGCCTGCTCGGCGGCCACCTGGCGGCGCAGGCTCTGCACGAAGCGCTGCGAGAACACCGCCTGCTGCTGCCGGAAAACGAACTGTGCCGCCAGCAGCGCATCGCGGCGCTTGATCTGCCCTGCCGACAGCGCCGACAGCCCAAGACCTTCCGCGCAGCGCTCAGCCGCCTGCTCGCCCGCCAGTCGGATGCGGGTGAGCGAGGCTTCCAGGTGAGGATTCAGGCGTATCTCAGGCGCGTTCATCAAGAAGGGGGCTCGAGCAGCAACGAAAGTATCACGCTTGCAACAGGGGCAGGTTTTCCGTGGGTCGCCAACTCCGTGACAAAAAAAAGCCCGGTAACCAATCCTTACCGGGCGGCGGGGTGGGGCGAGAGCTTAGCGCTTGAGCGAATCCCGGATTTCGCGCAGCAATTGGATGTCTTCCGGCGTCGGCGGCGGCTCGGCGGGTGCCGGGGCGGCTTCAGGGGTGCGCTTCAGGCGGTTGATCTGCTTGATCATGAGAAAGATCACGAACGCCAGAATCATGAAGTTCAGGGACACCGTGATGAAGCTGCCGTAGGCCAGCACGGCGCCTTCCTTCTTGGCATCGGCCAGCGTGGCGGCGGTCTGGCCCGCCAGCGGGATGAAATAGTTGCTGAAATCGAGCCCGCCGAAGATCTTGCTGACCACCGGCATGATGACGTCGCCCACCAGCGAGTCGACGATCTTCCCGAAGGCCCCGCCAATGATCACGCCGACCGCCAGGTCGACGACATTGCCCTTGACGGCGAACTCCTTGAACTCGGAAAAGAAACTCATGCGCGCTCCTGTGGGCGTGGTTGTGGCGGTGGGTGCGAAAGCCGCGGATTATGTTGGCGCCAAGCGTGCGCCCCCCGAAAGCGGGTAAACCTGTGGTCCGACTCGGTTGTCCCGGGCAAAGGGGGCGATGCGCGTCCGCTAGAATCCCGAGTTGCCCCTGATCAGAAGTCTCTTTAGAGGACCCTCATGAGTGACCAGCAAGTGGACCAAGGCAAACGCACCTGGTTGATTGCAACCGGCTGCGCCGGCGCCGTCGGTGGCGTCGCGACCGCCGTGCCCTTCGTCAGCACCTTCGCGCCCAGTGAGCGCGCCAAGGCTGCGGGCGCCCCCGTCGAGGTCGACATTTCCGGCATCAAGCCCGGCGAGAAGCTGACCGTCGAATGGCGCGGCAAGCCGGTCTGGATCGTGCGCCGCACGCCCGAGCAGGTCGAGGCCCTCAAGAAGAACGACAGCCAGCTGGCGGACCCGAACTCCGACCGCAAGGCCTACCCCATCCCCGAGTACGCCAAGAACGAAGCGCGCTCGATCAAGCCCGAATACCTCGTCGTCGTGGGCATCTGCTCGCACCTGGGCTGCTCGCCCAGCGACAAGTTCGCCGCCGGCCCGCAGCCCTCGCTGCCGGACGACTGGAACGGCGGCTTCCTGTGCCCTTGCCATGGCTCCACCTTCGACATGGCCGGCCGGGTGTTCAAGAACAAGCCGGCGCCGGACAACCTCGAAGTGCCGCCCCACATGTACCTGTCCGACAGCAAGCTGCTGATCGGCGAGGACAAGAAGGCTTAACGAGAAACCACGGGACGAGACATGGCTGAATTCAAGGAAGCGCCGGCAGGCGCCTCGGTCGGCGTGAAGACCATGACCTGGCTGGAGAACCGGTTCCCGACCGCGTTCGACGCCTACAAGGTCCACATGGCCGAGTACTACGCGCCGAAGAATTTCAACTGGTGGTACATCTTCGGCTCGCTGGCCCTCTTGGTGCTGGTGATCCAGATCGTCACCGGCATCTTCCTGGTGATGCACTACAAGCCCGACGCGGCGCTGGCCTTCGCGTCGGTCGAGTACATCATGCGCGACGTACCCTGGGGCTGGCTGATCCGCTACATGCACAGCACCGGCGCCTCCGCGTTCTTCGTGGTGGTCTATCTGCACATGTTCCGCGGCCTGATCTACGGCAGCTACCGCAAGCCGCGCGAGCTGGTGTGGATCTTCGGCTGCGCGATCTTCCTGTGCCTGATGGCCGAAGCCTTCATGGGCTATCTCCTGCCCTGGGGCCAGATGTCCTACTGGGGCGCGCAGGTGATCGTGAACCTGTTCGCTGCCGTGCCCTTCGTCGGCAACGACCTGGCCCTGATGATCCGCGGCGACTACGTGGTGGGCGACGCCACGCTGAACCGCTTCTTCAGCTTCCACGTCATCGCGGTGCCGCTGGTGTTGCTGGGTCTGGTGGTGGCCCACCTGCTGGCCCTGCACGACGTCGGCTCCAACAATCCCGACGGCGTCGAGGTCAAGAAGGGCCCGAAGGATGCCAAGGGCCGTCCGCTGGACGCCGTGCCCTTCCATCCCTACTACACCGTGCACGACATCTACGCGGTGTGCCTGTTCCTGATGGTGTTCACGTCCATCGTGTTCTTCGCGCCGGAACTGGGGGGCTATTTCCTCGAGTACAACAACTTCATCCCGGCCGACCCGCTCAAGACCCCGGCCCACATCGCCCCGGTCTGGTACTTCACGCCGTTCTATTCGATGCTGCGCGCCACCACCGACGTGATGGTCAACGTGCTGTGCGGCGTCATCGGCGTGGCAGCGATCGTGAGCTTCCTGAAGGGCAAGTTCGGTGGCGCGGCCAAGCTGGCGCTGCTGGCGGGCGCTGCGGTGCTGATCTTCCTGCTCAAGGTCTTCGACGCGAAGTTCTGGGGCGTGGTGGTGATGGGCGGCGCGGTCGTCATCCTGTTCTTCCTGCCCTGGCTGGATCACAGCCCGGTCAAGTCGATCCGCTACCGCCCGAGCTGGCACAAGTACGTGTATGCCGTCTTCGTGGTGTTCTTCCTGTGGCTGGGCTACCTGGGCATCCAGCCGCCGAGCGACATGGGCACCCTGGTGGCCCAGGCCGGCACGCTGTTCTACTTCGGCTTCTTCCTGCTGATGCCGTGGTGGAGCCGCCTGGGTACGCCCAAGGCCGTGCCTGACCGTGTGACCTTCCACGCCCACTGAGCCGCGGAGCAACAACACAAATGAAAAAGCTGATCGCCATCCTGCTGGCCTCGCTGAGCCTGGCCGGTGCCGCCCACGCCTCCGGCGGCGGCATGGAATGGGACAAGTTCCCCAAGGAGAAGATGTCGGACATGGCCGCGCTGCAGCACGGCGCCAAGTTGTTCGTCAACTACTGCCTGAACTGCCACTCCGCGGCCTACATGCGCTACAACCGCTTGCGCGATATCGGCCTGTCCGAGGCGGACATCAAGAACAACCTGTTGTTCGCCGGTGAGAAGGTCGGCGAGACCATGAAGGCCAGCATCGACCCCAAGGATGCCAAGGCCTGGTTCGGCGCCAACCCGCCGGACCTGACCGTCATCGCGCGCTCGCGCGCCGACGGCAGCAAGGGCTCGGGCGCCGACTACCTCTACACCTACATGCGGACGTTCTACCGCGACGAGAGCAAGGCCACCGGCTGGAACAACCTCGCCTTCCCGAACGTCGGCATGCCGCACGTGCTGTGGGAACTGCAGGGTGAGCGCGCCGCCAAGTTCAACGAAGTGCCCGACCCGCACGACCACGAAAAGAAGACTCACGTCTTCGCCGGCTACGAGCAACTCACCCCCGGCAAGTTGACCGAGCGCCAGTACGACGACGCCGTGGCCGACCTGGTGGCCTACCTGCAATGGATGGGCGAGCCGGTCCAAGGCCAGCGTTTCCAGCTCGGCGTGATCGTGCTGATGTTCCTGCTCGTGCTGACCGTCTTTGCGTGGCGCCTGAATGCCTCGTACTGGAAGGACGTGAAGTAAGCGCGCAAGTCCCGACGCCGCCGCAAGCGGCGTCGAACCACGCAGTGGGGAGCGTCGAGCGACCCACTGCGTTTGCTTTTTCAGCGCGGCCGCAAGACTGCGCGTGTTTTTGATTGACTGACCCCTCGGGAGCCCAAGCCATGATGGTCCTCTACTCCGGTACCACCGACCCCTACTCGCACCGCTGCCGCTTCGTGCTGTTCGAGAAAGGCATGGACTTCGAAATCCGTGACGTCGACCTGTTTGCCAAGCCGGAAGACATCGCGCTGATGAACCCGTACAACGAGGTGCCCATCCTCGTGGAGCGCGACCTCATCCTGTACGAATCGCACATCATCAACGAGTACATCGACGAGCGCTTCCCGCATCCGCAGCTGATGCCCGGCGACCCGGTGGCCCGTGCCCGTGTGCGCCTGTTCCTGCTGAACTTCGAGAAGGAGCTGTTCGCCCACGTGAACGTGCTCGAAGGCCGTGGCACCACCGTCAAGGCGACCGACAAGCAGCTGGAGAAGGCCCGTTCGCAGATCCGCGACCGCCTGACCCAGCTCGCCCCGATCTTCCTGAAGAACAAGTACATGCTGGGCGATGACTTCTCGATGCTCGACGTGGCCATCGCCCCGCTGCTGTGGCGCCTGGACTACTACGGCATCGACATGTCGAAGAACGCGCTGCCGCTGCTGAAGTACGCCGAGCGCATCTTCAGCCGTCCGGCGTACATCGAGGCGCTGACGCCCTCTGAAAAGGTCATGCGCAGATAAAAGGCCCACCCCGTACGCGCTTCGCGCGCCCCCTCAAGGGGGCTGAGCCCGGACACAAACAGCCCTGAGGGCTGTTTGTGCCTGGCGAAGGACAAGGCCTCCGGCCTTGGCAACTGCCGGTGGCGCGGCAGAGCCGGATCGGCGGGAGTTGCTGGGTCTAGTGTGTGTTTTGGCCAAGAGGGCTGTAGTACATGGACAAATCGCAAGGCCAAGAGGGTGCAGCGGGTGGCACGTCCACCCGCCCGTACCTGATCCGCGCGCTGCACGACTGGTGCACGGACAACGGCTTCACGCCCTACATCGCGGTGCATGTCGACCGTTCGGTGCAGGTGCCGATGGAGTACGTGTCCAACAACGAGATCGTGCTGAACATCGGCTTCGATGCCACCAGCGGCCTGGACCTGGGCAACGACTTCATCCAGTTCAAGGCGCGCTTCGGCGGCGTCGCGCGCGAGATCATCGTGCCGGTGGACCATGTCGTGGCGATCTACGCCCGTGAAAACGGCCAGGGCATGGCCTTCCCGGCGCCCGAGCCGCTGGCCGAAGGCGCGCCGCTGCCCAGCCCGGCACCCCAGGAGGCCCCGCGTCGCAGTGGCCTGCGCCTGGCGACTGAGTCGCCCGAGGCGGGCGAAGGCGAGGGTGATGACACGCCGCCGCCGGAGTCCTCGGGCGGTTCGCCGCGGCCTTCGCTCAAACGGGTGAAGTGAGCGACTAGAATCACCGCTCTGATTTCGCCGGCTTAGCTCAGTTGGTAGAGCAACCGCCTTGTAAGCGGTAGGTCATCAGTTCGAATCCGATAGCCGGCACCAGTATTTTGCTAAAAGTCCTTGTAAATCAATGACTTAGATGAAACGAAGGTTGGGGAGTGTGCTACTAACTGCGCACTCGGCGTGCTACACGGCATGCCAAGGGCCTCCACGGGGCCACCTTCGTGATCATCCGTTTCAGTTCCACTCTCTCGTTAATGGCTCGGTACCTCTACCAAAGAGGCGACACTTTCCATTTCCGCCTCAGAGTTCCCAAAGACCTTGTTGACCGCTACCCTCTGCCGGTCATCCGCCAGTCGCTCAAGACCAAAGACCCGGTAGAAGCCACTCGGCTCGCTGAGCAGATCTTCCAGCGGTACAGGGCATCCTTCAGCGCCATGCGTGGCGACTCCAGGCTGACCCCGGCAGACACCCTCAGAGCGGCGCAAGCCTTGGCAGACACCCTGCCGCCGCTGGAGCACGACACGGCGTATTTCGACCGGAAGTTCCATGCGTATCTCAAGGGCGCGGACCTCCACTGCTCTGAATCGCCCCGGGTATCGCGGAGGCCCGTTGGTTTAAGTCAGACGGTCGCGGCCTGACCAGCGCGTTGTCGATGGTAGTTGGCCTCGAACTCGGCCGGCGGGATGTAGCCCAGCGGCTCCATCAGTCGGTGATGGTT
>JAIPCJ010000064.1 GCA_021738245.1 Methylotenera sp. | reverse complement strand
AGCGCAGCGGATCGGGCGGCGCGGCCTCGCCCTGGGCGGCACCACTCTTCCAGCCGGCGTGCGGCAAGGCTTCATAGCCGCCACAGACGACGGAGGGCTGACGGCGGTAGAGCCAGGTGCGGTGGTTGTCGGCGCGGGGGGCGGTGAAGGCGCTGCCCGACAGCAACTCGGCATACAGGCCGTGCGGCGCACGCTGCGGGCTGTTGCGGCCGATGGGCAGAGCGCCGGGCACGGCCTCGCTCTGGTGCTGGTTGCCGAAGCCGGCGAGATAGGTCAGTTCAGTCATGGGGGTTCTGCGCCTGATGCGCGAGCGCGAAGGCCTGGCGCAGCACCTCGCGATCGCCGATGTGATTGCAAAGAATGAGCGCCAGCCGCGCCAGCCAGTCCATGGCCGCCTCGTCCCCGAGGCCGGCCTGAGCGGCGATCAGCTCGGCATAGAAGGCATCCGCCTCCGCTCCGAAATTTGGGGTCAGGTTCAATTTATCCATTCGACCTCCCAAACGCCCGGGCCCAGGCACGCCGCACGGCATCGGCGTCGAAGCGATGCCAACGCGCCGCCACGACGGCATCCGGCCGCACCAGCACCACGCTGCCGGGCCTCGCGCCGTAGCGACGCGCCGCCAGGCCTTCGCCAGGCAGCACCACCACGGGCAGCCCCTCCACCGCCACCGGCCAGCCAAAGGCCAGCAGCGTGAAGCGCCCGGCCAGCGCCTCGCTGAGCCAGCCACCGTCCGCCAGCGGCGCATCGGGTGCAGGGCAGCCAGGGCCGGGGCCACTGGCCCACGGCTCTTCATCGGGTGTGCTGAGCGGCGAGTCGACATGCGCGGTCGGCATCGACAGCCGCCCGCTGTTGACCAGGGCCTTGGCGAACGCTGCCTGCGGTGCGAGGTCCAGCGCCGCACGCCGCAGCCGACGACTGAGCGCACTCTTGGGGCTGATGAAGTCGGTGGCGCGGGTGGAGTGGCCGATGTTGTCGTCCGCCGCCTCCATGCGCTCGAACTCATACGCGTCCAGCAGGCCTTCGCTGCCCTCGCCTTTGACGACGGCGGCCAGCTTCCAGCCGAGGTTGTCGGCATCCTGCACGCCGCTGTTGGCACCACGCGCGCCGAAGGGCGAGACCTGGTGTGCGGCATCGCCGGCCAGCAACACCCGCCCGACACGGAAACGCTCCGCGCGGCGGCAGGCGAACTGGTAGATGGACGACCAGGCCAGCTCGAAGGGTGCGCCATCGAGCATGGCGCTCACCCGCGCCCGGATGCGCTCGGGCTGCTTTTCGGCCTCGACATCGGCGTCGCGCCCCAACTGGAAATCGATGCGCCACAGGCCGCCGGCCTGCGCATGCAGCAGCACCGACTGGCCGCGATGAAACGGCGGGTCGAACCAGAACCAGCGCTCCGGCCGCGCCGGGTCCAGGCCACGCGGGCGGGCGCCAGGCGCGAGCGTCACGTCGGCGATCAGGAAGCGGTCCTCGAACACCTGCCCCGCAAAGCCCAGGCCCAGCAGGGTGCGCGTGGGGCTGCGCGCGCCGTCGCAGGCCACCACCCAGTCGGCACGCATGTCGAAGAGGCCGTCGGGCGTGCGCACCGTGAGCGTGACGCCGGTGAGGCCCGGCTCCAGGCCGATCAGCTCATGCCGGCCGCGCAGCTCGATGCGGCTGTCCAGCTGCACGGCACGCACCAGCCGCGCCTCCACCTGGTCCTGCTGGAGGTTGACCATGGCGGGCATCTTGTGCCCGTCTTCCGGCAGCAGGTCGAAGTGGTAGGCCTCCCGCTCGCCATGGAAAACCCGGCCGCGCTGCCAACGCACGCCCTCGCGGGCCACGGCCTCGCCCACGCCGACGCGGTCGAACACCTCCAGCGTCTTCTTGGCCCAGCACACCGCGCGCGAGCCGCTGCCGATGTGGTCGTTGTCATCAATCACAACCACGGGCACATCGCGCCGAGCGAGGTCCAGGGCCAGCGTCAGGCCGACCGGCCCGGCCCCGACGATGACGACCGGGCGGCGCTGGGGCTGGCCGGAGCGTTGCTCGAGGCTTTGCTGGTAGCCGTAGCGTGGCAAGTTCATCGCACATCCTCACTGCAAACAGCGTGCATTGCAGCGGGCCGAGCGCCGGGCCGCTCCCAAGCCGGACCGCCATGGCGATGTGCTTGCGGGTCGACACCGCAAGCATCGCCGTCCCCTAGGGGGACCGGCCAAGGTGCACCTTGGACGAGGGGCCTCATGTCAGGCGCCTTCGAGCGCTTTCCACATCTCGAGGTCCCGCTCAGCAGTCCAGATGCGCGGATGGCTCAAGCCACCGGCTTCGTCATAGGCGCGGGTCACGTCGAAAGGCATGCAGTGGTCGAAGATGACCCAGTGGCCGTACCTCGGCCGCAAGGCGGCCAGGGTGCGCTGGTAGACGGCCTTGAGCTCCTCGCCGGCCTTCACGCCTGCCTGCACGGCCGCATACAACTCGCTGACGAAGGCGCGCGTGCCCGCCAGCCCGGCGGCCACCTGTTCAGGGCCCTTCAGCGCCGGGCCACGACCTGGCACCAGGGCGGCGGCGTCGAGCCGGGCGATCGCGTCCAGCGTGGCCGGCCAGTCGCCGAAATGCGCATCGCCGCAATAAGGCGTGGCATCGAACTCGACCAGGTCGCCGCTGAAGAGCACCCGCTCGCCGGGCAGCCAGGCCACCGTGTCGCCCGCCGTGTGGCCGCGGCCGGGGGAGAACATCTCGACCGTCACGCCGCCCAGGTCCAGCGTGAGCCGGCCGCTGAAAGTGAGCGTGGGCCAGGTCAAGCCCGGCGGCACCGACTCGACATTGCGGAACAGCCGCGGGAAGCGGCCGATCTCGCTGGCCTTGTCCTGCTCGCCGCGTTCGCGGATGAGGGCCAGCGTGGCCTCGCTGGCGATGACCTGCTCCAGCCCTGCGGCCTTGAAGGCGCTGGCGCCCAGCACCCGCACCGCGTGGTAATGGCTGAGCAGCACGTATTTGATGGGCACCTGCGACACCTCGCGGATGCGCCGGATCACATCGGCCGCCATCACCGGCGTGGCCTGGGTGTCGATCACCATCGCCGCGTCGCGGCCGATGACGATGCCGGTGTTGGGGTCGCCCTCGGCGGTGTAGGCCCAGGCGTGTTCGGACAGGCGCTCGAAGGTGACCTTCTTTTCATCCAGGTCGGCTTGCGAGGCAAAGGCCTTTGTGCTCATGCGTTGTCTCCTGTGAGGCCTGAAATTTAGCCTATTGCGAACGAATTCACCAATATAGAATTTTGACCATGGACGATCCCAAGGGCCCGAGAGGCATCCAGAGCATTGAAGTCGGTGGCCAGTTGCTGCTGGCGCTGGCCCATCACGGCCGCCCGATGGCGCTGAAGGATCTGGCGCGGGAGGCGGGCATGACGCCGGCCAAGGCGCACCCCTATCTGGTGAGCTTCATCAAGCTGGGCCTGGTGGCGCAGGACGGGCTTTACGGCCTCGGGCCGCTGGCCATGCAGCTCGGGCTGATCAGCCTGCAGCAGTACGACCCGGTGCGGCTGGCCACGCCGGTCATCGAGACCCTGGCGCTGGCCATCGGCCATACCGTGGCGATCGCCGTCTGGGGGACGCGCGGCCCCACCATCGTGCGCGTGGCCGAGGGGCCCACGCCGGTACACATCAGCATGCGCCACGGCACGGTGATGAGCCTGGCCGGCACTGCCTCGGGCCGGCTGTTTGCTGCATGGCGCCCCGAGGAGGCGGCCCGTCTCGGCGAGCCCCTGCCCGACAGCGCGACCCTGGCCGAGGTCAAGGCGCAGGGCCACGCGACCTCACGCGACGGCGTGATCGCAGGCGTCAGTGCGGTGGCCGCGCCGGTGTTCGAGGCCTCGGGCCGGCTGGTGATGTCGCTGACGGCCATCGGCCCGAGCGCCAGCTTCGACACCCGGCCCGGCGGCGCGCCCGCGAACCGGCTGCGCGAGGCGGCCAGCGCCCTATCCAGGCGCCTCGGGGCAGGCCTGACTCAGGGTTGACCCAAGGTTTTGCGACGCTGACAGGCTCACGACAGCCAGTTTGACGCGGGTCCGAGCAAACTAAATTTGCGCGCTGAAATCCCCCGGCAAGCAAGCCCGGAGAGTCATTTCAAAAATGCCAATTTATTGGCCATGCAGCCGGCAACAAGATCAAATCTAGCCAATCTGCAACTAAATGATCGACGCGGCGGATACATAAATTGCCCGAACGTCAAGAAATGTAAATTGCGATTTCCTGTTGGCAATGCGCCGCAAGGGATGAGTTTTGGGGAGCGCTTGACTTAAATAAATCCCTTTGCCGACAGTCACTTGCATTCGCATGGCATGACTTCCCGCATGGGTTTTCCAAAGCTTTAGGGGTTTTCCCGAATCCGTCATTTTCCGCACGGACTCCCAGAATTCGCGCCAGCCAACGCCCAACCGGGCGGAACCATTTCTGGCTGTGCCCTTATGGCAAACACCCGATTGCCACCCCTTTCTGGAGCAGTGATGCATCAACAAACCAAAATCGCCGCCGCGGTCCTCCTGGCCGTCGGTGGCCTCAGCGCTTGGGCCCAGCAGGCCGAGCCGCAGCAGATTGAACGCGTGACCGTCACCGGCTCCGCGATCAAGCGTCTGGACGCCGAAACCGCCGTGCCGGTCACCGTGTTCAAGATGAAGGACCTGCGCCAGCAAGGCCTGACCACGGTCGAGCAAGTCATGAACACGCTGACGGCCAGCCAGGCCAGCCTGGGCACCAGTCAGGCCGTCGGCGCCTCCACCGGCGGCGCCTCCTTCGCCGACCTGCGCGGCGTCGGCGCCAACAAGACGCTCGTGCTGCTGAACGGCCGCCGCATCGCCAACAACGCCTTCGACGGTTCGGCGCCCGACCTGAACATGATCCCGTTCGCGGCCATCGAGCGCATCGAAGTGCTGCGCGACGGTGCCTCGGCGCTGTACGGCACGGACGCCATCGGCGGCGTGATCAACTTCATCACCCGCAAGGAATACCAGGGCGGCACCGTCACGGTCGGCGCCGATGTGCCCCAGCACGCAGGCGGCAAGTCGCAGAACGCCAATGCCGGCTTCGGCTTCGGCGACCTGCAGGAGCAGGGCTTCAATGTCCTGGGCTTCATCGACTTCCAGAAGCAGGACCGCATCACCGGCTCGCAGCGCCCGTTCAACACGCGCTATGCCGGCGGCCTGTCGGCCTCGCCCTCGCCGGCCAACTACTACCAGGACCCGAACGTCTACTACAACCCGGCAGCCCCCAACTGCACGAACGGCACGTTCATCATCCCGGCCGGCGACAACACGTCGTGCTACATGACGACCTCCAACTTCGTGGACTACGTGCCGAAGTCGGAGCGCCTGTCCGGCATGCTCAAGGGTGAGTTCAAGCTGTCGGCCGACCATGTGCTGGGTGCCGAGTACTTCGTGACCCGCAGCAACGTGAAGACGCTGATCGCGCCGGTGCCCTTCGGCTTCCTGCCGATGAACCGCCTGCGTCCGGACGGCACGCCCAACCCCTACTTCCCGACCAACTCGGCCCTGAGCCCGACGTTCGACGGCGGCCTGGTCGGCGAGACCATGACGGACGGAGGCGCCACCATCCAGCCGGGCTACGTCATCGCCCGCTGGCGCGACCTGCCCAATGGCCAGCGCGCCGACAGCAACACCAACACCCAGCAACGCCTGACCCTGTCGCTGGAAGGCACGCTGGCCGGCTGGGATTACGCCGTGGGCGTGAGCCGCAACCAGAACAAGGTCGACGAAAAGCTGATCGGCGGCTACGCCAACGGCCCGCTGATCTACGAAGGCGTGCTGACCGGCGTGATCAACCCCTTCGGCGCCCAGAGCGCTGACGGCCAGGCCCTGCTCGACAAGGCCGGCGCTTCCGGCCTGATCCTGTTCGGCAAGGGCACCACGACCAACTTCGACGCCCGCGCCAGCCGCGAGATCGGGGACTGGTTCGGTGCCGGTCGCCAGGCGGCCATCGCCGTCGGCACCGAGTTCCGCAAGGAGAAGTTCAGCCAGCAGGCCAACCCGGACTACGCCGCCATCGTCGTGGACTCGACCGGTATCGACCCGGCCACCTACAGCGCCGGCTCGCGCAAGGTCACGGCCCTGTACAGCGAACTGAACGTGCCGCTGCTGCCCTCGCTGGACGTGACGGCTGCCGTGCGCTACGACAAGTACAACGACTTCGGCAACACGACCAACCCCAAGGTCGGTTTCCGCTTCCAGCCGACCAAGGAAGTGCTGCTGCGCGGCTCCTACTCCACCGGCTTCCGCGCGCCGTCGCTGTATGAACTGAACGCGGCCCAGACCTTCACCAACTCCGGCACCGTCAGCGACCCGCTGCTGTGCCCCACCGGCACGGGCAGCCCGGCGGTGTGCAAGGCCCAGTTCATCGTGCTCAACGGCGGCAACCTGAACCTGCAGCCCGAGAAGAGCAAGAACGCGACCTTCGGCGTCATGTTCCAGCCGATCGCCGACTTCAGCATCGGCCTGGACTTCTGGTGGATCAAGCTGAAGAACCAGATCGGTGTGGTGGGCGACAAGTCGCTGTACGACCCGGCCAACTACGCGCTGTTCAGTCAGTACTTCTATCGCAACGCGGCTGGCCAACTGTCGACCAACGGCAACCAGTGCCCGGGCGCGAACTGCGGCTACGTGGACGTGCGTCAGCAAAACCTCGGCGGCTCCAACACCAACGGCGTGGACATCACGGCCAACTACCGTCTGCCCACCCGCGTTGGCACCTTCACCTTTGGCCTGAACAGCACCTACGTCGACAAGTACGAGTACCAGGACTTCCGCGACGGCCCCTGGAACCAGAACGTGGGTGTGTACTCGGGCACGGGCCCGGTCTTCCGCTGGCAGCACACCCTGAGCAGCGTCTGGACCAAGGACGCGTTCACGGCTGGCGCCACGGTGTACTACAAGTCCGGCTACATCGACTCCGACCCCACCAACCGCGTGAGCGCCTACACGACGCTGGACGTGTACGGTGCATGGCGTCCGGTGAAGGGGGCCACCCTGACCCTGGGCGTGCGCAACCTGACCGACCGCGACCCGCCGCTGAGCTATCAGTCGCAGGTCTTCCAGGCCGGCTACGACCCACGCTACACCAACCCGACGGGCCGCACCTACTACGTGCGCGCCGCGTACGACTTCTGATCGCGACGCAGCCTGGCTGCACGACACGAACCCGGGGCTTGCCCCGGGTTTTTTTTCGTCCGAAGGCCCGCCGGGCATACCGATTGCCGCGCGTCGGAATGGACTACCACGCCCCCAAACGCGCCGTGAACGACTTGTTGCTGCGCTATGCCGGAAATGAGCACCGCCCGGTGTTCTTCGACATCGACGCTGTCTATCCCGGCCTTCGCGCGCTGGAGCGCGCCTATCCGCAGATCCGCGCCGAGTGCGATGCCTTGCTGTCCGGCGGCGTGGACATGCCGCGCTATCACGAGGTCAACCGCCCCGCGACCGAGATCTCGGCCCGCACACCGGGCGACTGGAAGGTCTTCATGCTGGAGTTGCTCGGCCACCGGCCGGCCGCCAACCGTGCCCGCTGCCCCGCCACCTGCGCGGCGCTGGCGCAGGTGCCGAATGTGCTGCAGGCCTTCTTCTCGGTGCTCGATCCCGGCAAATCCATCCCCGAGCACGACGGTCCCTACGTGGGCTACCTGCGCTATCACCTCGGCCTACGGGTGCCGCGCGACCACCCGCCCAGCATCCGCGTGGCCGGCCAGCCTTACACCTGGCGAGAAGGCGAAGGCGTGCTGTTCGACGACTCCTGGCCGCACGAGGTGATCAACCAGGCACACGAACCGCGGGTGGTGCTCATCGTCGATGTGCCGCGGCCGCTGCCGCTCTGGCCACGTCTGGTGAACCACTTCGTGCTGTGGGGTGTGGCGGCGCCGCTTTACGGCAGGAAAGTCGTGCAGAAGGCCGAGCGCTACAACGGCGACCTGCTGCCGGGCTGAACCGCCGGCCAGTTGGCGGCGGCCACACCCAGCAGCACCAGGCTGCTGCCGGCAAGGAAGCTCGGCGTCAGCGCCTCGCCCAGCAAGGCAGCGCCGAGCGCCACGCCGAACAGCGGCGTGAGAAAAGAGAAGGCTCCGAGGCGCGACGCGAGGTAGCGCCGCAGCAGCCAGAACCAGGCCAGGAAGCTGCCGAACGACACCACCACCGCCTGGAAGGCCAGATGCGCCCAAACCGCTGGCGTGGCGGCCCAGTGCGCCTGGCCCGTCAGCGCGGCGGCCGGCAGCAGCAGCACGGCCGCACCGATCAACTGGTAGCACAGCGTTTCGGTCGCCGGGGCCGATGAGAGCCGGCTGCAACGGATGGCCACGGTCGTCGCCCCCATGGCCAGGCCTGCCAGCAGCGCGAGGGCGTCGCCAAGCAGCGCCCGTTGCGCGACGGCCGGGCCTTGCGCGCCGCCCAGGAAAGCCAGCGCCAGCCCCACAAAGGCCAGGGCCAGGCCCAGCCAGGCACGCGGCCTCAGCCGTTCCGCCGGATGCAGCACATGCAAGCCCACGGCCGTGAACAGCGGCGAGGTGTAGAGGAACACCACCACATGCGCCGCCTTTGTCCACTGCAGTGCCTGGGCCACCAGCAGGAACTCCAGCCCGAACAAGGCACCCGCCAAGCCGCCCGCGGGCCAGTTCACGCGCTGCAGGCCCTGCCTTTGCCCACGCATCAACGCCGCAAGCAAACCCAGAGCCAGCAGCGAGCGCAGCGCAATCATCAACATCGGGCTGGCCTGGGTCGACACGGCCTTCAGCGACACCTGCTGCAGCCCCCAGAGCGTGCACAGGCAAAGCATCAAGCAAAAGGCGCGCGCATCCATCGGCGCTGCGGCGGCGGCCCCGCGCGACAACGGGCTGGCCAGCGAGGGGGCAACGAGCTTCAGGGCATCCATGCGGCCAATGTGCCGCGCCAGCGCGCATCCGAAAAGCGCACAATTCGCTCACCACCCATTCGCTTATCGAAAGCATGCGCGACCTGCAGATCGACTGGCTCAAGTGCTTCGTCGCCGCGGTCGATGCCGGCTCGCTGTCCCGTGCCGCGGCCGACGTCCACCGCTCGCAATCCGCCGTCAGCATGCAGCTCAAGAAGCTGGAGGCCGCCGTCGGCCACGCCCTGCTGGTGCGCGGCGCGCGCCGCTTCGAGCTCACGCACGAGGGCCAGACACTGCTCGGTTACGCCCGCCGCATGCTCGATTTGCAGTCCGAGGCGCAAGCCGCAATGCATGCGGATGAAGTCACCGGCCTCGTGCGCCTGGGTGTGCCCGACGACTACGCCAGCCGCTACCTGACGCCAGTGCTCAAGCGCTTTGCGCCGCGGCACGGCGGCGTCGAGATCCAGCTCGACTGCGAGCAGTCCACATCGCTCATCCCCCGCGTGGCCCGCGGTGAACTGGACCTGGCGCTGGTCTCACGCGACAACGCCCGCCGCGGCACCCTGCTGTTTCACGAACCCATGGTGTGGGTGGGCTCGCCGCAGTTCGATGTGTGGCGGCGCCACCCGCTGCCGATTGCCGTCTATGAACCCGCCAGCCTCGGGCGACGCAGCGCGATCAACGCCCTGGCGCTGCAGGGGCGGCCATACCGCATCGTCTACAACAGCTCCAGCCTCGCCGGCCAGATCGCCGCCGTGGAAAGCGGCCTGGCCGTGGCCGTGCTCACCCAGTGCAGCGCGCCGGCCCATCTGCAGATCCTCGGCGCGGAGCACGGCCTGGGGCCGCTCGCACCGATGGAAGTGGCTGTCTACCGCAGCCCGGCTTCCAAGGGCAACAAGGCCGTCGACAGCCTGCAGCGCATGCTGGTGCAGACCCTGCGCCAGCCGGTGCCCGGCCCCGTCAAGACGCGGGTGTGACCCGGACCATGATGACCCCGTGCGGCGCCACCCGGCCGCCGTACGCGCCACTCACGCCGCGCGTCTTGCGGCCCGACCACAGGTCGTGCACCTGCGCCTTCAGTTGCGGGGCGAGGTCCAGCTGGGCCCACGTCACCTGGATGTCGGCCGGCGCTTCGCCGCGGTTGAACAGCACCGCCGCGCGCTCGCCGTCGGCCAGCGTACGCACCCAGACCTCCAGGTCGCCCTGGCGCCACACGCGCCGGCCTTGCCGGCCGAGCGGGTCCTGATCGACGCGGATGACTTCGGCGTTGGTCAGGATGCGGCGGGTGTCGGCGTCCATCCGGCTCAGGTCATTGCCGGCGATCAGCGGCGCAGCCAGCATGGCCCAGATCGAGAAGTGGCTTTCGTACTCGGTCGTCGTCATGCCGCCATTGCCCACCTCCAGCATGTCGGGGTCGTTCCAGCCATTCGGGGCGGCCTCGGCCCACAGGTCGGCATTCATGTCGATGATGTCCAGCAGGCCGTGAGACCAGTCCTTCTTGCCCTTCCAGGCGTCCCAGATGTCGCCCGTGGTGCGCCACAGGTGGCCGATGGGATGGGCCCAGCGACCGGGCCGGCTGTTGCCCCATTCGCAGATGGACAGCACGATGTCTCGCCCTGAGGCGCGCAGCGCCTTGGCCATGATGGTGTAGGCCGCCTCGGGGGTGCGCGGGCCGGTGTAGCACCAGTCGTACTTGAGCCAGTCCACGCCCCACCGGGCGTACTGGCGGGCGTCCTGGAACTCGTGCCCTGCGCTGCCGGGCCGGCCGCCGCAGGTCAGCGCGCCAGCGTCGGAGTAGAGGCCGAACTTCAGGCCCTTGCTGTGCACGTAGTCGGCCAGGGCCTTCATGCCCGACGGGAAACGCTCGGGGTCGGGCTGGATGTTGCCATCGGCATCGCGGCTCTTCTGCCAGCAGTCGTCGATGACGAGGTAGGTGTAGCCTGCTGCCTTCATGCCCGAGGCGACCATGGCATCGGCCTGCTGGCGGATCAGGGTCTCCGACACGTTGCAGCCGAACTTGTTCCAGGAGTTCCAGCCCATCGGCGGCTTGGGCAGCAGCAGCGGCTTGGGCGCGTCGAGCTTGAGCGTCTCGTGGCCCACGGTCTGGGCCGTGGTGGCTTGGGTGAACAGGGACAGGCACAGTAGGGCCAGGCCCAGGCAACGCATCAACATGGCGGACTCCAGCAGGCAGGGTGGACGGGGTCAGACAGTGCCGCGGCGGGCTTCCAGCGCCGCACGGATCTCGTGCATGCGCTGCTCGGTCAGGAAGTAGCGCGACACGATGAAGAGCGCGATCAGCAGCCCGCAGATCGGCACGCCCGACAGGAACACGCGGATCAGGAAGATGGCCTCGTCGCTCTGCGCCGGCAGCTTGGCATCGAAGCCGGTGAACATCAGCACCCAGCCCGACGCACTGTTGCCCAGCGCCAGGCCCACCTTGGAGATCCACGAGCCGCAGGCCGCGAACGAACCCTCGCGGCGCTGGCCGCTGCCGAGTTCGTCGTGGTCGATGACATCGGCCATGGCCGAGCCGTAGATCGTCCAGAAGCCCGCGCCGATGAAGGCCACGCCACCGCTGGCCAGCAGCTGCAGCCAGGGCAGCTGCGGGTTGTAGAAGAACCAGTCGCCGATGAAGGCGACGATGCCCAGCACCAGCACCGTCATCAGCGCATGGCGCTTGCCGTGGCGGCGTGCGACCGCGCCCGCGAAGCTGATGCCCAGCAGCCCGCACACCAGGCCGGCCACGCCCATCAGCGAGTTCCATTTCGTGGCCTCGACCACGTTGCCGCCGCACACGTAGTAGACGGTCGCGTAGTAGCCCAGCAGCCCCACCATGGCGGTGGCCATGTTGTAGGCCAGCATGGTGCCCAACATCTGGCGGAAGGGGCGGTTCTTGAGCGTGCGGTAGAGGGTGTCCTTGAACGGCACGCGCTGCGTGCTGCGCGCCACCACGGCCTCGTAGTAGCGCTCACGGGTCAGCGAGAAGATCAGCACGGACACCACCACCATGATCCCGCCCAGGATGCTGGTGTAGACCTGCGCGCCGAGCAGGATGTCGGGCTTGCCGGCGGCATCGTTGAAGATGGCCAGCGTCGTGAACTGGGCCGCCACGAACATCGCCAGCTCGGGGATCTTCTGGATCGCGTTCTTGACCGACATCACGCGGGTGCGCTCGTGATAGTCGGGCGTCATTTCCGCGCCCAGGCTGTTCCAGGGCATGTTGAAGCAGCTCATCACCGGCACATACAGGCAGGTGGAGACCAGCATGAAGATGAAGTACTCCGTGTCGCTCCAGCCCCGGCCCACGGCGAACAGCAGCGGCAGCCCGATGCCCGACAGCACGCCGCCCACGAGGATGTAGGGCCGGCGGCGCCCCCAGCGCGTGCGGGTGTTGTCGGACAGCCAGCCGAACAGCGCATCCGACACCGCATCCACCGCGATCTTGAGGCCCAGGGCCGTGGAGATGAGGCCCGGCGCCACGCCGAGGAACACGTTGAAGACGTGGAAGACCATCGACTGATAAAGCCAATGGCCCCACATGTCGAGAAAGGAGCCCAGGCCGAAGCCGATCTTCTGGCTCACCGGCACCCGGTCGGCGTCGGCAGTGGCGGTCAGGCTGGCCGGCGCCGGGGCGGACCCGGAGCGCGGCCGGGCGGGCGTGGCAGCCCCGTCGGCATCGGCAAGCACGTCTGTCTCCTCGGTCGCCTGAGGCGACTCGGTTTAGTAAACAGACGGATTTTTGTTCGCCGTTCGAACGAAGTGGAGCGGTGAAATACCTAGAAGCGGCTCGTCAGGCCGCCCGGCGACGGCGCGGCGCCGCGGGCAACGCCTCCGCCGCCACAGCCTCCACGGGACGCGAACTGTCGCGCACCACCAGCTCCACCGGCAGCGAGGCGTCGTTGGGCGCCACATCCCCCTCGATCAAGGCCTTGGCCGCGACATAGCCCAGGGCCTCCTTGTCCATCTTGACGGTGGTGAGCGGCGGCTTGAAGCGGGCCGCGGCCTCGATGTCGTCGTAGCCCACGAAGCGGATGTCCTCGGGCACCCGCAGGCCCTGCTCCAGGCAGTACTCGATGGCCGTCATGGCCGTGGAGTCGTTGTAGGCGAACACGGCGTCCGGCGGTGACGGCAGCTCCAGCAGCCGGCGCATCGCATCGCGGCCCGCCTCGCGGTATTCCAGCGAGGGGTCGAGGATGACTTCGTAGTCGGGGTCGAACAGCCGCCCGGCCTCGAACAGCGCGCGCCGAAACCCCTTGGCCCGCAGCGACACCGAGTAGTGCACCAGCGGCCCGAAGATGGCCGCGATGCGCTGCGACTGGCCTTCCAGCAGGTGCTGGGTGGCAAGCCAGCCGCCGCGCAGGTTGTCGTCGTTGACGCAGCGCACGCCGGGGTAGAAGTGATCCACCAGCACCAGCGGCAGCTCGCACTGGCGCACCGCCTCCATGGCCTCGGGGTCGATGTAGCCGGCCACCAGCAGCGCGTCGGCCTCGTGGCGGCGGATCTGGCCGGCGATGTCCTCGCCGCCCAGCACCGACATGATGCTCAGCGGCACACCCGGATCGCGGCAGGCCGTCTCGGCCCCATGCAGCACGTACGAGTAGAACGGGTTGTTGGCCAGCGAGCCGATGCTGCGGCTGTACAGGAAGAGCATGCGGCGCGGCTTGCCGGTGCGCAGCTTGGCTGTGTCGTAGCCCAGCTGCTGCGCCACGCTCAACACCTGCGCCCGGGTCTGCTCCGACAGGCCGGGCTGGCCCTTGAGGGCGCGCGAGACCGTCCCGATGGACACGCCTGCGGCCTCGGCCAGCTCGCGAATCGTCACTCCCTTGTCGGCCATGAACCCCACTCCCGCTGTGTTTAGCAATGCTCGAAACCCGACGATTGTGTCACCGCGCCCTTCTGCCGCCCGAGGCACGCAGCGCTTCGGGTGACGGCTGGGTTTGCACCTAGGCCAACAATTGTTCACTAAACAATTGTTGTTACCTAGAATATTTCGTCAACACCTGATCGCCACGCCTGCCCGCATGTCCATCCGTCCCGTCGCCGTCCTGGGCGAAGCCCTGGTCGATGAATTCCACGACGGTGCGGTCGCAGGCGGAGCCCCATTCAACGTGGCCCGCAGCCTTGCAGGGCTGGGCGCCCCGGTCGTGCTCGTGAGCCGCATCGGCATGGACGACCCCGCTGGCCGCCTGGTGCTGGACAGCGCCCGCCGCTACGGCCTGGGCATCAAAGGCCTGCAGCGCGATGCCCAGTACACCACCGGCCGGGTGAGCGTGATCGAAGACAGCGGCCGCCACCGCTTCGTCATTCACGACAACGCAGCCTGGGACCACCTCGACGCCGAGGCCGCGCAGCAAGCCCTGGGCAGCGCACAGCCCGGCATCGTCTACTTCGGCAGCCTCGCGCAGCGCCGACCCGCCTCCCGCGCAGCCGTGCGGGCCATCGTCAAGCCCTTTTCGGGCCTGCGCTTCCTCGACCTGAACCTGCGCCCCGGCGACGACGCCCGGCTGCTGGCCGCCGAATCCTTGATGCTGGCCGATTGGGTCAAGCTCAACGACGAAGAGCTCGCCCAGCTCGCCGCGTGGTTCGACGCCGCAGCACCGGACGACACCGGCCGTGCCGCGGCGCTGATGGCACGCTTCGGCCTGCAGCGCCTGCTGCTGACGCTCGGCGCCCAGGGCTGGCGCCTTTACGGCCCGAGGGGCGATGTCCTGGCCCAGGGCGCGGGCGTCGCGCAGCCGCAGCTGCTGGACACAGTGGGGGCCGGCGACGCCTTCACCGCCTTGCTGCTGGCCGGGCTGGCCCTGCGCCGCGACCTGCCGGCCACGCTGGCCCTGGCCAACCGCTATGCGGCTTTCATCTGCGGCGTGCGCGGCCCCCTGCCCGCCGACGCCGCCGCCCTGCAACCGTGGCGCGACGCGCTGCACGCCCTTCCCTCCTCCGCCTGAGCTCGACCCATGGACCTGACGCCTCCCCCCACCTCGCTTGCCGACCTCGTGGCGCCGCCCGCTGGCTCGGCCATGCGCCAACCCGGCTTCGTGTTCGGCTGCGGCACGTCGTCGTACCAGATCGAAGGCGCCGCGCATGAGGACGGCCGCCTCGAATCCATCTGGGACCGCTTCTGCCGCACGCCGGGCAAGGTGCTGCGCGCCGAGAACGGGGACGTGGCCTGCGACCACTACCACCGCCTCGACGAAGACCTTGACCTCCTGAAGCGCCTGGGCGTGGACGCCTACCGCTTCTCGATCGCCTGGCCCCGCGTGATGCAGCTCGACGGCACGCCCAACACCCGCGGCATCGACTTCTACAAGCGCCTCCTCGACGGCCTGGCCACGCGCGGCATCCGCGCCTTCGTGACCCTCTACCACTGGGACCTGCCCCAACACCTGGAAGACCGCGGCGGCTGGCTCAACCGCGAGACGGCCTACCGCTTCGCCGACTACGCCGACCTGATGAGCCGTCAGCTCGCCGGCCATGGCGACGTGGCCGCCTGGACGACGCACAACGAACCCTGGTGCTCCGCCTGGCTCGGCTATGGCGACGGCCATCATGCACCGGGTCTCGCCCACCCGCGGTGGGCCGCGCAGGCCATGCATCACCTGCTGCTGGGCCACGGCTTGGCGCTGCCGGCGCTGCGGGCCAATGCGCCGCAGGCGCTGCACGGCATCGTCGCCAACTGCGCGCCCGGCTATGCCGACAGCGACAGTGCCGCCGACCGCGACGCCGCCCATCTGTTCGAGACCTTCCAGAACCGCTGGGTGCTGGACCCGCTGCTCAAGGGCGAATACCCCGCCGACCTGTGGCGCTACTGGAAGGGTGCCGAGCCCCTGGTGCTGGCCGGCGACATGGACATCATCCGCCGCCCGATCGACTACCTGGGCATCAACTTCTACAGCCGCGCCGTGCTGCGCTCCCAGGGGCCCGACACCATCGACTGGGTGCGCCACCCCGAGGTCGAGCGCACGACGATGGACTGGGAGGTCTACCCGCAAGGCATGCAAGATCTCTTCGAGGCCTTCAAGCGCGACTACCCCAACCTGCCGCCGATCTACGTGACCGAGAACGGCATGTCCAGCCACGACGGCGTGGACGGCGCCGGCCAGGTGGACGACGTGCAGCGCCAGGCCTACATCAAGCGCCACTTCGCGGCCTGCTCGCGTGCCATGGACCACGGCGTGGACGTGCGCGGCTACTTCATCTGGTCGCTGATGGACAACTTCGAATGGGCCTTCGGCTACGAGCGCCGTTTTGGCCTCGTGCATGTCGATTTCGACACCCAGCAGCGCACCCTCAAGCGCAGCGCGCTGGCCTATGCCGACTTCCTCGCCGAGCGCCGCGCCGGCAAGGTCTGACGGCCTGCGGCAAGCCCTCAGAGGGATAGCGCCGATTCGACCCGCCCTGGCTCGCGCCTAAGCTCCCGGCTACAAGAACAGCCAGGAGACACCTGCATGAGCCCGCACCTCGGCCCGCCTCGGCGCATCGTCATCCTCGGGGGCGGCTCGGCCGGCTGGATGTCGGCCGCCGCCCTGGCCACGGGCCTGCGGGGCGCCGAGGTCACCCTCGTCGAGTCCGAGGTCATCGGCACCATCGGCGTGGGTGAAGCCACCTTCCCGTCGATCCGCAACTTCAACCAGCTGCTGGGCATCGACGAAGCCGCCTTCCTCGCGGCCACGGGCGGCAGCTACAAGCTCGGCATCCAGTTCTGCGACTGGCGGCGCCCCGGCGAGCATTACTTCCACACCTTCGGCGACTTCGGGCCCCTGAGCGGCCCGATGGCGCTATGGGGCCAGTACCGCCGGCTCGATGCACGCTGCGACGGCGGCCTGGGCGACTTCTGCCTGCCCACCGTCATGGCGCGGCACGGCCGCTTCAGGCTGCCGGATGCCGGCGATGGCCTCGGCGCGCGCTACACCTACGCCTATCACTTCGACGCCACGCGCTATGCCCACTTCCTGCGCCAACTGGCCGAAAGCCGCGGCGCCCGGCGCGTGGAAGGCCGCGTGGTCGACATTGCCCGCCGGCCCGACGGCGGGGTGCAGGCCCTGCGCCTGGCCGACGGACGCGACATCGACGGCGACCTCTTCATCGACTGCTCCGGCTTCGCCTCGGTGCTGATGGAGCAGACGCTTGCGCAGGCGTTTGTGGACTACAGCCACTGGCTGCCGGTCGACCGCGCCTGGGCCGTGCCCGCCGAGCGCGCGCCAGGCCCGCTGCTGCCCTACACCCGCTCCACTGCCATGGAAGCCGGCTGGTGCTGGCGCATCCCGCTGCAGGACCGTACCGGGCACGGCCATGTGTTCAGCAGCCGCCACATCGACGAAGACCGCGCCCGCGCCCAGCTGCTGGCGCAACTCGACGCCCCGCCCCTGTCGGAGCCGCGCCTGTTGCGCTTCCAGACCGGCCACCGCGAGCGCTTCTGGCAGCACAACGTGGTCGCCATCGGGCTGGCGGGCGGCTTCGTCGAGCCGCTGGAATCCACCGCCATCTTCCTCGTGCACAACGCGCTGGGCCGGCTCATCCCGCTGCTGAGCCAGCCTGACCCGCAAGGCGGGGCGCCGGCTCATTTCAATGCCCAGCAGACGCGCCAATACCAGCGCATCCGCGACTTCATCATCCTGCATTACTGCCTCAGCGAGCGGCGTGACAGTGCCTTCTGGCAGCACATGACCGGCATGCCCCTGCCCGAGACCCTGGCCTACAAGCTGCACGCCTGGCGCGAGACCGGCCTGCTGCACAACTACGACGACGAAGCCTTCGACGAGACCAGCTGGCTCGCCATCCACGCCGGCATGCAGCACTGGCCCCAGCGCCGCAACCCCTGGCTGGACGACGTGCCCGCCCCCGCCGCGGCGCACCTCCTCGCCGAGCGGCACGCGGCCATCGCCCAGCTTGCAGCCCGCATGCCGCCGCACGCCGAGTTCCTGCGCGCGCGGATCGGCGCCCGGGCCTGACCCGCCACCCCTGGAGACACCCCGAGATGCAGAACAGCGCCAAGCCGCTCCGAAAGATCGTCATCGTCGGCGGCGGCGCCGCAGGCTGGATGTCGGCTGCCGCCCTGAGCGCGGTGCTCAAGCCGCCGTATGAGATCCGCCTCGTGGAGTCCGAGGAAATCGGCATCCTGGGCGTGGGCGAAGCCACCATCCCGTTGATCAGCATGTTCAATGGCCTGGCCCGCCTGGACGAGGCCGCGTTCATGAAGGCCACGCAGGCCACCTTCAAGCTCGGCATCGAGTTCGTCAACTGGGGCCGGCAGGGCGAGCGCTACTTCCACGGCTTCGGCCGCGTCGGCAAGGAGCCGCTGTGGCCAGTCGACTTCACCCAGTACTGGCTGCGCATGCGCGCCCTCGGCCGCGCGCAGCCGATCGAGGCCTACGTCATGTCTGCCGCGGCGGCCCGGGCGGGCCGGTTCATGCTGCCCCGGCGCGAGATGCAGAACTCGCCGCTGGCCGATTTGGCCTACGCCTACCATTTCGACGCCGGCCTGTATGCACGGCACCTGCGCGCCCTGAGCGAGCAGCGCGGCGTGCGCCGCACCGAAGGCAAGGTCGTGCGCGTGCTGCTCGACGACCAACCCGGCCCGACCCAGGGCCATGTGCGCGCCGTGCAGCTGGAAAGCGGCGAGCAGGTGGCGGGCGACCTCTTCCTGGACTGCACCGGCTTTGCCGGCCTCCTGATCGACAAGGCCCTCGGCGTTGGCTTCGAAGACTGGCGCCACTGGCTCCCCTGCGACCGGGCCTGGGCCGTGCCGAGCGAGAGCACGCAGCCTCTGCTCCCCTACACCCGCGCCACCGCCCACCGCGCAGGCTGGCAATGGCGCATCCCGTTGCAACACCGCGTGGGCAATGGCCATGTCTATTCAAGCCAGCACATGAGCGACGACGAGGCTGCCAGCGTGCTGCTGCGCCACCTCGATGCGCCGCCCCTCGCCGACCCGCGCCTCATCCGCTTTCGCACCGGCATGCGCGAGGCTGCCTGGGCGCGCAACGTCGTAGCCATTGGCATGTCGGCCGGCTTCGTCGAGCCGCTGGAGTCGACCGCGCTGCACCTGATCCAGATGGGCGTGGCCGGGCTCATCGAAGCCTTCCCGCACGAAGGCTTCGACCCCACCGAGATTGCCGAATACAACCGCCGCAGCCGCGAACGCTACGAGTCCGTGCGCGACTTCATCGTGCTGCACTACCACCTCAACCAACGACAGGACGGCGGCTTCTGGGACGCCTGCGCCCACATGGCCGTGCCCGACAAACTGCGCTGGCGCATGGACCTCTACGCCGCCAGCGGCCGCCTCGTCTACGTCGACACCGACCTCTTCCGCGAACCCAGCTGGTTCGAGGTGATGGAGGGCCAGAACCTGCGTCCGCGGCGCTGGCTGCCGCTGACGGAGCTGCAGGGCGTGGAGGAGACGGCGGCCTATCTCAAGGGCGTGTCAGACACCATCGCGAACTGCGTGGGGGTGATGCCGGGGCATGAGGAGTTCATTCGGCACTACTGCGCGGCGGGGGTGGGGCGGTAGGGGTTAGTCGCCTGAGGTCGGCGTCGGCGTGGGGAGTCAGGGAATAGTGAGAGTAGGCGGAAGGCAGCTGTGCAGCGGTTGCGAACCCCCAATCAGCTCGTGCGGAGGTGCGCTGTCGGCCAGGAGGAGACATTTGCGAACGGCTGCTGTGCGGCAGCCAACTTGCTCCACTTGTTAGAGCTCAGCAGGTTTCAAATGAGCAAGTCTGGGCCGTGAATACCCACCGTTGTGCAGCGCCCAAGCGGCTGGCAGAGTCGCTTCGATGAGCGCCGGTTGCCTCCATGAATCTAATGGTGCTGATTCCGCATGCATCGGGCAGATTTCCGGGTAGGCATCACAAGCCCCGACCTCCGTACCGTCCTCGTCCGCCACCGCGACCGCCACATGATCATCACCTCAGCCACACCACAGGAACTGGTCCAGTGGTTCCACGCACGCCAGGAGGAACAGCGTGTCCTTTGCGTCATGCTTGCTCCGGCGCAAGAAGATCAACGCAAAGTGTCGCGATTGATCGCCGAGTTATTCGATGCCGACGCAACTCTAGGTGAAGAAGTTGCCTTCTTGCTGATTCACCCAAGCGCCAATACCCCACTTGGTCTTGACAAGGGATACGGCGAGTTCGCTACCCTCCGCGGTAGCGCCTTCCCCTCGCATGGGCGCCGGGGCCTTGCCTACTCTCTGAGAGACGCCGAAGTCTTTCGCGACATGAGCAACGAGGGTGCACCGTATCGTCAAGAGGTTGCCGACAAGTCGGCGCGTGCTATGGCGTTGTTTGTCCCGGAGTTCATGAAACTGTTCGGCGTGTCACAACGCGACCTCCCCGCGATGTGCGTTCTGGTAAAGGGTCTTGATGAGTCAATCGTTCTCCCGCTCGGCAAGGACTGGACTCAGGACTCACTCCTCGAACTGCTTGGCCGCATCCGTAGTGTGGCCGACAACTTGCCTGACTTTCGTGCCGAGTATCAAACTCTCGCGAGCGCCGTGCCCGCGAAGCTTCTATCGATCTCCGAGGCAAGTCGAGAGATTGATGCGAAGGTCGCACACGTTGTTGAGATTCTCGAACGATTAGTGCGTCGCCACGCGGGCACCGAAAACGACAGGACTTTGATTGCCGACTTCGTTGCCCGCGGTTGCCCCAGCAGCGCACAACTCCAGGACTTGCTTGGACGCCTTTCGTTTTGCTTGAGCGACCGGTACCTGAAGGATGGTCAGGCGACGAAGGTCGTGGCCTTGATGAGCAGAGTCGAAGCAGTCCGCGACGGACTCAGTCAAGACCTTCAGTCTCGACAGTACGTCCTTTCAATAGCGGATCGAGCCAAACAGCTTGTAGAACGACGAGAGCAGCTGTTCCGAGAAATCGGTAATCTCCGAGAGGCCCGCATTGCAACTACCTCGGGTGGCGCTTCTGGTTTACTCGGCCGCGTAAGGTCAACCCTTGATGGCGTGAACCTTGCCGGTGATTTGGGTGAGAAGCTGTTTACAGCAATCGACTGGGTCCGAAAGCTCGTCGGCGTGTAAGTGGCCGCACTGTGATGCCTAACCCGCGCATGAAGACGGACGATCCACTGCGGCGATTGTGCGCATCCTTGAGTGCCCGCTCCAGGGTGCGGAATCGCTCGGTACAGATGACGGCAAAGGGTCAATAGCTGTCGCCGGTCATACATGACTCGAACGACGGCAATCAGCCTAATCCAGTCACCGCACCCACCTCCACGAGCGTCCTGCGGCAAGCCGCCACTCCGTCCAAGCCATGAAAAAAGGGCACCGCAAGCGGTGCCCTTTCCTTACGAGCCGGGCGGATCCGGCCGATGTTCAGAAGCTGTACTGCGCACTCAGCTTGAAGCTGCGCCCCGACGTGAAGTAGTTGTGACCGATCAAGCCGATGTGCTGCTGCATGATCTGCTTGTAGGTCTTGTTCGTCACGTTGGTCACATCCAGCCCGAGCTTGAAGCTGTCGCTCACCGTGTAGTGCAGCCCCAGGTCGACCTGGCCGTAGGCGTCGGCCCACAGCGGCAGGCCCAGTGGGAGGCTGATGTCGTGCCGGTTGTAGGTGGCGCTGGCCGGGTTGGTGTCCAGGGCGTTGGTCTGGTTGGGGCCGGTGTTGTCGGAGTTCAGCGCCACGCCGTAGAGGTAGCGGCCCCGCCAGTTGTAGGCGATGCGCGCCGACAGCGGCCCGCGGTCGAACAGCAGCGCGATGTTGTAGGTGTTGCGCGAGAGGTTGTCCAAGGGCATGTCGCCGAAGGTGCGGCCGTCGGTGTCGCAGCCGTTGATGTACAGGTTCAGGTTTTCCTGACCGGCACCGGGCGTGCAATAGGCGCTGTAGACGGCGTTGTAGCGCTTCACCTTGCTGTCCACATAGGTGTAGTTGGCCTGCAGGCCCAGGCCCTGCAGCCATGAGGGCACCCAGTCGAAGTACTGCTGGTAGGCGATCTCCGCGCCGCGGGCATAACCCTTGGCACCGTTGACCGGGCCGTTCATCACGAAGTTGACCGGCTTGCCGTCGCTGTCGAGGATGGTGCGGTTGAAGGTCTGGTTGAGGATGATGTCCTTCAGGTCCTTGTTGAAGACCGCCATCGTCAGCGAGCTGCCCTTGGCGAAGTACCACTCGGCCGTCACGTCCTCCTGGGTCGAGCGGATGGGCTTGAGCTCCGGGTTGCCGCCGGCCGTGCCGGTCAGCTTGACGGCCTTGACGATGGGGGGCGCCGTAGAGCCCTGGGCCGGCGTGTCGACGTCCAGCGTCAGCTTCATCGGCAGGTAGGCCTGCATCTGGTCCAGGCGTGGTCGCGAGAGGCCGCGCGAGATCGCGAAGCGGAACTGCAGGTCCTGCGAGGCCTTCAGGCGCAGGTTCAGGCTGGGCAGGAAGTCGGTGAAGCTCTGGTTGATGTCCTGCTCGCGGGTGTTCGCCGCGATGGTGGCCGCGCTGAAGTTGGGCAGCGTCACGCCCGGGGCGAGCACGGCGCCGGTGGGCACGGTGGCCACGCTGAGCGAGGTGTAGCCCTTGGCTTCGTTCTTGGTGTGCACCACGCGCAGGCCGACGTTGCCGTCCACCGGCAGGCCCTTCTCCTCCAGCGAGAAGCGCAACTGGCCATAGCCGGCGGTCGTGGTCTCGCCTTGCGAGTTGGTGCCCTTGGGGTCGGTGCCGAACGAGGCCACCTGCCACTTGCCACCGCCCTGGTAGCTGTTGGCCTGCTGCGCGCAGCCGGCGCCGTCCCAGCCCGCGGTCTGTGCGAAGGCGGTGCACT
>JAIPCJ010000063.1 GCA_021738245.1 Methylotenera sp. | reverse complement strand
ACTGCCCTTGTTGCCCTCATGCCGGCCTCGATCTGATGCGGGGGTCGCCGGTTGGTGCCGGCAAAGCCGCCGACTGTAGCGAGAAGCGTCAGGCCGTGTCGGTGAACGAACGCAAAGCCTGCAGGCGCGCCTGCCTGACTGCCGCGCCGATGGCCGGGCCGGTGGCGCCGCGCGCGATCGCGGCCGCACTCGTGGCGGCGAGATCGACCGCTTGCGTTGCCCGCAGGTCGGCCAACAATTGCTCGCGCTGCGGGTAGTCGCGGTCCTCCAGGCCGAGCCGGCCTCGGGCATCGCATTCACATGCCAGCAACAGTTCGGCAAAACGCTCGGGCCGCCGCCAGGCGTCGCAGCGTTCCAGCAGGCGCAGCCGTGCCTCGGCGCTGAAGGTCCCGCTCTGGTGCACATGCGTGTGCTCGCGCGCCACCAGCTCCGCGAGTTCGCGGCAGTCGCTCGGCACCTTCCAGCGTGCGCTCACGCCGCGGGCGAGCTTCTCGCTGCGCACCTCGTGGGCGATGTGGCGTGGCCATTCCGCCGGCCGCGTGGTGCCCTTGCCGAGGTCGTGGCACAGGCAGGCATAACGCACCGTCAACGGGGCACCCAGGCGCGCGCATTGGTCCAGCACCATCAGCAGGTGAACGCCCGTGTCGATCTCAGGATGGTGGGCATCGGGCTGCGGCACACCGAAGAGGGCCTCCACCTCGGGCAGCAGCTTCTGCAAGGCGCCGGCATCGCGCAGCACCTCGAACATCCGCGAGGGCCGGCGCTCCATCAGCCCGCGCGAAAGCTCCTGCCACACCCGCTCGGCCACCAGCGCGTCGACTTCGCCGGCTGCCACCATCTCGCGCATCAGCGCCACGGTCTCGGGCGCCACGCGGAAGTCGGCAAAGCGGGCTGCGAAGCGCGCCAGGCGCAGGATGCGCACCGGGTCTTCGGCAAAGGCGGGCGAGACATGGCGCAGCACCCGGTCCGCCAGGTCGCGCTGGCCGCCGTAGGGGTCGATGACCTGGCCGTGTTCATCCTCGGCCATCGCATTGATGGTCAGGTCGCGCCGCGCCAGGTCCTGCTCCAGCGTCACGTCGGGCGCCGCATGAAAGGCAAAGCCGTGATAGCCCGCAGCCGTCTTGCGCTCGGTGCGCGCCAGGGCCACTTCCTCATGGGTGCGGGGATGCAGGAAGACCGGGAAGTCCTTGCCCACCGGCTGGTAGCCGGCCGCCAGCAGGTCGGCCGGCGAAGCGCCCACGACCACCCAGTCGCGGTCCTGCACCGGCAGCCCAAGCAGGCGGTCGCGCACCGCGCCGCCGACGAGATAGGTCTGGAAAGAGAGGCTCATGGCCGGTCTTGGGGCTGTGAGTACATGGGCTCAGGACACGGAAGTCACCAGAGCGAGCAAGGGGCGGCCGTCGGGCAGGCGATAGACGCGGGTGCCGGTCACGCCCAGCCCTGATGCGCAGCTCGCATGGCGCTGCCGTACCTCCAGGCTGCTGACTGGGGTTGTTGAGCCAGCGGGCTCGACGCTCGCCCAGCCGCTGTCCAGCTGCAGGGCGACGTAGAACTGCCAGTCGCCTCCGCCTTCTCGACCGTCCACGCGGGCACAGGCCTGTGACTCGGCGCGAGGGGCGGTTCGTATCAGCAGGTCCAGGGCCTGCCGGGTCGTCCATTGCGAGCGGCGGGCATCACCCGGGTGCGAGTGGAGCAGGCCGCGGGCGTGGGCGTCCACCAGGGCCTTGTCGAGCAGCACGCTGCCGTGCGCCAGTTGTACCTCGATGCAGGCCGCCGGGCGGGTCTGGCGCACCGGCAGTGGCTGGACGGTCACGGCATCGCATGCTGCCGGCTCGGCCGATGCGAACTGCGGCTGCAGCATCAGCAGGCTGCTGACGACAACAGCAGGCCGGCGAAGGCGGTCAGTCAGGGCGTGGCGGCGGCGCATGGCGTCAGTATCGTCGCGGCTGGTGTGGGGTTGTCCGGTCGCTTCGGGGCAAGAGAGGTCGCGGTGTGCGGGCCAGGTCGAGCAAAGTTGCGCTGGAGCAGCCACACTCACGCCATGCAGACCCTGAACGAACACCGCTGCTTCGGCGGCACCCAGCGCTTTCATCAGCACGACTCGGCCGAGATCCGCCTGCCGATGAAGTTCGCCCTTTTCACGCCGCCTGAGCCGCGGGCCCTGCTTGTCTTCCTCGCAGGGCTGACCTGCACCGAGGAGACCTTCACCATCAAGGCGGGCGCCCAGCGGCTGGCGGCTGAGCTGGGGCTCGCGCTGCTGATGCCCGACACCAGCCCGCGCGGCGCGCAGGTGCCGGGCGAGAGCGACAGCTGGGATTTCGGCGTCGGTGCCGGCTTCTACCTGGACGCCACCCGCGAGCCCTGGGCCAGGCACTGGCGCATGGAGAGCTACCTGATGAACGAGCTGCTGCCGCTGGTTCAAAGGGAGACGGGCCTGGAGAAGGTCGGCCTCTTCGGCCATTCCATGGGCGGCCACGGTGCGCTGACGCTGGCGCTGCGCCACCCGGGGCGCTTTCAGTCGCTGTCGGCCTTCGCGCCGATTGCGGCGCCCACCCAGTGTCCCTGGGGCGAGAAGGCCTTCAGCGGCTATCTGGGTGACGACCGCAGCGCTTGGGCCGCGCACGACGCCAGCGCCTTGATGCGTTTGCAGGCCAGCGCGCCGTACCCGGGTGGCATCCTGATCGACCAGGGCCTGGCGGACAAGTTCCTCGCCGAGCAGTTGCACCCGCAGGCGTATGAAGCCGCCTGCGCCGCGGTGGGCCAGCCGCTGACCCTGCGCCGTCATGCCGGCTACGACCACGGCTACTACTTCATCGCGAGCTTCATCGACGACCACCTGCGGCACCACGCCCGCCAACTGCTGGGGTAGGCCCGCGGCGGTTGCAATTCATGTGGGAAGCCACATGAATCCGAAACGTCCGGCGACCTAAGCTGACGCGCTGGCCCCGCACGAAGGGCCGCAGGAGACGCGCATGTCCATGTCAGCCAGCCCCGCCGGGCGTCAGCCCCTCTACAAGTCGCTCTACGTCCAGGTGGTCACGGCCATCCTGATCGGCGTGCTGGTCGGCCACTTCTTCCCGCAGACGGGCGAGGCGCTCAAGCCGCTGGGTGACGGCTTCATCAAGCTCATCAAGATGATCATCGCGCCCATCATCTTCTGCACGGTGGTGGTGGGCATCGCGGGCATGGAGGACATGAAGCGCGTCGGCAAGACCGGCGGCTATGCGCTGCTGTACTTCGAGATCGTCTCGACGCTGGCGCTGATCGTGGGCCTCATCGTCGTCAACCTCGCACAGCCCGGCGCCGGCATGCATGTCGACCCGGCCACGCTCGACACCAAGGGCATCGCCGCCTACACCGGTCCCGGCAAGATGCAGGGCACGGTGGAGTTCCTGCTGGCCATCATCCCGAACTCGGTGGTGGACGCCTTCGCCAAGGGCGAGATGCTGCAGGTGCTGCTGTTCTCGGTGCTGTTCGGCTTTGCGCTGCACCGCTTCGGCGGCCGCGGCACGCTGGTGTTCGACGGCATCGAGAAGACCTCGCACGTGCTGTTCGCCATCGTCGGCATGATCATGAAGGTGGCTCCCATCGGCGCCTTCGGCGCCATGGCCTTCACCATCGGCAAGTACGGCGTGGGCTCGCTGGTGTCGCTGGCCAAGCTGATGGGCGCGTTCTACGCCACCTGCCTGATCTTCATCTTCCTGGTGCTCGGCACGGTGGCCCGGCTGCACGGCTTCTCGGTCTGGAAGTTCATCAAGTACATCAAGGAGGAGCTGCTCATCGTGCTGGGCACCTCGTCCAGCGAGTCGGTGCTGCCGCGCATGATGGCCAAGCTCGAGAACCTCGGCGTGCGCAAGTCCACGGTCGGCCTGGTCATTCCCACCGGCTACTCCTTCAACCTCGACGGCACCTCCATCTACCTGACCATGGCGGCGGTCTTCATCGCCCAGGCCACCGACACGCCCATGACGCTGACCCAGCAGCTCACCTTGCTGGGGGTGCTGCTGCTGACCTCCAAGGGTGCAGCCGGCGTGACCGGCAGCGGCTTCATCGTGCTGGCGGCCACGCTCTCCGCCGTGGGCCATGTGCCGGTGGCGGGGCTGGCGCTCATCCTGGGCATCGACCGCTTCATGTCCGAAGCCCGTGCGCTGACCAACCTGGTCGGCAACGGCATCGCGACCGTGGTGGTGGGCAAGTGGACGGGCGACCTCGACACCGCCCGCCTGCACGCCGTGCTGAACCACGAGACCCCGGCCGAAGCCGACGCGCCCGAGGCGGTGCTGGATGGGGTCGACCAGCACATGGCGGGCTCAGGCGCGCCACGTTGACACCTCGGGGGACAATCCCCCGATGGCAGTCCTCTCCCTTTCCAACGCCCATCTCGCCTTCGGCCACGTCGCGCTGCTGGATGGCGCCAACTTCGCCCTCGAAACCGGCGAGCGCGTCGGCCTCATCGGCCGCAACGGCACGGGCAAGTCCTCGCTGCTGAAGATCCTCGCGGGCCTCGAGAAGCTCGACGATGGCCTGCTGCAGCAGCAGCAAGGTCTCACCAATGTCTACGTGCCGCAGGAGCCCGAGCTGCGCGGCGACGCCACCATCTTCGATGTCGTCAGCGAGGGCGTGGCCGAGGCCAGGGCCCTGCGCGAGCGCTACGAGCGGCACGACGAGAACGACGATCTGGCCTGGGTGCAGGAGCGCATCGAGCACATCGGCGCCTGGAACTGGGAGCAGCGCGTCGACGAAACCCTGCACCGCCTCGGCCTGGACGGCTCGCGGCTGGTCGGCAGCCTCTCCGGCGGCTTGAAGAAGCGCGTGGCCCTGGGCCGGGCGCTGGTGGCGCAGCCGGATGTGCTGCTGCTGGACGAGCCCACCAACCACCTCGACCTCGACGCCATCGCCTGGCTGGAAGGCCTGCTCAACGACTTCAAGGGCTCGCTGCTGCTGATCACCCACGACCGTCAGTTCCTGGACAACGTGGCCAACCGCATCGTCGAGCTGGACCGCGGCCAGCTGCGCGGCTACCCGGGCAACTTTGCCGCCTTCCAGGCCGCCAAGGCCTACGAGCTGGAGAACGAGGCCCTGGCCAATGCGCGCTTCGACAAGCTGCTGGCGCAGGAGGAGGTCTGGATCCGCAAGGGCGTGGAGGCCCGCCGGACCCGTTCGGTGGCGCGCGTGCAGCGCCTGCAGGAGATGCGCCAGCAGCATGCCGCGCGGCGCGACGTGCAGGGCAAGGTGCGGCTGGACATCGACACCGGGGCGAGCAGCGGCAAGATCGTCGCGGAGCTGGAGGACGTGTCCAAGAGCTTCGGTGACCGCGCCATCGTGCGTGGCTTCAGCGGCACCATCCTGCGCGGCGACAAGGTCGGCCTGATCGGCCCCAACGGTGCGGGCAAGACGACGCTGCTGAAGATGATCCTCGGCGAGCTGCCACCGGACAGCGGCACGGTGCGCCTGGGCTCGCGCCTGACCGTCGCCTACTTCGACCAGATGCGCGACACGCTCAACCTCGACGCCACGCTGGCCGACACCATCAGCCCGGGCTCGGAATGGATCGAGATCGGCACGCAGAGAAAGCACGTGAAGAGCTACCTCGGCGACTTCCTGTTCTCGCCCGCGCGGGCCAATTCGCCGGTGCGTACGCTGTCCGGTGGCGAGCGCAATCGGCTGCTGCTGGCGCGCCTGTTCGCCCGCCCCGCCAACGTGCTGGTGCTGGACGAGCCCACCAACGACCTCGACATCGAGACGCTGGAGCTGCTGGAAGAGCTGCTGGCCGAGTACGACGGCACGGTCTTCCTCGTCAGCCACGACCGGCGTTTCCTGGACAACGTGGTCACCTCGACCATCGTGTTCGAAGGCGATGCCCGCTGGCGTGAGTACGAAGGCAGCGTGCAGGACTGGCTGACCCAGTCCAAGCGCGCCGCGGCGCTGCAGGCCCAGGCAGCCCCCGCCGTGGCGCCGCCGCCGCCCGCGCCAGCCGCGGCGCCCGTCGTCGCGACCAAACGCAAGCTCAGCTACAAGGAGCAGCGCGAGCTGGAGGAGATCCCGCAGCAGATCGCCGCGCTGGAGGCGGAGCAGACCCAGCTCAATGCGCTGCTGGCGGGCACCGAGCTCTACGCCCAAGGCGCCGCCCGCATCCAGGCCGTGACCGAGCGCGCGGCGCAGGTGGACGAGGAATTGCTGGTGCTGCTCGAGCGCTGGGAAGTGCTGGAGGCCAAATGAGCGACGGGCTGCAGCAGGAGTGGCTGGCGCTGCAAGGCCAGCACGAGCGCTACGAAGGCCTGGCCCTGGGCGTGAAGCTGGTGGCCTTTGCCGCCACGGTGCTGGTGCCCGACAACACGCTGGCCATGCTGCTGCTGACCCTGCTGTGGCTGCAGGAGGCGGTGCTCAAGACCTTCCAGGCGCGGCTGGGTGAGCGGCTGCTGGCGGTCGAGGCGGGCCTGCGTGCGGGCGCCCGCGAAGGGCAGGGCGCCGTGCCCATGCAGCTGCACAGCGACTGGCAGGCCCACCGCCCCCGCGGCCTCGGGTTGGCGGCGCAGTATCTGAAGAGCGCGCTGCGGCCGACCGTGGCGCTGCCCTATCCGCTGCTGATCGGCCTGATCGCCTTCGGCGGCTTCTGAGATCAGGCCGGCTGCAGCTTGCTGACCGGCACGAAGCCGGCCTGGCCCTTGAGCTGCACCACGGTCTCGCCGTGGCGGTGCACCACGTACTGCGCCTCGTGGATGGCACCCTGGTAGCGCACCCGGTCGCCCTGCTTGATGATGGGCTCGATCGGCAGCACCGGCACGGCCACGCGCGGCATCTCGCCGCGCGGCTGGGCGGCGCGCATGGTGCTGGCCAGGCGCTGGTGCAGCGACGGGTTGTCCTTGGCCAGGCCTTCGAGCGCGCGGCCCATGGTGGTCTTGAGCTCTTCAGCGGTGAAGGGCTTTTTCAGCAGGAAGTGCGAACCGAGTTCGCGGGCCTGGGCTTCATGGGCGGGCGTGACCTCGAAGCTCATCAGCGCCAGGCGCAGCTTGGGGGCTGCGTCCTGCTTGAGGCGCTGGAACAGCGCCGGGCCGGTGAGGTCGGCCTTGGGGAACCAGTCGGTAATCAGGAAATCGGGCTTAAACAGCAGGCCCTGGGCCAGGGCTTCTTCGGTGTTCGCGCAGCACAGGATGGACGCCGTGGAGAAGCCATAGCCCTGCAGCAGCTGCCGGGCAAAGGTCTGGACGCCGGCCAGGGCGTCGACAACAAGGAATTTCAAGGGATCGCTCATGGGCACGTTCAGGAGCCGCAGGCGGGGCGGCCCCGGGCGGCGCGGATTGTGCGGCAGCCTCGGCGCCACTGGCTGAGCGCAGGCTGTGTGGCCGAGAATTTTTCGCGGGTTTTCAGGCCCGGCGGGCCGGCCGGGCCTGCTCGTCGGCCAGCTGCCTCAGGGTGTTCCAGAAGGCCGGATCCTGCGACGTGGCCAGGTTGATGCGCATCAGCGAGCCGGGCTGGCGGGTGACGCTGAACAGGGCCCCCGGCGCGGTCAGCCAGCCGGCGTCCAGCAGGGGTTGCGCGATGCGCTCGGTGTCCACGCCCACGTCCAGCCAGCCGAACAAGCCGTCCGGCGGCGCGCCCCAGGCAAAGCCATGCCGCGAGGCCAGCGCCGACACCCGTTGCCGGGCCTGCGCCAGCCGCTCGCGCAGCCGCTGTGCATGCCGGCGCAGCCGCCCCTGCTCCAGGCACAGGGCGACGGCGCGTTCCATGACGGGGGAGCTGGTCAGGCCGTCCAGCAGCTTGGTGTCGGTCAGCGCGTGCAGCCGCTCGGGCGAGGCGGCGAGGTAGCCGACGCGCCAGGCCGGCGTCAGCACCTTGGAGAAGCCGCTGACGTAGATCACCCGCCGCAGCCCGTCCAGTGCCGCCAGCCGCGGCAGGTGCTCGGGCGCCAGGAAACCGTAGCTGTCGTCCTCGACGATGAAGAAGTCGTGCGCATCCGCCAGCCGCAGCAGCCGGTGCGCGGTGGCGAGGTTGATGCTATGGCCGGTGGGGTTGTGCAGCACCGACACCGTCAGGTAGGCCCGCGGGGCGTGCTCGGCGGCCAGGCGGGCGAGCACGTCCAGGTCCGGCCCTGGCGCACCCTGGCGGGCGCGTGGCACCGGCAGCAGGCGGATGCCGGCCTGGGTCAGGCGGGCGAACATCACGGCCCAGCCGGGGTCGTCGATCAGCACGGCGTCGCCCGGCTGCAGCTGGGTGCGGATGATGAGGTCCAGCGCATGCGTGGCGCCGTGGGTGGTCAGCAAGTGCTCGGGGCGGGTGTGCACGCCCAGGTCGCCCAGGCGCTGCACCAGCGCGTGGCGCAGCCGCAGGTCGCCGCTGGGGTCGCCGTAGCTGACCTGCACGGCCTGCGCATCGCCGGTGTTCAGGCGGCGCAGGGCGGACTGCAGCAGCGGCGCGTCCAGCCAGTCGGCGGGCAGGGTGCCCAGGCCAGGCGAGCGGGCGGCGTCGGCCTCGAACATGCCGCGGATGAGGGCGGTGGCGTCCATCGGGGCCTGGCGGACCACCGGCGGCGTGGGCGCCGCCGGTGCGCGCGCCGCGGGCCGGGTCTCGCGCACGTAGAAGCCGCGCTGGCTGCGGGCCTCGACCATCCCCGCCGCCTGGAGCTGGTCGTAGGCCGCCACGACGGTGTGCGGGCTCACGCCATGCTGGCGGGCGCAGTCGCGCACCGACGGCAGCCGGGCGCCCGGCGCCAACAGCCGCTCGCGGATGCGCTGGGCGTAGCGCTGCGCGAGCTGCTCGGCCAGCGGCAGGCTGGCGCCGCGCAGCAATGGGGGTGGTGTACCGGTCGACATGGCAGTACAGATTCGAGGTGTGGTTGGCTGACTGTACTGGGTCTGTACTGGTGGCGTGCGCCAGACTGCGGTCATGCCCCGACTTGCCTCCCTCCCTGCCGCCACCGACGCTACCCGCGGCCTGCTGCTGGGGCTGGCCGGCGTGGTGATGTTTGCGCTCAGCATCCCGATGACGCGGTTGGCTGGCGGCAGCGCCGAGGCGCCCCAACTGGCCCCGGCCTTCGTCGCCTTCGGTCGCGCGGCGGTGGCAGGCGGGCTGTCGCTGGCCTACCTCGCGCTGACGCGGGCACGACGGCCGCAGGGCCGCGAATGGCGGCTGCTGGCGTTCACGGCTGCCGGCGTCGTGTTCGGCTGGCCGCTGCTGCTGGGGCTGGCGGTGCGGCATGTGGATGCGGTGCATGCCTCGGTCATCTCGGGCGTGCTGCCGCTGGCCACGGCCGTGACCGCGGCCCTGGTGCTGCGGCAGCGGCCCAGCGCGGGCTTCTGGGCCTGCGCGCTGGCGGGGCTGGGCCTGGTCATCGGCTTCGCGGCCTGGCGCGGCGCCGGGGCGCTGGAACTGGCCGACGGCCTGTTGCTCGGCGCGGTGCTGTGCGCGTCGGCCGGTTATGTCAGCGGGGCACGGCTGTCGACCGGGCTGACGGCGGAGCAGGTCATCTGCTGGGTGCTGGTGATCAGCCTGCCCGTCACGCTGCCCCTGGCGGTGCTGACCCGCCCGGCCGCGCCGGTGGCGGCCTCGGCCTGGATGGGCTTCGCCTACGTGTCGCTCGTGTCGATGTGGATCGGCTTCTTCGCGTGGTACCGCGGGCTGGCCCTGGGCGGCACGCTGCGGGTCAGCCAGGTCCAGGTGCTGCAGCCCTTCCTGTCCATGCTGTTCGCCGTGCCGCTGCTCGGGGAGCGCCTGGATGCCATGACCATCGTGTTCGCCCTCGCGGTGCTGGCCGTGGTGTGGTGGGGCAAGCGACAGCCGATTCACTGAGGGAGAACGCCATGCCCGACCAATTTCTTACCTGCCTGGCGCCCGGCCAGGCGCTGACCCTGGCCCCGGCCCGCCTGCCGCGGCGGCTCGTCGTCACGCAGGGGCGGCTGTGGCTCACTGTCACGGGGCACACGAGCGACCACTGGCTGCAGGCCGGCGATGGCCTGACGCTGGCGCCCGGCGAGGCGGCGGTGGTTGAAGCCTGGCCGCAGGCGGCCTTCCAGCTGCTGCAGCCGGTGCCGCAGCCGGGCGCAAGGCGTTCGGGCTGGCGCAGGCCCCACTTCTCGACCTGGCCGGCCTGCAGGCCCGCTGGATGCTAGGCTGGCTCCTTTGAAATCACGCGTAACCGACATGACCACCGTCTGGAACCAGGCCCGCCGCGCGGCGCGCATGAACCCGTCCATCATTCGCGAAATCCTCAAGGTCACCGAGAAGCCCGGCATCCTGTCGATGGCCGGCGGCCTGCCGAGTGCCGACACCTTTCCGGTCGATGCCTTGAAGGCGGCCTGCGACCGCGTGCTGAGCCAGGCGCCGCGCGAGGCCCTGCAGTACGCCGCCAGCGAAGGCTTCGCACCGCTGCGCGAGTGGGTGGCCGCCCGCGTGGCCACCCTGGGCATGCAGGTCCAGCCCGACCAGGTGCTGATCACCAGCGGCTCCCAGCAGGGGCTGGACCTGGTTGGCAAGATCCTGTGCGATGCGGGTGCGCCCGTGGCCGTGGAGACGCCCACCTACCTGGGTGCGTTGCAGGCCTTCACGCCCTTCGAGCCGCTGTTCACCAGCCTGGCCAGCGATGCCGAAGGGCCGCTGCCCGAGGCGATTGCGGCGCTGCCGCACGACGCTCCCGGCACCCGCTTCAGCTACCTGCTGCCCAACTACCAGAACCCGACCGGCCGCGTGATGGGCGCCCAGCGCCGTGCCGCCGTGGTGGAAGCCTCGCAGCGAGCCGGCGTCCCCATCGTTGAAGACAACCCCTATGGCGACCTGTGGTTCGACGAACCCCCGCCGGCCGCCCTGTCCAGCTTGTGGCCGGAGGGCTCGCTCTACCTCGGCTCCTTCTCCAAGGTGCTGACGCCGGGCTTCCGCCTGGGCTATCTCATCGCACCGCCGGAGCTCTACCCCAAGCTGCTGCAGGCCAAGCAGGCCGCCGACCTGCACACGCCGGGCTTCAACCAGCGCGTGGTGCACGAGGTCATCCGCAACGGCTTCCTGGACGGCCACATCCCGTCCATCCGCGCCCGGTACAAGGCCAACCGGGATGCCATGGCCGAGGCGCTGCGCGATTTCCTGCCGCCGGGCTGCGAATGGCAGAGCCCGCAGGGCGGGATGTTCTTCTGGATCCGCCTGCCCGCCGGGCTGGACGCGATGGCCTTGCTGCCCCAGGCGGTGGACGCCGGCATCGCCTACGTGCCGGGTGCGGCCTTCTACGCGCACCAACCTGATGCACGCACGCTGCGGCTGTCGTTCGTGACGCTGACGCCTGACCTCATCAAGGAAGGCGTCGAGAAGCTCGGCCGCCTGCTGCACGAGGCGCTGTCGCTAGCGCCGGAGCATGCGCCTTAACCCCCAACCCTGACGCCGAACTGAAGCCCCGGGACTTCAGTTTCTCCCGGGTTTCCATAGCCCCACGGCGCCTGCCGCTCTGGCATCGTATGCAAAGGCCCCGGTCTTGACGCCGGGTCGTTCGATAACGGAGACGAGGCAACGATGAAGCAGGTTTGGACAGCCGTGGCTGCAGCGGTTTTTGCAGTGGGCGCCTATGCGGCAGACCCGATCAAGATCGGCGTGGCGGGGCCCTTCACGGGCGGCTCTTCGTCGATGGGCGTCAGCATGCGCGACGGCGTGCGGCTGGCCGCCGACGAGATCAACAAGGCCGGCGGCGTGCTGGGCCGCCAGATCCAGCTCGTCGAGCGCGACGACGAGGCCAAGAACGAGCGCGGCGTGCAGATCGCCCAGGAGCTCATCAACAAGGAAAAGGTGGTCGCCACCGTCGGCTACATCAACACCGGCGTGGCCCTGGCCTCGCAGCGCTTCTACCAGGAGGCCAAGATCCCGGTGATGAACAACGTGGCCACCGGCTCCATCATCACCAAGCAGTTCGAGAGCCAGCCCGAGAACTACATCTTCCGCAACGCGGCGCACGACTCGATCCAGGCGCCGATGATCGTGGAAGAAGCCATCACCAAGCGCGGCTTCAAGAAGGTCGCCATCCTGGCTGACAGCACCAACTACGGCCAGCTCGGTCGCGCCGACCTCGAAGCGGCGCTCAAGCTGAAGAACATCACGCCGGTCGCGGTCGAGAAGTTCAACATCAAGGACGTCGACATGACGCCCCAGCTGCTGAAGGCCAAGGAAGCCGGCGCCGAGGCCATCCTGACCTACGCCATCGGCCCTGAGCTCGCGCAGATCGCCAACGGCATGACCAAGCTCGGCTGGAAGGTGCCGATGATCGGCTCCTGGACGTTGTCCATGGCCAACTACATCGACAACGCCGGCCCCGGCGGCGAAGGCGCGCGCATGCCGCAGACCTTCATCCAGGAGCCCACGACGCCCAAGCGCCAGAGCTTCATCATCAATTACCTGAAGACCTTCAACCCGAAGAACTCGCGCATCGACTCGCCGGTGTCGGCCGCGCAGGGCTACGACTCCATCTACCTGCTGGCCGCGGCCATCAAACAGGCGAACTCCACCGAAGGCCCCAAGATCAAGGCCGCGCTGGAAGACCTGAAGACCCCGGTCGAAGGTGTGGTGACGACCTACAACAAGCCCTTCTCCAAGACCGACCACGAGGCCATCACGGCCAACATCCCGGTCATGGGCGAGGTCAAGGGCCAGCGCGTGGTCTACGCCTACCAGGACGACTTCAAGAAGGCTTCCGAGGTGCGCGTCAAGGACGTGAACGCCAAGGGCGCCCTCGAGCAGAAGAAGCGGCAATAAAGGGCCCACCCCCTACCGGCTGCGCCGGCCCCCTCAAGGGGGCGCAGCCGTCAGGCCGGCAAAGCCGGACCTGCGGCAGCTGCTGGAGGGGGCGGGCGGGGCGCTGGTGCGACCCCGCCCTTTTGTTTTTTGACGGGAACGACGATGGAAATCCTGACCCAGCTCGTGTTCAGCGGTATTGCGCTGGGCATGATCTACGCTGTCATCGCCTTCGGTTACCAGCTCACCTTCGCCACCAGCGACACCCTGAACTTCGGTCAGGGCGAGTCGCTGATGCTCGGGGCGCTGGTGGGACTCACCCTGGTGGGGTGGGGCGTGAACTACTGGCTGATGATCCCGCTTGTGTGCCTGTTCGGCGCCTTCCAGGGCGCGGTGGTGGAGCGCATCGGCGTGCGGCCCGCCATCAAGATGAAGAGCGAGTTCGGCTGGATCATGTCCACCATCGCGCTGGGCATCATCTTCAAGAACGTGGCCGAGAACGTCTGGGGGCGTGACGACCTCAAGTTCCCGTCGCCGCTGCCGGAGTCGCCGATGAAGTTCCTCGGCGCGAATGTGCTGCCGATGGAAATCCTCGTCATCGTGGGTGCGGTCGGCATGATGCTGGCGGTCGAGCTCTTCAACCGCAAGAGCATCTACGGCAAGGCCGTGGTGGCCACCTTCAATGACCGCGACGCGGCCAAGCTGATGGGCATCAACACGGGCCTGGTCATCACCTTCAGCTATGCGCTGTCGTCGCTGACCGCGTCCTTCGCCGGCGTGCTGATCGCGCCGCTAACGCTCACCGGCGCCACCATGGGCGCCGTGCTGGGCCTGAAGGCCTTTGCGGTGGCCATCATCGGCGGTCTGACCAGCGGCATGGGCATCATCGTGGGCGGCATCATCCTCGGCGTGGCCGAGACGACGACGGGCTTTTACCTGTCCACCGGCTACAAGGATGTTCCGGGCCTCGTGCTGCTGCTCATCGTGCTGGCCGTGAAGCCGGCCGGCCTGTTCGGCAAGACCGCCATCAAGAAGGTCTGAGGAAGGCTCGACACGTGAACCTCCAGAAACTCGCTCTCGGCGCCGCGGCGATTGCCGCGCTGGCCGCCTTCCCGCTGGTCTCCGGCAACCCGTACTACATCCACCTGGTCGAGACGATCATGATCTACGCGATCGTGCTCTTCGGCCTGGACATCGTGGTGGGCTACACCGGCCAGGTGTCGCTCGGCCATGCGGGTCTTTTCGGCATCGGCGCCTACACGGCCGGTGTACTCATCCTGAAGCTCGATGCGCCCGTCTACGCCACGCTGCCCGCCGCCATCGCGGTGGCGGCCGTGTTCGGCGCGATGCTGGCCCTGCCGGCGCTGCGCGTGACCGGGCCGTATCTCGCCATGGTGACGCTGGCCTTCGGCACCATCATCCAGATCCTCATCAACGAGATGACCTTCCTGACCGAAGGCCCGATGGGCATCACGCTGACCAAGCCGACGCTCTTCGGGCATCAGCTCGACGAGACCGAGTTCTACTGGCTCGTGATGGTCTGCCTGGTGGCGTCGCTCGTCTTCGTGCACCGGGTGCTGCATTCGCAGTTGGGCCGCGCCTTCGAGGCCCTGCGCGGCAGCCCGGTCGCGTCCGACTGCATGGGCGTCTCGGTCTACCGCTACAAGGTCTACGCCTTCGTCATCTCGGCCGCGCTCGCGGGCCTGGCCGGCTCGCTGTACGCCTACTCCGAGCAGTACATCAGCCCGAACACCTACAACTTCGAGCTGACCGTGATGTTCCTGCTGGCCATCATCATGGGCGGCCGCAAGACCCGCACCGGCGCGCTGCTGGGCGCGGCCATCATCGTGATGCTGCCCAAGCTGCTGGACGACCTGCAGGTCTTCCGCATCGGCGCTGTGGCCCTGGCCATCATCGTGGCCATCTCGGTGGGCGTGGCGATCAAGCGCGGCAAGATGACCGGCCAGGCTGCGGCCATCCCGGTGGTCGGCACGGTCGGCCTGGCCCTGGTGTCCTTCAAGCTCGACACCATGACCGACTGGCGGCTGTCGATCTTCGGCCTGATCACGCTGTTCGTCGTGTACTACCTGCAGGACGGCATCGTCGGCTTCGTGCGCAATGCGCTCAACCTCAAGCCCAAGGTCGAGCGCGACAGCACCACGGCGGCTGCCGCGGCCCTCACCCGCGCCAGCAGCCAAGGCGAGCCCGAGCTGCTCAAGGCCAGCAATGTGCTGATGCAGTTCGGCGGCCTGAAGGCGCTCAACAACGTCGACCTCATCGTCAAGCGCGGCAGCATCCACGGCCTCATCGGCCCGAACGGCTCCGGCAAGAGCACGATGATGAACGTGCTCACCGGCATCTATCAGCCGACCGCCGGCACGGTGGTGTTCGCGGGCCGCACGGTCAACGGCCGCACCTCGTCGGACATCGCGTTGTCGGGCATCGCGCGCACCTTCCAGAACGTGCAGCTCTTCGGCGAGATGACCGCGCTGCAGAACGTGCTGGTGGGCCTGCACCACAGCTTCAAGAGCAACCTGCTCGACGTCGCCCTGCACCTGCCGCGCTACCTGCGTGAAGACCGTGAGCAGCGTGCCCGCGCGCATGCGCTGCTGGACTTTGTCGGCCTGGGCGAACTCGCCAGCGAGGAGGCCCGCAACCTGCCCTACGGCAAGCAGCGCCTGCTGGAGATTGCCCGCGCGCTGGCGCTCGACCCGCAGCTCTTGCTGCTCGACGAGCCCGCCGCCGGCCTGACCGCGCCCGACATCAAGGAGCTGCTGGAGATCATCCGCAAGATCCGCGATGCCGGCGTCACCGTCATCCTCATCGAACACCACATGGACGTCGTCATGAGCCTGTGCGACCGCGTCTCGGTTCTGGACTTCGGCCAGAAGATCGCCGAAGGCCTGCCCGCCGAGGTGCAGGCCAACGAGAAGGTCATCGAAGCCTACCTGGGCGGCCAGGCCAGCTGAGGACGAACAAGATGCTCACCATCAAGAACCTCAGCGCCGGCTACGGCAAGGTCCAGGTCCTGCACGGCATCTCGCTGGAGGTGCCCAAGGGCCAGGTCGTGACCCTCATCGGCTCCAATGGCGCCGGCAAGACCACCACCATGCGCGCGGTCAGCGGCATGATCAAGCCCACCGGCGGCGAGATCACGCTCAACGACCGCCGCATCGACGGCCTGGAGAGCTACCACATCGCCCGCCGCGGCCTCGCGCACTCGCCGGAAGGCCGCCGGGTGTTCGCCACCATGACGGTGACGGACAACCTGCGGCTCGGCGCGTTCCCGCGCTACACCGGCGAACGGCCCAAGGGCGACATCGCGGGTGACCTGGAGCGCGCGCTGGAGCTCTTCCCGCGGCTGAAGGAGCGTCGCCTGCAACTGGCTGGCACGCTCTCCGGCGGCGAGCAGCAGATGCTGGCCATGGCGCGCGCCGTCATGCTCAACCCCGAGGTCGTGCTGCTGGACGAGCCCTCCATGGGCCTGGCGCCCATCCTCGTGGACGAGGTCTTCCGCATCATCGAGAGCCTGAAAGCCCGGGGCGTCACCATGCTGCTGGTGGAGCAGTTCGCCGCCGCCGCGCTCAAGGTGGCGGACTACGGCTATGTGCTGGAGAACGGCCGCATCGCCGTGCACGGCCCGGCAGCCAAGTTGCGTGACGATCCCGCCGTGCAGGCGGCCTACCTCGGCGGCGGGCATTGAAGGCACTGCCGCCGGGCTACCGGCTCAGCTTCGACGACATCGACGCGGCGGCAGCCCATGCCTTCCTGACCACCGCCTACTGGTGCGAAGGCATCCCGCTGGCCACCGTGCAGCAGGCCATCGCGCATTCGCTGTGCATCGCGTTGTGGGCTGACTCGCCGGGCGGGGGAGGGCAGGTGGGCTTTGCCCGCGTCGTCACCGACCGGACCACCTTCGCCTACCTGTGCGACGTCTACGTGCTGCCGGCCCATCGCGGGCAGGGGCTGGCCGATGGGATGATCCAGGCCTTCCTGGCCCATCCGGACCTCCAAGGCCTGCGCCGCTTCATGCTGTTCACGCGAGACGCCCACACCCTCTACGCCCGCCACGGCTTCCAGCCGCTGGCGACGCCGGACCGGGGCATGGAAGTCGTGCGGCCGGGGATGTACCTCACCGCCACGCCGCCTGACCATGCCTGAACTGCGCCGCTTCGTCCAAGTCGACGTCTTCACCGCCACGCCACTCAAGGGCAACCCGCTGGCGGTCGTCGTCGATGCGGCCGGTCTGTCCGACGACGACATGGCCGCCTTCGCCCGCTGGACCAACCTCAGCGAGACGACCTTCCTGCTGCCGCCCACCGATCCGGCGGCCGACTACCGGGTGCGCATCTTCACGCCGGGCGGCGAGCTGCCGTTCGCCGGCCACCCGACGCTCGGCAGCGCGCATGCCTTCCTGGCCAGCGGCGGCGACGTGAAGAAGCCCGGCGAGGTGGTGCAGCAATGCGCCATCGGCCTGGTGCGCGTGAAGCGCGACGGCGCGCGCCTGGCCTTCGCGGCCCCGCAATTGCAGCGCAGTGGGCCGGTGGCTGAGGCCGCGCTGCGCGCGCAGGCCATCGCGGCCCTGCGCATCGCGCCGGAGGCCTTGCTGGACCTGGTCTGGGTCGACAACGGCCCCGGCTGGATGGCCGCACGCCTGCCCGATGCCGCCACCGTGCAGGCGCTCCAGCCCGACTTCGTGGCCATGCAGGGCCTCAAGCTCGGCGTGGTGGGCGCCTGGCCGGCGGGCGGCGACTGCCAGTTCGAGGTGCGCGCCTTCGTGCCCGACCTCGGCGTGCCGGAGGACCCGGTGACCGGCAGCCTGAATGCAGGCCTGGCGCTGTGGCTGCAGGGCGCGGGCCTCGCGGGAGATCATTACGTGGCGTCTCAAGGCGCGGCACTCGGCCGGGCCGGCCGTGTGCATGTGCGCCGAGATGCCGAGGCGACCTGGATCGGCGGCGACGTGACGCCGCTCATCCACGGCCAGGTGAGGTTGTGATGACCGAGGAACTGTTCCGCGACGACGCCACCCTGCTGGCCTGCGATGCGGTCGTGACCGCGCATGAAGAGGGCGGCGTGACGCTCGACCGCACCGTCAGCTACCCGCTGGGCGGCGGCCAGGCCGGCGACACCGGCTGGCTGATTGCCGGCAGCCAGCGCTGGCGCGTGACGGACACGCGCAAGAGCAAGCTCACGCCCGGCGCCATCCTGCATTGCGTCGAGGGTGAACTGCCGGCGGTCGGCACGGCGGTGCGGGTCGAGATCGATGCGGCCCGGCGCCAGGCGCACCGGCGCTTTCACACGGCCACCCACCTGCTGTGCGCGCTGCTGCCGTATCCGGTGGACGGTTGCTCCATCACCGAGACCTATGCGCGGCTGGACTTCCACACCGACGAGCCCTTCGACAAGGACGCCATCCAGTCTGGCCTGGCGCGCCTGGTGGCCGAGGCCCATCCGGTGCGCCATCGCTGGATCAGCGAAGAAGAGCTCGACGCCAACCCCGGCCTGGTGCGCTCCATGAGCGTGCAGCCGCCGCGTGGGCTGGGCCGGGTGCGGGTGCTGGAGATCGAGGGCGTGGACCTGCAGCCCTGCGGCGGCACGCATGTCTCCAACACAGCCGAGATCGGCGCGGTCGTGGTCACCAAGATTGAGAAGAAGAGTGCCAAGACCCGCAGAGTCGTGCTGGGCTTTGCCCAGCCAAGCGAAGCATGAAGCACGCTTCTTCGGGGAGCAGTCATGTGAGCGCAGCGAACGTGAGTGATCACCAAAGGAAGAGCGCCAAGACCCGGCGTGTGGTGTTGGGATTCCCGTCCTGACGCCCCTGGCTACACTGCGGCGCCTATGGCCGGCCCCGATATCCAGCTGATCACGCCCGAGTCCGCCGAGGACTGGCAAGAGACCCGACTGATCCTGCGCGACTACGCCAACAGCCTGGACGTCGATCTCGACTTCCAGGGCTTCGAAGACGAGCTCGCCACGCTCCCCGGCGCCTACGCGCCGCCCGGCGGGCTGATGCTGCTGGCCGTGGTGGACGGCGCGGTGGCCGGCAGCGGCGCGTTCCGGCCCCTGCCCGATGCCGACTACGCCAACGCCTGCGAGATGAAGCGCCTGTTCGTGCGTCCCGCCTTCCGCCGCTTCGGCCTGGGCCGCCTGCTGGCCCAGAACCTGATGGACCGGGCCACCGAGGCGGGTTACTCCGCCATGCTGCTGGACACCCTCGACGACATGGAGGCCGCCCGCGGCCTGTACGAAAGCCTGGGCTTCGTCGAGGTGCCGCCGTTCTACTTCAACCCCATTCCGGGTGCGCACTACCTGAAGGCCGACCTGGGCGCTTTCCGACCGAGTTACTTCGGATAACAGCCTAGAGTGCCGGCATGGCACTGACTCACGACATCCAGCCCCTGGGCGCCCACCGCTGCCTGCTGGGCGAATCGCCGCTGTGGCACCCTGATGAGGCGCAGCTTTATTGCGTCGACATCCCCGGCCGGCAGGTGCTGCGCTGGCGGGCCGGCGCCGACGCGCCCGATGTCTTTGCGCAGGATGCCGAGCCCGGCTGCATCGCGGCCCGGGTGGGTGGCGGCCTGGTGGTCGCCCGGCGCGACGGCCTGTGGGCGCTGGACACGCAAACCGGCGCCACCACGCTGCTGGCCGCGCCGCCCTATGACCCGGAGCGCCAGCGCTACAACGATGGCAAACCCGACGCCGCCGGCCGCTTCTGGGTCGGCACGCTCAGTGATGCGCGCGAGCCGGAGGCCTCGCTCTACCGCATCGGGTCGCAGGGCGCCGAGCCGCAGATCCACGGCATCGTGACCGCCAACGGCCTGGCCTGGAGCCCCGATGGGCGCTTGCTTTACCGAAGCGACACCAAGGCGCACACCGTCTGGTGCCATGATTTCGATGTCGCCACGGGCCATGTCGGCACGGGCCGGGTGTTCGCGCAGTTCGCGCCGCGGGCGCCAGACCAGCCGCTGAACACCTACGGCGGTCGCCCGGACGGTGCGGCAGTGGATGAGTCGGGTGCCTACTGGGTGGCCATGTTCGAAGGCGCTCGGCTGTTGCGTTATGCGCCTTCGGGCGAGTTGCTGGAAGACATCGCGCTGCCCGTGCGCTGCCCCACCATGCCCTGCTTCGGCGGTGACGACCGGCGCACGCTGTTCATCACCACCGCGCGCGAGAAGCGCCCGGCTGACGAGCTCGCTCGCGAGCCCTGGGCCGGCGCCGTGCTGACGCTGCGGGTGGACGTGCCCGGGCTGCCCGCCGCGCGCTGCGCGCTCTGACGCAGCCGCGCATCTTTCGCGCTTCGTGGAGCGCGGCGCCCGCGTGCGCGCAGGGTCGCTTTTGGGAAACTGCGGGTTACCACATATACTCCCGTGGTTTTGCCGGCCGGCATCCGGGTCGGCGCCTCCACTCCCGTCACTGCCGACATGACTGCCGATTCCAAGGTTCGTCCTGCCAGCAGCTGGGACGACGAAGCGCCTGATTCCGAGCCCGTGCCGCCCTGGACCGCCCAGCAGGTGCAAACCCTGCTGGCGCGCGAAAAGCCCTTCTCGCCGTGGCGGGTCGTGGGTCTTCAGGCGGTGGTCGGTGGCTTGTTGGCGTTGGCGTGGTGGCTCTTGGGCTCCGCGCCTGCGCTGCAGGTGCGCTCCACGGTCTGGGGTGCGGCTGCGGTGGTGTTGCCTCATGCGCTGATGGCGTGGGGGCTGCGCCGCCGGGCCGTCCAGGCTCAGGCGGCGCTCCTGTCGTTCCTCGTGTGGGAACTGATCAAAGTGGGCCTTGCGGTCGTCATCCTGGTGGCGGCTGCATGGCTGGTGCGGGATCTGAGCTGGCCAGCCCTGCTGGTGGCGCTGATCGCGTGCCTGAAGGTACATCTGGGGGCCTGGTGGTGGTTGAGCCGGGCCGTTCAAGAAACGAATTGAGTCACTAAAGACGATGAGCAGCGAACAGCACGCGCCCAGCGCCGGTGAGTACATCACCCACCACCTGCAGCACCTGCAGAAGAACTTCGCGTTCGAAAGCGTGAAGCAAAAGGACATCGTCGACTTCAGCCTCTACAACCTCGACTCGCTGGTGTTTGCCACCGTGCTGGGCTTCCTGGGCGTGTTCCTGCTGTGGCTGGGCGTGCGCAAGGCGACGTCTGGCGTGCCGGGCCGCTTCCAGGCCGCCGTCGAGATCCTCTTCGAGATGGTCGACAACCAGGCCAAGAGCGTCATTGACAACGCCAAGAGCCGCGCCTTCGTCGGCCCCCTGGCCCTGACCGTGTTCGTCTGGATCTTCCTGATGAACTTCATGGACATGCTGCCGGTCGATTTCCTGCCGCATCTGTGGCACAGCGCCGGTCCGGCCCTGGGCTTCAAGGACTACCTACGTGTCGTGCCCACCGCCGACCTGTCCACCACGCTGGGCATGTCCACTTTCGTGCTGCTGCTGTGCATCTACTACAGCGTCAAGATCAAGGGCGTGGGCGGCTGGGGCCATGAGCTCATCGCCGCGCCGTTCGGCGACCACTGGGCGCTGTGGCCGTTCAACTTCCTGATGCAGATGATCGAGTTCCTGGCCAAGACCGTGTCCCACGGCATGCGGCTGTTCGGCAACATGTTTGCCGGTGAACTCGTGTTCATGCTGATCGCGCTGATGGGTGGCGCGTTCGCGATGAGCGTGACCGGATGGAGCATGGCTTTCGGCCATGTCGTCGCCGGCACGATCTGGACCCTGTTCCACATCCTCGTGATCGTGCTGCAGGCGTTCATCTTCATGATGCTCACGCTGATCTACATCGGTCAGGCGCACGACCATCACTGATCTGTTTTTCCCTTTCCCTTCCCTTTTTTCTTACTGTCTCTAGGAGATTTGAAATGAACGAAATCCTCGGTCTGGTTGCTCTGGCTTGCGGCATCATCGTGGGCCTCGGCGCCATCGGCGCTTCGATCGGCATCGCACTGATGGGTGGCAAGTTCCTGGAGTCTTCCGCTCGTCAGCCCGAGCTGATGAACCAGCTGCAGACCAAGATGTTCATTCTGGCCGGCCTGATCGACGCGGCCTTCCTGATCGGCGTCGCCATCGCCCTGCTGTTCGCGTTCGCCAACCCGTTCGCCGCGACCTTCATCCAGTTCGCGAAGTAATCACTGCTCCCTTTCAGGCTTGAAAGGAGATAAGCCGTGAACATCAACGCAACACTGTGGATCCAGTGGATCCCGTTTGCGATCCTGGCATGGGTGACGGCTCAGTTCATCTGGCCCGTCATCGCCAAGGCTCTGGACGAGCGTGCCGCCAAGATCGCCGACGGCCTTGCCGCCGCTGATCGCGCCAAGAGCGAGCTGGCGTCCGCCAACAAGGCGGTCGAAGCCCAGCTGGCCCAGACGCGCACCGAATCGACCAAGCTGCTGGGCGACGCCGAAAAGCGTGCCGCAGCCATCGTCGAAGAGGCCAAGAAGCGCGCCGAGGACGAAGCCGCCAAGATCCTGGCTCAAGCCAAGGCCGATGCCGACCAGCAGGTCGCACGTGCCCGCGAAGCCCTGCGCGAGCAGGTCGCCGTGCTGGCCGTGAAGGGCGCTGAAGCCATCCTGCACAAGGAAGTCAACGCCGGCGTCCACGCCGAACTGTTGACGCGTCTGAAGCAGGAGCTCTGACCATGGCTGAACTCGCCACCATCGCCCGCCCCTACGCCGAGGCGCTGTTCCAGGTTGCCCGCAACGCCGACCTGGCCGCCTGGCGCGGTCAGCTCGACGCTCTGGCCACCGTGGCGGGTGACGCCGCGCTGCGTCAGTTCGCCGACCACCCCAAGACGTCGGCCGACCAGGTCGTCGCCGTGGCTGTCGAAGCGGCGGAGAAGCAACTGGGCCAGCCGCTGCTGCCCGGCGTGCGCAACTTCCTGCAGACGGTGGTCGAGAACCGCCGCCTGGACGCCGTGCCGGCCGCAGTTGCGCAGTTCCACACGCTGGCCAGCGGTGCCCTGGGCATCGCCGAAGCCGTGGTGGACAGC
>JAIPCJ010000062.1 GCA_021738245.1 Methylotenera sp. | reverse complement strand
TAACCAGGCGAGGCCAAGGTCGGGTGCTTCGCCCAGGGCCTGCTCGGCCAGCGACACGGCCCGCTGGCTCGCCGGCAGCGTGCCCAGGGCGAGCGCGGCCCGGCCCAGGTGGACGGCCTCCGGTACCCGCCGCTGCCTGGGCCGGATGTCGATCTGGTAGCTGCCGACGGGCAAGGCAAATTCGAGGGCGGCCTCGCGGCCTTCGCCCGCGTAGTAGTCGGCCAGCTTCTGGCGCAGCCGTCGCGCCTCCACGCGCACGATGGAGTCACTGCGAGGGTCGAACTGGTCGGCCCGGCGGTGGAACACCGCCACGCCCAAGGCCATCTCCCGCAAGCCGGCACTGTCGCCCGCGCGGGCGAGGTCGATCAGATGGCGCAGGAAGCGCAGGTGCCGGTGTGCCCGACGGAAGGGCGCACTGGTGGCCAGCCGGGCCAGCTCGGCATCGACGAGTGCGGCATCCATGACCCGCAGCATGCCCGACTCGTCACCTGCTCGTCACCCCCGGAACGCCGGTCGGCGGCGCACAGTCGCGGCATCACTTCAGGGGATGATCATGAACAGGATCCAAAGCGCGCTCCGGTTGCTGGCGGCGTTGCTGCTCGGCGTCAGCCTCAGCGCCCACGCAGAGCTGACCTTCGACTACCGCGTGTCGGTCTACTGGGTCAGCTTTGCGGACCTGAGCTTCTCCAACGCCAATGCCCGCTACGACGTGCATGTCGATGTCAGCGGCCAGGATGGCGACCAGTTCACCGGCTACAGCCCCTCGGTGCGCACCGGCCAGGTCGGGTTCAGCTGGACGCCGGGAACGTACAGCGGCACGAGCGACGCCTTCCTGACCCTGAGCCACCTCGTCGACCCGGGCAGCAGCGGCGCGGCCCTGGGCGACCTGGCGCTCAGCGGCGGGTCGCGCGGCGCCTACGACTTCGGCTACGACACGCCGGCAGCTGACCTGGGTAGCAGCTTCCTCCAGGTAGACACCGCGTCAGGCCGCCGGATGCTGGACTTCCGGGGAGGCGGCAACGGCCTGCTGGACGCCGGCAACCTGTTTGTGCTGGTGGTGTTCGCCCAGGGCGACTGGACGGGAGCCAATGCCGCGCAGTTGCAGCTGCTGGGCATCAACCCCGCGTTCAACGTCACCGACAACTTCAGCACCTACGACGCGGGGCTCAACGCCACGATCTTCACGGCCAGTGCCCTGTCGGACGGCAGCGCGACGTTCGGCCCCGACCTGCAGTTCCGGCTGCTGGGCGAGGCGTTGCCGGTGCCTGAGCCCCAGCCCGTGGCGCTGCTGGGGGCGGGGTTGCTGGCGATGCTCGTGATCAGCCGCCGACGGGCTCGCGCACGACGGTAACCGTGCAGTCCGACTCGGCCACCACCTGGCCCGACACGCTGCCCAGGTAGCGCCTCAGCGCTGACGACCCGCGCGCGCCCATGACGATGTGGTCCACGCCATTGCGATGGGCGAAGTCGATGATGGCGCCCGCCGGGTCGGGGGCCTCAAGCACATGGAAGGTCAGCCGGCCGTCTTCCAGATTCAGGGCCTTGCTGATCGGACGCGCCCAGTGCTTCAACGCGATCAGTTGCTTCACGTGCAGGCTCTGGCCGTGCTTGTCGGTCAGCTCGTCGATGCCGATGCGGTTCACGCGCATGATGCTGACGCAGGCCAGCCGCGCGCCGGCCTCGGTCTGCACGATGCGGCGCACCGTCTCGCACAGCTGGCTCAGCAGCTCGGGCGTGGCGTTGTCGACATCGACCGCCGCCATGACGATGGGGCTGCGCGCCAGCTGCTGGCCGACCGGCGCGGGCGGCGGTGGCTCGGCCCCGAGGGCGAAGAACCAGCGCTTGAGGCGGAGCATGCTGCTGCTCACGCGCAGCTTTTCGGCGCGGGCCGTCAGTGCCACGCCGGCCGGCTCACGCAGGTCCAGCGCCAGCTGCGCGGCGCTCTGGTAGCGGCGTTCCGGGTTGACCTCCAGGCAGTGCAGGATGATTTCCTGCAGCCAGGCCGGCAGTTCGGGCCGGATGGCGCGCGGCGGCACGGGCTCGACGAACAGCCGGCGGCGCAGGCCGCGCACCGAGTTGGGCTGGCCGAAGGGCCGCTCGCCGGTGGCGAGGTGGTAGAGCATCACGCCCAGCGCGAACAGGTCGCTGCGCGGGTCGTTGCGCACGAACTGCACCTGCTCCGGGCTCATGTACGGGCCGGTGCCCATCGGCAGCGTGAACTCTTCTTCGAGCAGGTCCGGCAGGTGCTCGTGGCGGCTCAGGCCGAAGTCGACCAGCACGGCGGTGCCGTCGGGCCGGAACATGATGTTGCTGGGCTTGATGTCCAGGTGCACCACATGCTGCCGGTGCAGGGCCGCCAGCGCCGTGGCCACGCGGGCGCCGATGTCGGCCACTTCCTCGGGCGGCAGCGGCGCGTCGTCCAGCCGCGGGCGCAGGGTTTCGCCGGGAATGCGTTCCATGACCACGAAGGCCTGGCGCGTCCAGTCGCCGCGGGCCACGAAGCGGGGCACGTGCGGGCCGCTGAGCTGGGGCATCAGCATCTGCTCGACTTCGAAACCGACGATGGTGGCCGGGTCTTCGCCGCCCTTGATGCGCGGCACCTTCATCAGCAGCTCGAAGCCGGGGTCGTCGCCCTCCGCCCGCGTGACGCGCCACAGGTTGGCCATGCCGCCCTGGTGCAGTCGCTCTTCCAGCCGGAAACCATCGAGCACCTGACCCGCCTGCAGCGGGGGCGGCGGCGTGGGCAGCGCCGTGCCGCCCATCATTCGCCCAGGGTCAGCCGGCGTGCCAGCCGCTCGGCGATAGGGCCAGGCAGGGTGCTGGCTCGCAAGGCGGCGCAGGCGGCGTCCACGTCGTAGGCCACGCGCTGGAAGGTGATGCGGGCGTCGTCCAGCTCGGAGCGCGATGGGTCCAGCAGCGCATAGCAGGCCGCCGGGTTGCCATCCCGCGGCTGGCCGCAGGAGCCGGGGATGACCAGCCATTGCCGGTGCGTGGGCAACGGCATCGGCACGCCTGCCACGGGCCGGAAATCGCCGGCCTTGCCGGTGCCGGACAGGTGGAACAGCATCGGGTCGTGCATATGCCCGCACACCTGGATGCGCGCCGGATGCGCGTGCAGGCTCTTGACGGCCTCGGCGCGGCCCTGCACGTATTCCCAGCCCTTGGGGTCGAAGGCGTTGGCGTGCACGAACAGGCAATGCCCCGGCTCGCCCAGCGACTGCAGCGGCAGCCGGCTCAGGAAACGAAGGTGATCTTCGTGGAGCTGCGCGCGGGTCCAGTCGATGACGGCGCGCGCGTCCGGGTGCATGCCGGGCTTGCCGCCCATGGCCACGGCTTCGTCGTGGTTGCCCTGGATGGCGATGGCGCCATCGGCGGCGAGCGCCATGACCTGATCGAGCACCCAGGCGGGGTCGGCGCCATAGCCGACGAAGTCGCCCAACAGCGCGAAGTGGGTGGCGCCCTGGGCGCGGGCATCGGCGAGCACGGCCTCGAAGGCCTGCCGGTTGGCATGAATGTCAGTGATGAAGGCCCAGCGCATCCTCGCAGCTTGCCATGAAGCGCTGACGCCGGCCCACCAGCGGATCAGCGGCCCTCCTGCGGGGGACGGACGGTTGTCAGCCCAGCCCGCAGCCGCTCGGCCGCGGCCGGGTCGACCGGGGCCAGGGCTTGCGCGAGCCGACGCAGCGGTTCGGCGGCCGGCTCAAAGTCGGGGCTGAGCCGCAGCGCGGCCAGCAGCCCGGGGCCGACGCGGGCGAGCATCACGGCCGGGTCGGCGCTCGGCACCGTGCGGCGGCCCAGGTCGAGGTAGTTTCGGCGCGCCAGGGCGTAGGCCTGCACGCGCGGGGCCAACGCGGCATCGGCGGGTGCCAGCCAGCGGCCGTCGTCCAACCTGAGCTGGCCGAGCAACGCGAGCAGCCGGTCCCGGGGCGAGATGTCGGGCACATAGGTGATGCGCGGGGCGCGGTAGGCCACCCAGGGGCGGTCATCGGTGTTGGGCGGCGTGTCTGCGGCGAAGCGCCGCAGCGACGTGTTGTCACCCACCAGGCTGCCCAGCACGGCCATGGGGTCGGCCAGGCCGAAGCGGGTACCGATCGCGTGCCCGGCGGGCAGGGCGACGTATGTCGGGCCGTTGCGACCGACGAGGCCGAGGGTGGGCGTGTCGAGGCTGTGGCTCGCCAGGATGGCCACGCCGTCGGGGAAGGCCGCGAGGAAGCTGGCGGTGATGCCGCGCAGGGTCTCCAGATCCAGCTGGTGCAGAGGCAACCACTGGCAGAAAAGGCCTTGGTCGGCCAGCCGCTGCCGGACGGCGTGGAAATGGTCGACGGTGTAGAGCGCTGCCGAGCCGCTGCGGGCCGGGTGGAAGTTGTCGGCGACGATGACGTCGTACCGGAGCGGCGCGGTGCGAACGAAGCGGCGCGCGTCGGCGTTGATGAACTGCGGTGCCGGGCCGCGGCCCAGGGCCGGGCGAAACAGCGCGGTCGCCTCGATCACCTCCGGCAGCAGTTCCACCGCGTCGACCCGCAGGCCCGGCCACTGCGCGGCCACACCGGAGGTGATGCCTGCCCCAACACCCAGGAACAACGCCTGCCGCGGCTGGCTGTGCAGCATCAGCGGCAGCAGGGCCTGGCGGCCGTCCACATGCTGTGTGGCGCTGCTGCCTTCCTGCTGGCGGTTGTTGATGCGCAGCCGGGCCACGCCCTCGGCGTCTACCACCACGCTGACCGCTGCCATGGCGCCATCGCGGTAGCTCAACACGCGCCCGCCCTCGGGCACATCGACAAAGGCCAGCGGCGGGGCCAGGACGGCGAGCGCCAGGGTGGCCCCCGTGGGCAGCAGCCAGCGCCCGTCCCGCCAGCGCGGTGCGAGCAACAAATAGCCGGCCGCGACCAGCAGCAGCGCGCTCTTCGGGCCGAGGCTGGCCGCCAGCGCCACGCCGAAGAGCGGCGCAGCCGCCATGGCGCCGAGGGTGTTGATGCCCAGGGCGCGGCTGAACGGCTGTCCCGCGGCCCGCGCTTCGGCGCAGAGCTGGCAGAAGAGAGCACCCATCAAGGCGGTCGGCAGGCCGAAGACCGCCAGTGCCAGCAGGCTCTCCAGGGCCAGCGCGCCGCCGAGCGTGGCGGGCAGCAGCGGTTGCAAGCTGTGCTTCAAGACGTCAGCCCCCCACAGCACGCCCATGCCCAGCAGCACGCTGGCGGCCAGCGCCTGCAGCAGCGCGGGCGTCTGGTGCAGGCGAGGCCAACGCGCATGCGCCGCCGCGCCCGCGGTGGTGCCCGCGAGGTAGACGGCGAGCAGCAGGGCGAAGGTGTAGACGGTGTCTTCCAGCACCTGGCTGAGCACGCGCACGCACAGCACCTCATAGGCGATGCCGAGCAGGCCGGTGGCGGCGAGCAGCACCAGAGGCTGGCGTGATGACGGCCTGGCCTGGGGTGCGGCGGGGCGCGCCTGCAGCAGGGCCCGCGCGCCCAGCGCGCAAGCCAGGTTGAGCGCCACGCAGAGTGCGGCGCTGCGCGACAAACCCCAGGCCGGCACCAGCACCAGTGCGGTCACCAGCACGCCGGCCACAGCGCCCGCCGTGTTGGCGGCATAGAGCGGTGCCAGGCCCGCCGTGCTCAGGCGCGCCATGGCAGGCAGCGTCGCGCCCATGGCGGCCGTGGCAGGCAGCAATAGCAACAGGCTCGCCCCGAAGGCCACGGCCCAATGGCGGGCCGGTGAAGCGTCGGGCCCGATCAGTGCCAGAACCGCCGGGTTGGCGACGGGCAGCCCCAGCAGCAGCACGCCGCCCCACAGTCCGATGACCGCCTCGCAGCCGGCATACCAGGCCAGCGGCTGATCGCTGGCCTCGATGCGTCGCCCCAGTGCCAGCGCGCCGACGGAGAGGCCGCCGAAGAAAGCCGCCACCACCGCCAACACTGCGGCCGTTTCGTGCCCGAGCACGAGGCCGAACTGCTGGGTCCAGACGATCTGATAGCCCAGCCCGGCAAAGCCGGAGGCCGCCATCAGCAGCAGGGCCAGGGGCTGCTTCACGTCAGCCGTTGGAGCTCAGGGCGTAACCCCAGCTCTCCAGTCGCGTGGGGATGGCGTTCAAGGCCATGGTGATGCGGCGGCCACCCGCATTGGGCGGCACGGCATGCATCAGGTAGCTCGGGAAGAGCACCAGGTCGCCGGGGTTGGGCGACGGGCTGATCCATTTCTCGGCGTTGTAGGGGCCGGTCACGACACCGGCGTGGTCGTTCTTGAGGGAGAAATCGTGCCCGCCGGGCGACTTCATGAACACGGTGCGGGCCGAGTCGTCGGTCTCGGTCAGGTAGACCACGCCCGAGGCGAAGCTGTTGGCGTGGTTGTGCATGGCCTGGCGGCCGCCAGTGTCCAGCACGTTGACCCACATCTCCTTGATGGCCCAGGCCAGCGCCTCGCCGAACAGCAGCTGGCCGAACTCGGCGATCTTGGGCGTGATCAGCGCGGCCGCATCCACCAGCAGCGGGCTGTCCGACGGCGTCAGCATGCGGGTGTGAGACAGCGCCTCGGAGCTGTTGTTGGGCTGTTGCGCCAGGCGGCTGAAGTGCTCGGCCAGGGCCTGCACCAGCGGCGGCGGCAGCACGCCCGGGCAGCGCATGACCGGGACCGGAAAGAGGCCGAAGACTTCGTCCTTCACGGCGGCCGCCTCAGGCCAGCACGGCGGCGACGCGCAGCCACGACCAGTAGGCGGCGACGCCGCCAATGCCGTACAGCAGCGCCGTGCGCAGGCGCTGCATGGCGGGCCAACGGCTCGTCACGCGCCACAGGGCCCAGCACAGCCCGACGGTGAAGAGTTGGCCGAGCTCCACGCCCACGTTGAAGGTCAGCAGCGCGACAAGCAGATGGTTTTCGGGCAACCCGATCTCCCGCAGCGCGCCTGCAAAGCCGAGTCCATGCACCAGGCCGAACAGGAAGGCCACCAGGGCCGGCCAGCGGCGTGCGAGCGTCTGTCGGCGATGCAGGGCCTCCCCCGCCACCAGCACGATGGACAGCGCGATGGTGGCCTCCACGGGCGCCGAGCGCAGCGTGAGCCAGCCGAGCGCGCTGCAGGCCAGCGTGAGGCTGTGGGCGGCGGTGAAGGCGGTGATGGTCCAGATCAGCCGGCGCTGGAAGCCCACCAGGAAGAGCAGGCTGATGACGAACAGCAGGTGGTCGATGCCACCCAGGATGTGCTCGATGCCCAGCAGGGTGTAGGCAGCGGCGATCTCGCCCATGCCGCGCGGGTCGCTGGCGGCACCGTAGAGCTGAACGGCCGGCTGCGCCTTGGTGAGGGTGTAGACGCGCGTCTGGCCATCGCGCCAGTTGACCTTCACGAGTACGGCCGAGAAGAACTCGCCGACACCAGCCACGCTGACGCGCCCGGCGAGGCCGCGTTCGCCGCAGCGCACGTGGGTGGCATCGGCCGTGCAGCCCTCGGGCCATTGCAGCTGCAGCACCTGGCCCGGCGGGTATTTCTCGCTGGGACCCCACTGCCACAGGAAATCGCCCGGCGCGACCTCCCGCAGCTGCATCTCGGCCATGCTCATCTCATGCGCCAGGGCAGGCCCGGTGAGCATGCCCAGCAGCAGGGCGAGCCAGCACTGCCGCAAGCCGCGCAGCCAGCGGCTCATGGCTTGGCTTCCTCGACCTGGATGGTGTACTTGCGCGCCAGGGCGGCCACGGCGGCGCTGCGTTGTTCGGCCATCGTGGCGTCGGTCCAGTCCTGCTGAACCGCGTTGCGCACGGCGGCGAATTGCGCCGGCTGGGCTGGCGTGACGGCCTCCATGCGCACGGCGCGCCAGCCGTCCTTGCTCTTCAGGGCCAGCCACTGGCCCGGCGGGGCAGCTTCCAGCGCCTTGGCGAAGTCTTCGCCATAGCTCTGCACCAGATTGAGGTGAGGGCGGCCCTTGAACACGCGCAAGCCGGCCTTGGCATCGCCCGGCAGGCCGCCGTTCAGGGCGGTGACGAAGCTGCGCACGGCGGCTTCATCGGCCGCACCGTCGAGCACGGCTTCCTGGAAGTCGTAGCGGGCAGGACTGTCGTATTTCGCGCGGTTCTTTTCGAACCAGGCCTGCAGGCCGGCGTCGTCGATGGGGGGCAGCTTCACACCGCTGTCGACCATGCTGAGCGCCTTGAAGATCAGCCGCTCGCGGATGGCGCTGTCGCCTTTGTCGAGTTGCAGGGCCAGGCCCTCGCGGTAGAGCACCTCGTTGTCCAGCCAGACCTGTTGCAGGGCCTTGAGTTCGTTGGCATCAGGCGCCCGGCCGCGGGCAGTCTGGAAGGTGGCGATGGCCTCCTGAGTGACGTCGCTGCCGATGACGATCAGGCGGCTGTCGCCTTGGCGGCCATTGATCAGGTGGTCGGCTCCGAAGAGCGCCGCACCGATCAGCAGGAAGTGCAGCAGGGGCTCTCGGGCCCAGTCGGGCAGGCGGCGGGCGGTCGGCGTGGTGACGGCTTGGCGAAGGGGCAGGGGCGTGGACATGGCGGCGGGGCGGAGCGCAAGCGCCGGATGCTAGTGAGGCTGCAAGACAGAACGACGACAGGCAAGAAAGACGGGGTGCCGCGTTGCCACGGCACCCCATCGGGTGAGGCTCATGCGCAGCGCCCGGCGCCGCGCGAGGCCGGCCTTACTTGACGCCGGCGACCAGTGTGGAGCCGCTGACCTCCACGTAGATCGGGTTGCTGTAGAACCAGAGGTCCGACCAGGCGGCCACGTCGTAGGCCACCATCTTCTGGCCGTTCACCACCGGCAGGTGGCTGGGGCAGCCGTCGATCGGCCCATTGCTTTGCGACCAGGTCACGCCGGTGGCCGGCACGTTGGTGCCCACGGTCGTGCAGGGGATGCGCAGGTTGGCCGTGACGGTGGCGTTGGTGTAGAGATCGGAGAGCGGGTTGCCGCTGGCATCGGTCTCGTAGGGCACCGCAGCGGGCAGGTTGCTGCCCCGCACGCGCACGTACTGCGACGCCTGGACGGCCGGGATGCGGTAGGTCATCTTCAGGAACCCGGTGCCGTCCACCCCCGACTGCACCTGCACCCACGGCGCGCTGCCATTGGCGCTGAAGGTGCGGATGACGCTGGCTGTCGTGTTCTTGGCGGCAGCCGGCACGGCCGAGAGGCCGGCGGTCGTGCCGTCAGACTTCAGCCAGTCGGTGTTGCGCGGCCATTCACCGGCGTAGTCAGGCGCACCGGGCTGGCGGTAGCCCGACACCATGCCGCGGATCAGGTCGACGTGGTCCAGCACGGGCTGGTTGATCGGGCGGTTGATGCCCACCTGCAGCAGCGAGGGGTTCGGGAAGCTGTAGGGCGCGTAGTTGGTGCCGGCGGGGTCGCGCAGGGCGATGCTGACCACGATCTCGGCGCCCGGGCGCACGACGAGCTTCTGGCCCATGGTGGCGCAGCCGGTGGCGTCCACGTCGGTGGCGTTCGAGGCGGCGGCCACGGCCAGCGCCTCGACGGCTGCGTTGCTGCGCGCGGCGGGGCCGGGGTAGGAGGCGCAGGCCACCATGGCGAAGCGGTCGATCAGCTGGCCGCTGGCCGCCCAGGCGTTGCCGCTGCGCAGGCCGTCGACGATGGTCTGCGGGCGCAGCTTGTCGCTGCCGTTGCGCACCAGCACGTGGGTGCGTTGGTATTCACCGGGGTAGAAGTCCTGCGTGGAGCGGCGGTCATCGGGGCCGAAGCTGCCGCGGTTGTGCCAGTCGGAGCTGGCGAAGAACCACCAGTTCCGGCCTTCACCCAGCAGCGCGTCCCACACGCCGCCGACCAGCGCGCCGTAGACACCGGTGCCGCCGTAGGTCGTGCCGCCCACCGAGTCCACATTGGTGGCCGAACCGGTGAAGCCGTTGCGCAGTTGGCGATATTCGCCGCGCTCGGCGGAGGCACCATGGCCCGGCTGGGTCTCGAAGCCGAAGGCGATGTCGGGTGCCGTGTTGTTGAAGTTGCGCAGGTGCTCGACGTTGAAGCCGTTGTTGCCGTCGGGGTTGAAGGGACCGGCGCGCTCCAGGTGGGCGGGGATGTAGTAGCTGCCGTTGGGGTGGTACTGCTTCATCCACTTGAGGGCTTCCAGCGTCTTCAGATGGCCCTTGGTGCCCACGCCCGAGCCCACGCCGCTGCCGTTGGGCATCAGCTTCTGGGCGGTGCTGTTCCAGCTCACGTCGGCGCTGTTGGCGCTGCCCGGCACGGCGCAGTTCCAGTTGTTGCCGGTGCTCGTGCCGGTGATGTTGCCGCGGCTGGTGTCGGTGTCACCGCGGTCGAAGCAGTAGGACCACTGCGCCAGGGCATTGGCGTTGCCCAGGGCCACATAGCCTGCGCTGGTGGGCAGGGTGGCGTTGTCCAGCGCCTGCGGGATCTGGCCGGTGATGACCGACATCGAGGTGTGCTCGTGGCCGGCCACGACCGATTCCAGGCCGATGAAGAGCGGCAGGTTCTTCTGCGCGTTCAGGTACTCCATCACCGGGTACTGATACTCCTGGATGGACTGCCAGCGCCACATGTTGCCGTTGCCGCCCACGCCGCCGCCGTTGCCCTTGAGGTTGGCTGCGCCGATGCTGTTGGTCCAGGTCGTCGTCGGGCCCTGGCCGCTGACGAAGGGGTAGGCCGGCGTGGACAGCGAAGCGTCTTCCACCAGCGTGCAATTGCGGTTGCCGTTGCCGCCGTGGCCGGCCTGCACGAACCAGTCCAGGCCCCACGGCGTATCGGCCTTGTCGGTGGACTTCTTCACCAGCTTCTGCATGGAGATGGAGCCGTCCGAGCAGGTGGTGTGGTTGTGGAAGTCGCCGGAGACGTACTTGCCGGGCGTCTTGTTGCCGGCCGTCGCGAGGGTCGGGGCGATGACGGCCACGCTGCTGATCGCAGCGAGGGCGGCCAGCGCGATCTGGCTCTTGGTGAACACGGTCTTCATGAAGGCAGCTCCAGAGGTGAGGGGGCTTGAACGCGGCGGATGCTAGGGACGGGTCGTGACCTTGCCGTGACGCGGAACCCCGGCGCATGGGCCGGATGCCGGAGGCTCAGCGCGGGCCGGCGTAGTCGACGTTGAGCGCGGTCTCGACGGCGCCGGCCGACTCGAAGATGAGGCGCAGCGGAAACGAGCGCCCCACCTGCAGCGGGTGCTGAAGGTCGAGCAGTTCGATGTGCAGGCCGTCTTCGGTCAGGGTGATCTCCTCGCCCTGGCGGATCAGCAGCGACAGGCCCGTGCGGTCAGGTGGAATGTCGGGCCCGGCCAGGCGACACCCCCCAGCCACGGGGGTCTCGACGCCGATCAGTCGGTCCGTCTCGCGCACTTCATCGAAGCGCATGCAGACCTTGGCGCTGTCGGCATCGACCCGCGTCGCGCGAGTCCAGGGGTGCCAGATGCGCAGACGGCTGCTGAAGAAGTCGCAGGCCTGCACTGGACGAGACAGGCCCAACGGCAGGCTGCAGGCGGCAAGGAGCAGGTGGCGGCGGGAGGTCATGGGCGGCCCGGGCGGTGGTGCGTGAAGCAGGCGCCTGACGTTCGCAGCCTCCGATGACGAGCCGGTGACATGGGTCGGCCGGCGGGGTGGGCCCGCCGTCAGCGTCACGCGGCTGTCGTCTTCCCCGACCACACTCGCGCCGACTTAGACGCAGCGGTCCTGCCGCCCCCATCCTCAAGCTCTGGAGTTCATTCGATGAAGCTCGCCACCCTCGCACTCGCACTTGGCCTGGCCTCGCCGGCATTCGCGGCGTCCCCCTTCCTGGTGGACTTCGAGAAGACCTGGGACTACGGGCAGGCCGTCGACAACATTTACGCCGCCCAGGGCGTCAGCTTCGTCAATGTGTTGGGGCTGTCCAATGGTGATGGCCTTGGCGGCCTGCCCAATGGTGACTACTACGCCGGGGCCCCGTCGCTGCAGGGCGTCGCCTTCGCGCAGCTCGACGGCGTCACCAGCACCGCGGCCTACATGAACGTGGCCGGCGGCGTGGACGGTCTGCTGAACTTCTATTTCTCCAACCCCACCGGCACGGCGGTCGAGATCAAGGCCTACTCTGGCCTGAACGGCACGGGCAGCCTGTTGGGCTCGGTCACGCTGGCCTCCAATGGCACGGACTACACGACCTGGACCTCCACCAGCCTCACGTTCAGCGGCACTGCGCTGTCCTTCGACCTGACGGGCACCGCCGCCGGCGTCGCGCTGGACAACATCAGCGCCGTGCCGGAGCCGAGCAGCCTGGCCCTGATGCTGGGCGGCGCGGCGCTGTTGCTGGCTCGCCGCCGTCGCGCCGACTGACGCGGCGCCCAACCCAACGAAAAGAGCCGGCTGCAGGCAGCCGGCTTTTTTCTTGGCGTCGCCAGGACGTCCGAGCTCAGCCGATGCGGCCCAGCAGCAGGTACTCCATCAACGCCTTCTGCACGTGCATGCGGTTCTCGGCCTCGTCCCAGACGACGGATTGCGGGCCGTCGATCACGTCGGCGGTCACCTCTTCACCCCGGTGGGCCGGCAGGCAGTGCATGAAGAGAGCGTCCGGCTTGGCGCGGGCCATCATGTCGGCGTCCACGCACCAGTCGGCGAACGCGGCCTTGCGGGCTTCGTTCTCGGCCTCGTAGCCCATGCTGGTCCAGACGTCGGTCGTGACTAGGTCAGCACCATCGCAGGCTTCGCGCGGGTCCTTGAAGACGCGGTAGCAGCTCGCGTCCTTGACGCCCGCCACGGCCGGGTCGATCTCGTAGCCGCTCGGGGTGCTGAGGTGCACCTTGAAGCCGAGGATTTCGGCCGCCTGCAGCCAGGTGTTGGCCATGTTGTTGCCATCACCCACCCAGGCCACGACACGGCCCTTGAGGCAGTCCATGTCGATCGCGCCGCGCCGGTCCATGCCGCGGTTCTCGATGAAGGTGAACAGGTCAGCCAGGATCTGGCAGGGGTGGTATTCGTTGGTCAGGCCGTTGATGACGGGCACGCGCGAGTGTGCGGCGAATCGCTCGATCTTGCTCTGCTCGAAGGTGCGGATCATCACGATGTCGACCATGCGGCTGATCACGCGCGCGGAGTCTTCGATGGGCTCGGCGCGGCCGAGCTGACTGTCGCCGGTGGTCAGGTGAACGACCGAGCCGCCCATCTGATACATGCCCGCTTCGAAGCTCACGCGGGTGCGCGTGCTGGCCTTCTCGAAGATCATGGCCAGCGTGCGGTCCTGCAGCGGCTGGTACTTCTCGTAGTTCTTGAAGCGGCGCTTGATGATGGCGGCGCGGTCGAACAAATGGGCGTATTCCTCGGCCCGCAGGTCCTTGAACTGGAGGTAGTGGCGCATCAGCGAGTCCCCGGGCTTCATGGCTTGGGCTGGGCCAGCAAGGCCTTGATCAGCGGCACCAGCAGCGCGGCAATCTGGCGCGCCTCGTCATGCGTAAGGATGAGCGGCGGCAGCAGGCGCACCACGCGGTCGGCGGTCACGCTGATCAGCAGGCCGGCTTCCAGGGCCTGGCCCAGCAGCGGGCCGGCGGGGCGGTCGAGCTCGATGCCCAGCATCAGGCCCTGGCCGCGGATCTCCACCACGCCGGCCACGCCCGCCAGGCCCTCGGCCAGCGCGCCGCGCAGCGTGGCGCCGGCGGCTTCGGCATTGGCCAGCAGCTGGTCTTCTTCCATGATCTTCAGCGTCTCGACGCCCGCGCGCATGGCCAGCGGGTTGCCGCCGAAGGTGGTGCCGTGGTTGCCCGCCGTCAGCACGCCTGCCGCGCGCGGCCCACAGACGACCGCGCCGATGGGCACGCCCGAGCCCAGGCCCTTGGCCAGGGGCATCACGTCCGGGTGGATGCCCGCCCATTGGTGGGCAAACCACTTGCCGGTGCGGCCGATGCCGCATTGCACTTCGTCCAGCATCAGCAGCAGGTCACGCTCGTCGCACAGCCGGCGCAGGGCTTGCAGGAACTCGACGCGTGCCGGGTTGATGCCGCCTTCGCCCTGGATGGTCTCCAGGAAGATCGCCGTCACGTTGGGGTGGGCGGCGAGGGCTGCCTCCACGGCCGGGATGTCGTTCAGCGGGCAGCGCACGAAGCCCGGCACCAGGGGCGCGAACCCGGCCTGGATCTTGGGGTTGGCGGTGGCCGAGAGCGTGGCCAGGGAGCGGCCGTGGAATGCGCCTTCGAACACGATCACCTCGGGCGAGGGGTTGCCGCGGTCATGACCGAACTTGCGGGCAATCTTGAGCGCCGCTTCGTTGGCTTCCAGGCCGCTGTTGCAGAAGAAGACGTTGGCCAGCCCCGACAGCTCGCAGAGCTTGGCGGCGAGTTGCTCCTGGAGCGGAACGCGGTAGTAGTTGCTGGTGTGGATCAGCTGCGTGAGCTGGTGCTGCAGCGCGGGCACGAGGCGAGGGTGGTTGTGCCCGAGCGTGTTGACCGCGATGCCGCCCAGCGCGTCGAGCAGTCGTCGGCCGTCCGTGTCCCAGACCCAGCAGCCCTGGCCGTGCGAAAGCGCAACGGGCAGGCGGCCGTAGGTCGGCATGACATGGGGCTCGGACGCGGACGGGACGTTCATCGGGACTCCGGATGAAGAGTGAGGAAAAGTGGGCTTTTGATTCTAGGGTCGATGCCCTGAGGAATGCTGCGGCGCAGCAGATGGATCGCGCTCAAGGCACAATAGCGGTTTTGGCAGCGGAGCTCCGCTGTACCCGCGAAGCCCCCTGTCCATGACCGTTGCCCCCCCGCCGCGCGAAGTCTTCATCCAAGGTGTGACCCTGGATGGCAAAACCTTCCGCCCGAGCGACTGGGCCGAGCGTCTGGCGGGTGCGATGTCCTGCTTCCGGCCAGGTGGCGCGCGTGGCGGCATCGGCGCCTACATCGGCTACTCGCCGCTGTGCGTGCCCACGGTCATCAATGGCGTGAAGTGCGTCATCGTGAATGAAGAACTCCGCCGTCTGGAGCCCATGGCCTGGGACTTCGTCATGAACTTCGCGCGGGACAACAACCTGCAGGTGGCCGATGCGTGCCTGCTGCCCGACGAGCCTGGCGGCAAGTCGCCCAAGTGAATCTCGGCGCTGCCGCGCCTAGCGAGACTCCCAAGGCTGAGGCGCCATTGCCGCCGGTATGCTCCACCGCGATGCCTGCTCCAGAAGCCCGATCCTCGACAACCTCCAAACCGCCAGGCGCCATGGCGGCTGGGCCTGCGGCCGGCCCCGCCTGGGTGTTGTTGCGCGGGCTGTCTCGGGCCAGCGGTCACTGGGGGGTGTTCCCGCAGCATCTGCTGCGCGAGTTGCGTGTTTTGCACCCGGCGACGCGCATCGTGTTGCTCGACCTGCCCGGCACTGGCGTGCTGCGGCGCCAGGCCAGCCCGACGCAAGTCTCGGCCATCGTCGACGCCTGCAGGGCGGAGTTGCAGCGCCTGGGCATTGGCGGGCCGGTTTCGCTGGTCGGCATGTCCTTGGGCGCGGCCGTGCTGACCGATTGGGCCAATCGATATCCGGCCGAGGTGGAGGCCGGTGTGCTCATCAACCCCAGCCTGCGGCCCTTCAGCGAGTTGTTTCGGCGCTCCAAGCCGCTGAACTACCTGGGGCTGCTGCTGCTGTCGCTCAGCCGTTTCAGCGCCCGCATGCGCGAGGAGCGGGTGCTGCGCCTGACCACCCGGCTGACGCCGCCGCAGGCCGTGATTGATCGGTGGGTGGAGTTGCAGCGCCAGCATCCGCTGGGGGTGCGCAACACGGCGCGGCAGTTGCTGGCGAGTGTGCGTTTCCGCGCAAGCCGTACGCGGCCGGCATCGCCCATGCTGCTGCTGTGCAGCAAGGCGGACGGACTGGTGGATTGGCGATGCTCGCAGGCGATCAGCCGTGCCTGGGGAGCGCCGCTGCGGCTGCACACGCAGGCGGGGCATGACCTGCCGCTGGATGATCCGCAATGGGTGGCGCGTGCGGTGGCGGAATGGCTGCGGGATCGCAGCATCCAGGGCGTCGGGCCGGGGGAGTGGCACTGACGCGGGTGCACGCAAAACGCCGCGCACAAACAAAAAGGCCCGCTTTCGCGGGCCTCGTTGCTTGCACCAGAGCTGGATTGGTTATCAGGCGGCGAGCGCCTTGATCTTGGCGGACAGGCGGCTCTTGTGGCGAGCAGCCTTGTTCTTGTGGAAGATGCCCTTGTCGGCGACAGAGTCGATGACGGCCTGGGCGGTCTTGAACAGTTCGGCGGCCTTGGACTTGTCGCCGGCCGTCACGGCCTTTTGCACGTTCTTGATGACCGTGCGGAATTTGGAACGCAGCGCGGTATTCGCGGCGTTGAGCTTGACGTCCTGGCGGGCGCGCTTGCGGCCCGACGCCAGGCGAACCGTCTTCTTCTTGGCTTTGGAGCTGGTTGCCATGCTGTATCTATACCCAGTTGGTGCAAAGACAGCGAGTATAGCATGCAAATCGAGTATCAGCCAAGCCGTCGTTCGCAGTTTCGGTCAAACAGCCAGTATCGACACAGATAATCCCGCGCCATGAATCTGTTGCGCGCTGCGTCGACCATCTCCCTGCTGACCCTGGCCTCGCGCATCACCGGACTCATCCGCGAACAGATGACGGCCGGCCTTTTCGGCGCCAATGGCATGACCGACGCCTTCCTGGTCGCCTTTCGCATCCCGAATCTGCTGCGCCGGCTGTTTGCCGAGGGCGCTTTCAGCCAGGCCTTCGTGCCGCTGCTGGCAGCGAGCCGTACGACGGATGGCGATGAAGCCACCCATGGTCTGGTGGATGCCGTCGCCACGGTGCTCTTGTGGGCGCTCGTGGCCACCTCGGTGACGGGCATCGTCGCGGCGCCCGTGCTGGTCTGGCTGCTGGGGTCGGGCCTGGCGCCGAAGTCCTTCGATGCCTCGGTAGTGATGACGCGCTTCATGTTCCCGTACATCGGCTGCATGTCGCTGGTGGCGCTGTCGGCCGGCATTCTGAACACCTGGCGACGTTTTGTTGTGCCTGCCGCGTCGCCGGTGCTGCTCAACCTGAGCATGATCCTGTGCGCATGGGCGCTGGTCGGGCCGCTTGAGCGCGCCGGGCTGCCAGGCATCTACGGCATGGCCGTCGGCGTGATGTTGGGCGGCGTGCTGCAGTTGGCGGTGCAATGGCCGGCGCTGACACGCATCGGCATGCGGCCCCGCATGCGTTGGACGTGGCGCGGCTTTCGGGCGTCGAGCAAGCATCCGGGCGTCAAGCGCATGCTCGTGAACATGGGCCCGGCGTTGCTCGGTGTGGGCGTGTCCCAGCTGTCCTTGATGATCAACACCCAGATCTCCAGCCATCTGGGGGAGGGCGCCACGTCCTGGCTGAACTACGCCGACCGGCTGATGGAGTTTCCGATCGGCCTGCTGGGCGTGGCCCTCAGTGCGGTGCTGACGCCGCAGCTGTCGTCGGCCCAGGCTGCAGGCGACAACGAACGCTACAGCCGGCTGCTGGACTGGGGTCTGCGCATGGTGATGCTGCTGGCCCTGCCTTGCGCCGTGGCGCTGCTGGTCTTCGCCGAACCGCTGACGGCCGTGCTCTATCACCGCAAGGCCTTCACCGCGCTGGACGTGACGCACACAGCCCAGTCGGTGATGGGCTGGGGGGTGGGGCTGCTCGGCCTCATCGCGGTGAAAGTACTTGCGCCCGGCTTCTATGCCCGCCAGGACACGGGCACGCCCGCCAAGATCGCCGTGGCGGTGCTGCTCCTGACCCAGGCTTTCAACCTCGTGTTCGTGCCCTGGGTGGGCGTGGCCGGTCTGGCGCTGTCCATTGGCCTGGGCGCGCTGGTCAATGCGACCTGGCTGCTGTTCGGCCTGAAGAAGCTCGGCAGCTACCGGCCCGAGGCCGGCTGGCTCAGCTTCACGCTGCGCGTGACCGTGGGCTGCCTCGCCATGGGGCTGTTGCAGTGGCAGCTCGCCACCCGTCTGGATTGGATCGCGCTGGGTCAGCACGAACTGCACCGGGCATTCATCATGGCGGCCAGCCTGGCGGCCAGTGCCGCCGTGTACTTCGGCGCCCTGGCGCTGGTGGGCATGCGTCCCCGCGCCATGGGGCGCCCGCGCTGATGAAGTACGACCTGCCGACCCCGCTGGCGCACTTCGCCACGCTCGTGGCGGAGGACCAGAGCCTGAACCTGCTCGAGGCGGCGGCCAGCCTCGCCCAGGACGATGAGCCGCATCTGGACCTCCAGGCGGTGCTGGCGCGGGTCGATGAACTCGGTCGCCGCCTGCGCGAGCGCCTGCCCGCCGACACCGTGCCCGCCGAGCGGGTGAGGCAGTTGACCCGGTTCTTTCATGGTGAGCTCGGTTTCGCGGGCAACCTCAACAACTACTACGCCGCCGAGAACAGCTATATCCATCGAGTGTTGGAGACTCGGCGGGGCATCCCGATCACGCTGGCCGTGCTGCTGCTGGAACTGGCCGAGCATGCTGGCTTGCGGGCGTCGGGTGTCGCTTTCCCTGGCCACTTCCTGATCAAGTGCCGCATGGGCCTGGGGGAGATCGTCATCGACCCCTTCACCGGATCGCCGATGTCATCCACCCGGCTGGACGAGTTGCTGGCTGTGTACCGCCAGGGCAGTGAGCTGCCGGCCGATCTTGAGCTGCCGCTGGAGTTCTTTTTGCGCGCGGCGAGCAAGCGGCAGATCCTGGCGCGCATGCTGCGCAACTTGAAGGAAGTGCATCGCGCTGCGCGAGACCTGCCGCGGCAGCTCGCGGTGCATCATCGGCTGGTGGTGCTGCTGCCGGACGATGCGGTCGAGCGGCGTGACCGCGGTCTGGTGCACGAAGCTCTCGGCCATGCCGTGGCCGCGGCAGACGACTTCGGCTTCTACCTTGCGCGTCAGCCGGACGCGCCCGATGCGCCGGCCGTGCGCGCGCGTCGCGCGCGACTGCTCGAAGGCCGCTCCCCGCTTCAGTAACAATCCGCGCCCGCAGATCGCTTCCAACCCATGATGAATCTCAGCAAGCATCAACGCACCGCCCTGGCTTGGACGGGGGTCGCCGTCAGCGGTGGCTTGTTGCTGTGGCTGCTGGCCCCGGTGCTGGCGCCCTTCATCGCCGCGCTTGTGCTGGCCTATGCCCTGGCGCCGGCCGTGCAAGGGTTGGTGAAGCGGCGGGTCCCGCGGCCGCTGGCGGTGTTCGTCGTCGAGCTGGTCTTCATCTTGGCGTTGTTGGCCCTGCTGCTGCTCGTGCTGCCCATCCTCAGCAAGGAATTGCCGGCGCTGCGCGAACAGATTCCAGGCCTGGCCAATGTGGCGAACCAGAAGCTGTCGCCTTGGTTGGCGCAGTACGGCATCCACATGCAGCTCGATCAGGCCAGCATCAAGGCCTTCGTGCTGAAGTACCTGGATGCGAACCTGGAAGACTGGTTGTCGACTGTGCTCAGTTCGGCCCGGATCGGCGGCAGCTTCCTGCTGGCCTTCATCGGCAATGCCGTGCTGCTGCCGGTGGTGCTCTTTTATCTGCTTTCTGACTGGCCGACTCTGGTGGCGCGTGGCCGTGCGCTGGTGCCGCCGTCGGCCCGTGAGACCGTCGGCAGCTTCCTGGATGAATGCGACGCCACGCTCGGTCAATACCTGCGCGGCCAGTTGCTGGTGATGGGGGCTTTGGCGATCTTCTACAGCGCGGGTCTTGCGCTGGCAGGCTTTGACCTGGCGTTGCCGATCGGCGTCTTCACGGGCCTGGCGGTGTTCATACCGTATGTGGGCTTCGGTCTGGGCTTGTTGTTGGCGCTGCTGGCTGGCGTGCTGCAGTTCGCCAGCCTCTACGGCTTGCTGGCGGTGGCGGTGGTGTTCGGCATCGGGCAATTGCTGGAAAGCTTCGTGCTGACGCCGCGCTTTGTCGGCGAGCGCATCGGCATGAGCCCGCTGATGGTCATCTTTGCGCTGCTGGCTTTCGGTCATCTGCTCGGGTTCGTGGGCGTGCTCATCGCCTTGCCGCTGTCGGCCGTGGCCGCCGTGGCAGCGCGGCGCCTGCATCAGGCCTATCTCGCGAGTTCGCTGTTCACTTGATGAGACAGATTCCCCTGGCCCTGCTGGCGCCGCCTGCGCACAGCTTCGACAACTTTCTGCCCGGCGCCAATGCCGAGGCCCTGGCCTACCTGATGGGACTGATGCCGGGTGACCCGCCGGTCCTGCTGTGGGGCCCAACGGGCTCCGGCAAGACGCATCTGCTGCAGGGGCTGGCCGAGCGCTGGCAGTCCGCCGGCCAGCGTGTCGCCTGGTACGACGCCGACACGCCATTGCCCTGGGAGCTGCCGGCGCACGAGAGCCTGCTGCTGCTCGACGATTGCCAGCGCTTCGATGCGGGGCAGCAGCATGCCGCATTCGGGCTGTTCGTGGCGTCGGCAGGGCAGGGCTACAACGTCGTGGCCACGGCCGATGCGCCGGCCGTCGACCTGCCGCTGCGCGAAGACCTGCGCACCCGCCTGGGCTGGGGCCCGAGCTTTGCGTTGTCGCCCCTGAGCGAACCCGAGATGCGAGCTGCCCTGCGTCGGGATGCGGACCGCCGCGGCCTGCTGCTGGGCGACGACGTGCTGGGCTACCTGCTCACGCGTTTCGAGCGCAACCTCAAAGGTCTGATGGCATTGCTGGAGCGGCTGGACGAATTCGCGCTCGCCACCAAGCGGGCCATCACGCTGCCGCTGCTCAAGGCCATGCTTGCCGACGAGACGGGCGAGGGGCGCGAAAAGAAAATGGACTCTGACCCCAATTTATGAATCTCACGCTGTTTGACCTGGACGGGACCTTGATCCCGGTTGATTCCGACCATGCCTTCGGCGGCTTCATGGTGGAGGTGGGCTGGGTGGACGCAGCGGTGTGGGGGCGGCGCAATGACGAGTTCTTTGCGCAGTACAACGCGGGCACGCTCGATCTGCCGGCTTATATCGATTTCGCCACATCGGCGTGGAGAGCGCGTCCCCTGGCAGAAGCCCTGGCGATGCGGGAGCGCTTCATGGCCGAGGTGATGCGGCCAGCCCTGCGCCCCGAGGCGCTGGCCCTTGTGGAGAAGCATCGCGCCGCCGGAGACTTGATCGCCATCGTGACTGCGACCAACGTATTCGTGACGACGCCGATTGCCCAGGCCTTCGGGGTCGAGCACTTGATTGCAGTCGACCTGCAGCGCGACGCCGAGGGGCGCTACACCGGGGCGATCGACGGCGTTCCGAGCTTCCGTGAGGGCAAGATCGAGCGGGTGGACGCCTGGTTGCAGGGCCTCGGGGCACAATGGCGCGATTTCGAGCGCGTGACCTTCTACAGCGACTCGACCAACGATCTCCCGCTGCTCGAACGTGTCAGCCACCCGGTGGCGACCAACCCCAGCCCGTCACTCGCGGCTCTCGCGACCGAGCGCGGCTGGCCCCAGCTGCACCTTTTTGCATGATCAAGAAATTCATCGACAAGCTGCTCGGCAAGCCCGCTGCCGCGGGCGCCAAGAAGACCAGTCCGCTGGGCAAGCGGGTGGAGATTCCTGCCGAGGTCCATGGCATCAACCCCGACCTGCTCGACGAGCGGGCCGTCAAGGTCGTCAAGACGCTGACCGATGCGGGCTTCGAGGCCTACATCGTGGGTGGCGCGGTGCGTGACCTGCTGCTGGGCATGCGCCCCAAGGATTTCGACGTCGCCACCAACGCCACGCCTGAGCAGGTCAAGGGTCTGTTCCGCCGAGCCTTCATCATCGGCCGGCGTTTCCGCATCGTCCACGTCGTCTACGGTCGGGGGCGTGAACACGAGGTGATCGAGGTGTCGACCTTCCGTGCGCTGCCGACCGAGTCGGAGGCCGTCAGCGGCAACGAGAAGACCTCCAAAGGGGAGCTGGAAGGCAAGTCGCACGCCGTGGACGCCAGCGGCCGCGTGCTGCGCGACAACGTCTGGGGCCCGCAGATCGAAGATGCCGCGCGGCGCGACTACACCGTCAACGCGATGTACTACGACCCGCAGCGCCGGCTGGTGGTCGACTACCACGGCGGTCTGGCGGACGCCAAGGCCAAGGTGCTGCGCATGATCGGCGACCCCGAGACGCGCTATCGCGAAGACCCGGTCCGCATCATTCGCGCCGTGCGTTTTGCCGCCAAGCTGGGCTTTCATCTCGAGAAGAAGACGCTCGCACCGGTCGCCGACTGCATCCCGCTGCTGGCCAACGTGCCGGCCTCTCGCCTGTTCGACGAAATGATCAAGCTGCTGCAGACCGGCCATTCGCTGGCCAGCCTGGAGCAGCTCAAGAAGCTCGGCCTGGTCGGCCGCAGCGGCAGGGGGGTCTTTGCCGTGCTCGACGCCATGCTCACCGACACCGGTGAACTGCCCGAGGGCGTGCGCGGCCGCTTCGTGCGCCAAGCTTTTGAGGACACCGACCGCCGCGTGCAGGATGGCCGCGGCGTGAGCCCCAGTTTCATGCTCGCTTGCATGCTCTGGCACGAAGTGCTGGACCGCTGGACCAAGATCCGCGCCAGCGGCGAGGCCGCCGTGCCCGCGCTGGCCCAGGCCATCGATGCGGTGTTCGATGCCCGCATCGGCGACATCTCCGGCCGAGGCAAGCTGGCCGCCGACATGCGCGAGATCTGGATGATGCAGACGCGCTTCGAGCGCCGCACCGGTTCGGGCGTGTTCAGCCTGATCGAGCAGCCGCGCTATCGCGCCGGCTTCGATTTCCTGCGCTTGCGCGCTGACGTCGGCGAGATTGACCCGGCCCTGGCCGATTGGTGGGAAGACTTCGCCCTCGGGAGCGATGACGACCGTCAGGCCTTGCTGGCCGACGCGCGCGCCGCGCAGCAGAAGCAGCCGCGCGTGGCCCGAGCGCCCCGACCGGCGCCCGCCGCGGCCCCGGAGGATGAAGCCGAGTCGTCTGGTGAGACGGCCGAGTCGGCGGATGAAGGCAGCGCGCCCGCGCGCAGGCGCCGTCGACGTCGCCGCAAGCCGTCTGGCGGTGGG
>JAIPCJ010000061.1 GCA_021738245.1 Methylotenera sp. | reverse complement strand
CGCCTGACCGGGCTGCCAGCTCGCACGGGCCACCAGCGAGCCCAGCGGCGAGGTCAGCTCCAGCCGGCCCGCCTGCGGGCCGCCGAAGAGTTCGAAGCTCGCCGCGCCACCGGTGCCGCGGTTGTGAACATCGCCCGCGATGGTCACGCTGATGCGGCCGCTCAGGCGTGATTCAGCGGTGGCCGGCACGGGCGACCTGGGCAGTTGCGCACAGCCTCCCAGGGCGAGCGCCAGCGTCAGAAGCGTCGTGGCCGCGCGCATCAGGGCTTGACCTTCAGGCGGTCGAGCACCTCGCGCAGGGCTTCGTTGTCGGGGTCGCGCTGTGCGGCCTCGGCAAAGATGCGGCGGGCTTCGTCCTGGGCCCCTTGGGCCCACAGCACTTCGCCCAGATGCGCCGCGATTTCGGCATCAGGCCGGCCGGTGTGGGCCTGGCGCAGCAGGCGCACGGCTTCGTTGAGGTTGCCCAGGCGGAACTCGACCCAGCCCAGGCTGTCGACGATGAAGGGCTCGCCCGGGGCGAGCTTGAGGGCCTTCTCGATCAGTTCCTTGGCTTCCGGCAGGCGCAGGTTGCGCTCGGCCAGGGAGTAGCCCAGCGCGTTGTAGGCGTGGTGGTAATCGGGCTTGAGCTCGATGACCCGGCGCAGCAGCGCCTCCATGTCGTCGAACTTGCCGACCTTCTCGGTCATCATGGCCTGCTCATAGAGCAGGTCCGGGTCGTTCGGGAAGCGCGCCACGGCGGACTTGATGGCGGCCAGGGCGCCTGCGTAGTCACGCAGTTCGCGCATCAGCTGGGCTTCGGCCAGCAGGCTGGCGCGAGCCTCGCTGTCGCTGGCATCGGCAGCCGGCTTCAGGAGCTTGCGGGCGTCGGCCACCTTGCCTTGCTTGGCGGGCAGCACGGCGCGGCGATAGCGCACGTCCAGGCCGGCGCCGTCGACCTTCTGCAGCGCGGCTTCCGCGGCCTTGAAGTCGCCGCGTTGCTCGGCGGCCTGCGACAGCATCAGCCAGGCCTGCTGGCGGCCTTCGGCGCGGCTCTTGATCTCGGCGTCGGTGCCGGCGGCTGGGGTGTCCAGGCGCTTGAGGCCCTCGCGCAGCGCCGCTTCCGCGGCGGCCGGATGCTTCAGTTCGAGCTCGATGGCGCCCAGGGCCAGCCACGGGGCCGGGTTGTCGGGCGTGGACTGGGTCAACGCGCGGAACTCGCGTGCTGCCTCGGCCGGGCGCTGCGCCTTGATCAGCGCGCGGCCGTAGGCCTGGCGCAGGGCGGGCTGGTCGGGCTGCAGGCGCAGGCGTTCGGTGATGAGAGTCTCGGCCTGCGGTTCGCTGGGCATCAGGTCCAGCGCGAGCTGCATGGCATCGTCGTTGTCGGGAACGGCCTGGCTCAGTTCGCGGGTCAGGGCCAGGGCCCGGGCGTTCTCGCCCGCGTTGATGGCCAGCTTCGCTTCGGTGTAGAGCGCGGGCGGGCGCAGCGGGCCGGTCTGGGCCTTGAGCACCGGCGCGAGCGCGGCCAGCACGGCCTTGGGTTCGGGCGAGCGCTGGAAGAGACGTGGCAGCGACAGGATGTAGCCGGGGCGCTGCGGTGCGGGCGCGATGCGCAGCAGCGTGGCCAGCGGCTGGGCGATCTCGGCAGGCTTGTTCATCAGCGCCAGCAGCTGCACGACGCTTTGCAGGGCGTCGGTGGAGGTGGGTACGGTGTCAGCCCAGGCACGGGCGGCGATCAAGGCCTGGTCGCCGGCGCGGGCCTGGATGGCGATGTTCACCACCCGCTTGAAGAGCGCCTCGTCGGCAGTGCGCCGTGCCGCATCCAGCAGCACCTGGAAGGCCACGCCCGGCTGGCCGTTCTGCAGCTCGATCTCGCCGATCAGCAGCTGGTAGAACAGCGGCGCATCCATCAGCGAATGCGTGGGCGGCTCGTCCGGCACGGCCGAAGCGGCGTCTGCCGGCGGCTGCGGGGCGGCAGGCGCGGCCGGTGTGGTGGCGGCGGGGGCGGGTTCCTGGGCGTGGGCTTGCAGGGCGGCCAGCAGGGCGGCCGTGGTGATCACGCGGTGCAAGGACAAGGGCATTCGAACTCCAGGGGCAGGGGCTCATTATGATTTCCGACCCATGCCCGAGTTGCCTGAAGTCGAAGTCACCCGCCGCAGCTTTGCCGACGCCATCCGCGGGGCCCGGGTGACCGGTCTGCGCCTGGGAAAACCGCTGCGCTGGCCGCTGGGTGTGGACCCCGAAACGCTGCTGGGCAGCGAGGTCGGGGCCGTGCAAAGACGGGGTAAATATTTGTGGCTTCCGTTGCCGCCCCGGGGCGGGCTGCTGATGCACCTGGGCATGTCGGGCTCGCTGGCCTTCCTGGACACCACGCCGGCCGCGGGCACGCATGACCATTTCGACCTGCACACCGACCGCGGCTTGCTGCGCCTGACCGACCCGCGGCGCTTCGGTGCGGTGGTCTGGGCGCCAGCGATGGAGGCCGAGCCAGTCGCGACGCTGCTGTCCGGGCTCGGCCTGGAGCCCTTTGACGATCGCTTCGACGGCCTGCATCTGCATGCCGCGCTGAGCGGCCGCCGCGTGGCCATCAAGCAGGCGCTGCTGGCGGGCGACATCGTCGTGGGGGCGGGCAACATCTACGCCTGCGAGTCGCTCTTCATGGCGGGCATCGACCCGCGCCTGGCGGCGGGCAAGGTCAGCCGGCCGCGCGCCGAGAAACTGGCGGCCGCCGTGCGCCAGGTGCTGGGCCAGGCGCTGGAAGCCGGCGGCACCACGCTTCGCGATTTCCGCGATGCCCACGGCGTGGCGGGCAGCTTCCAGATGCAGGCGCAGGTGTATGGCCGCGAAGGCGAGCCCTGCCGGCGCTGCGGCACGCCCATTCGCCGCATCGTGCAGGGCCAGCGCTCCACCTTCTTCTGCCCGCAATGCCAGAAACGATGACGCTACCGGCGCTGGCTGCCGATTTCGGCAAGACGGTCGTGGCCTGGCAGCGCCGCCACGGCCGCCACACCCTGCCGTGGCAGAACACGCGCGACCCTTACCGCGTGTGGTTGTCGGAGGTGATGCTGCAGCAGACTCAGGTCACGACGGTGCTGGGCTACTACGAACGCTTCCTCGCCCGCTGGCCGCGCGTGACCGACCTGGCTGCCGCCTCCCTGGACGACGTGCTGGCCCAGTGGGCCGGCCTGGGCTACTACAGCCGGGCGCGCAACCTGCACGCCTGCGCACGTGCGGTGGCGGAGCTGCACGGTGGCGAGTTCCCGCAGTCGGCGGCCGGGCTGCAAACCCTGCCGGGCATCGGCCGCTCGACCGCGGCAGCGATTGCCGCGTTCTGCTTTGGCGAGCGCGTGGCCATCCTGGACGGCAACGTCAAGCGCGTGCTGGGCCGTGTGCTCGCCTTTGAAGGCGACCTCGCCAGCAGCGCCGCCGAAAAGCGCCTGTGGGACCTCGCCACGGCCCTGCTCCCCGAGCACGACATGGACCGCTACACCCAGGGCCTGATGGACCTCGGCGCCACCGTCTGCACCGCGCGTTCGCCGAACTGCCTGCTGTGCCCGGTGCAGCCGCTGTGCCTGGCCCAGCAGCAGGGCGACCCGACCCGCTACCCCATCAAGACGAAAAAGCTCAAGCGCGGCCGCCGCGAGAACTGGTGGCTGTGGCTGGAGCGCGAGGGCCGCGTGCTGCTGCAGCAGCGCCCCGCCACCGGCGTGTGGGCCGGGCTGTGGACGCTGCCGCTGTATGACGACGAGGCCAGCGCCCGCGCCGCGCTGCCGGGGGCGGCGCTGCACACGCTGCCGCGCATCCAGCATGCGCTGACGCATTTCGACTGGGTGCTGCACACCCTGCGCGCCGAGCCCGCCGGTGACGCAGCGCCGCCCGGCACCTGGGTGGCCCGGGAGAAACTCGCCGACTACGCACTCCCCGCGCCCCTGAAAAAGTTGATCGACGAAGGATGACGCATGCAGGCCCAGGTCAAGAAGAGCTTTGAGTACGCGGTCATCACGCTGCTGGTCTCCGGCTTCTGCCTGTGGCAGCTGATCAGCAGCACTCAGGACGGCGAGCCGCCTGCGGGCAAGCTGGCGGTGCTGGGCCTGGGGCTGCTGATCACCGGCGTCATGCATTGCGTGTTCATGATGCAGATCGTGCAGCGCACCGGCCGGAACTTCGGGGCCTGGTTCGTGGCCATCGTCATCTTCATGCCGATCGGCTCGGCGGTGCTGCTGGCCTTGCTGCTGGCGGACAGCGACGACGCGCAAGCTTGAAGATGTGCAGTCTGCACGCCACGCGGCGTTGCCGGGCCTGACGGGAAGGAGCACAGTCGCCAGGACAACAACAACTGGGGACAGTGATGGCCTTTCTGAACAATCTCCGGGTCGGGGTGCGACTTGGGTTGGCCTTTGCCTTGCTGCTGGCCCTGCTGCTGGCGATGGCCGGCACGGGGGCGCTGCTGGCCAAGTCCATCAACTACTACGCCAACTACTACGGCAGCGACATCGTGCCGTCGCTGCGCATCGTGCGAAATGTCGACAGCGCCATCTCGGACGCGCGCCGGCTGGAGCAGCAGCATCTGCTGACGGACGACGAGAAGGAAAAGAAGTCGCTGGCAGATCGCATCGCCAAGGCCCGCGTCGACTTCGACCAATCCATCAAGAACTACGAGCCACTGGTGTCGGACGACCGCGACCGCGCCTTCCTGAAGAAGGTGGCTGACGGGGGGCGCGCCTACTTCGACGTCAGCGCCAAGGTGCTCAAGACCTCCGACGAAAGCGCCGCCGACCCCACGCAGGCCACCGCCGCCAAGGTGATGACCTTTGGCCCCGCGCGTGAGACCTACCGCGCCGTGCGCGACGACATCCAGAAGTGGTGGACCTACAACGAGGAGATCGCCAACCAGGCCACGGTGGCTGCTGCGGCGGCCTACCAGCGGGTGCTGGGCATCTTTGCCGTGGCCTGCGTCGTGGGCCTGGCCGTGGGCATTGCGGCCGCCTTCACGATCACGCGCTCCATCACGCAGCCGCTCGCGCAGGCCTCGGTCGCCGTCAAGGCGGTGGCCGAGGGCGACCTCACGCAGCGCCTGCAAAGCCGCTCGCGCGACGAGCTCGGCCAGTTGCTGTCCATGCTGGACGACATGACGCAGAACCTCGCCCGCATGGTGTCGGGCGTGCGCCAGGGCTGCGACCAGCTCAACGTCGCCGCTGCCGAGATCGCCCAGGGCAATGCCGACCTGTCGGCCCGTACCGAGAGCCAGGCCTCCAGCCTGGAAGAGACGGCCGCATCGGTCGAGGAGATGGCCTCGCAGATCAAGGCCAATGCCGACAACGCCCGCCAGGCCGACCAGCTCGCCCACCATGCCTCCGAGGTGGCAGGGGCCGGCGGCGTGGCGGTGGGCCAGGTGGTCGAGACCATGGACGCCATCTCGGCATCCAGCCGCAAGATCGGCGACATCATCGGCACCATCGACGGCATCGCCTTCCAGACCAACATCCTCGCGCTGAATGCCGCGGTGGAGGCGGCGCGCGCCGGCGAGCAGGGCCGCGGCTTTGCGGTGGTGGCGGGTGAAGTGCGGCTGCTGGCGCAGCGCAGTGCCGAGGCGGCCAAGGAGATCAAGAGCCTCATCGGCGACAGCGTCACCAAGGTCGAAAGCGGCAGCAGCCAGGTGCTGGCTGCGCGCGAGACCATCGGCCAGATGGTCAACGAAGTGCGCAAGGTGACCGACCTGGTCGGCGAGATCACGGTGTCCAGCCGTGAGCAATCCGAAGGCGTGGGTCAGATCAATACGGCAGTCAGCCAGCTCGACCAGGCCACGCAGCAGAATGCGGCGCTGGTGGAGCAGACAGCAGCAGCGGCCGAGAGCATGCGCATGCAGACCGCCAAACTGGCCGAGGCGGTGGCGGCGTTCCGCGTGGAGGCCTCTCTGGCGCCTGCGGCGCTGCGCAGCAGCCCCGCCGCGCGGCCCGCCAGCCCGGTTCAGTCGGCCAAGCCCGCGCCCGCACCTGCGGCAGCTGCCGCGCGCAAGCCGATGAAGACGGCCACCGTGCCGGCTGCCTCCGCACCGAAGCCAGCCGCCACCCAAGCTGGGCCCGTGATGGCGCCAGCTGCGCCCAAGGCAGTGCCAGCCCCGGCTCCCGCCGCGGCTGAGGGTGATTGGGAAACCTTCTAGCCCGGATATCTCGCTTAGGCCCGCGATGCCACAGTGGATGTCGCGTCAAACGGCAAGATCACTGCATTCATCAGCGTTGCAGACCGGAGCGGGCCGGCCTCGCGAGATATGCGGGCTAGGGCTTCGGAGCCGGCATGCGGCGCCTCACGAGGGCTGGCGCGCGAGCGATTTGCGGATGAGCGCAGCATCGCGCAGGCGCTGGGCCGAGCCGTCGGCATCGAGCAGCACCACCGTGACCGGCCGCTTGCCGTTCAAGATGCGCATGGCCAGGCAGCGGCCGGCTTCTTCGGTGTAGCCCGTCTTGGAGACACGGATGTTCCAGCCCTTGGCGCCGACCAGCCGGTTGGTGTTGCGGATCTCGCGCGGCTTGCCGTCCACCGGCACCTTGGCCTTCTTGACGCTGGTGATGCGCTCGATCTGGTCGTAGCGTGCGGCCGCGGCGGTCACGCGGGCCATCTCGGTGGCGGTGGAGGTGTTGGCGGGGGAGAGGCCCGTGGGGTCGCTGATGGCCGTGTGCTTCAGGCCGAGCGACTGGATCTTGGCCTGCATGGCTTTCGCAAAGCCCGCCTCGCCGCCCGGGAAGGTGCGCGCCAGCGCGGCAGCCGCGCGGTTCTCGGATTCCATCAGCGCCATCTCCAGCGCGGCCTGGCGGCTCATCTGCGTGCCCACGCGCACGCGGGAGCGGCTGTGCTTGAGGGTGTCGACATCGTCGCTGGTGATGCGCAGCTTCTCGTTGGGGTCGAGCTTGGCGTCGAGCACCACCATCGCGGTCAGCAGCTTGGTCAGTGACGCGATGGGCACGACGGCATCGGGGTCGCGGGCCATGAGCACCTTGCCGGTGGCGTCATCGATGACGACCACATGCTTGGCATTCACCGGCAGCTTGAGTTGCTGGGCAGGCGGGGCGTCGGCGGCCGCTGCGGTGGCGGCCACTGGCTCGGGCGGCGGCGCGTCCTTGGCCTCCCTGGACTTGGCCTGCACCACGAAGCTGGTGGCGGCGATCAGCAGGGCCGGCAGGGCGAGCTTCCAGCCGGTGGCTTGCGGGCGGGGCGCGAGCAGGCGCTCGATGCGGTGCAGCAGGTCGCCACCGCGGGCGGCGGGCGCGAGAGGAGGGGTCATGGGCGTTTGATCCAGTTCAGACAGGGCATGCAGGGCCAGCGCCAGGCGACGCGAGTCGCCCAGGGCCTGGGCCGAGAGGTCGTCGGCGACCAGCTCGCGCTCCGCGCGCAGGCGGGACGAGAGCCACCAGACGATGGGGTGGAAGAACAGCAGCGCCTCGACGGCGCTCTGCAGCAGGTTGGCGAGGTAGTCCCAGCGCCGCACATGGGCCAGCTCGTGCGCGAGCAGCGCTTCGAGCAGGTCCACGGGCAGGCGGGTGAGCAAGGCCGCGGGCAGCAGCACGCAGGGCTTGAACGTGCCCAGCGCGATGGGCCCGGCGAGCTCGGGCAGCAGGCGCAGCCGCACCGGGCGGGTCAGGCCCAGGCGGCGGGCCAGGGCATCCAGCCGGGCCTGCCACTCGGCCGGGGCAGCGGTGCTGCGGCGGCGGGCGCGAGCGACCCAGGCCAGGCCGAGCGCCAGGCGACCGAACATCAACCCGGCGCCCAGCGCCCAGGCGCCCACCAGCGCCGGCATCTGGGCGGCCAGGGGCGAGAGCTCACCCATGAAGTCGGTGTCGCTGGGTGCCACATCCAGACACTGCGCCAGCGGCAGCACCAGACACAGTGCGAGGCCGACGGCGCACACCGCGTAGCGCCAGCGGGCCGGGGCGCCGCGCAGCAAGGCCAGCAGCAGGGCAGCCACGGCGCCGATGACCCAACCCTGCCAGATGAAATTGAGCAGGGCCCAGCCCCAGGCGCTGATGAAGAGGCCGAGGAGCTGTTCCGTGCTCATGCCTCGTCACCGCCCTTGGCCAGCAGCTGGCGGATCTCGGCGCGCTCCTTGGCGCTGACATGGCTCTTCAGCGCCGCCAGCACCAAGGCCTTGCCCGAGCCGGCGAAGGCCTTGGCGATGAAGTCCTTCACCAGCGACTGCTGCAGCTTGTCTTGCGCCTGCACAGGGGCGTAGAGATGCGGGCGTTGGCCTTCGTCGCGGGTGAGCAGGCCCTTGCCGTGCATGACCTGCAACTGGCGCAGCACGGTGGCGTAGGTGGCGTCGGGCCGGTCAGGCAGCAGGGCTTCGTGCACTGCCTTGGCGTCGGCCGGGCCCAGGCGCCAGAGCACCTGCAGCAGGTCGAGCTCGGCGGCGGTGGGCTTGATCTTGGGGCGGGAGCCGGCGGGGGAGGGCATGAGTTCAGAATAACTGTTCTAGAACGCGATGTCTAGAACAAATGTTCTGAAATTGCTGTGCTGACTTCAGCGGGCGTCCAGTTCGCGGTGCCGCTTGAGCACGTGGCCGTGGTGGCTGAACTGTCGGGCCAGCATCTCGACCAGGTACACCGAGCGGTGCTGGCCACCCGTGCAGCCGATCGCGACGGTGAGGTAGCTGCGCTGGTCGGCCGCGAAATTGGGCAGCCAGCGCGACAGAAAGCCGGCGATCTGGCCCATCATCAGCCCCACTTCGGGCTGCGCAGCCAGGTAGGCGGCGACAGGCGCATCACGGCCAGTCAGCGGCCGCAGCTCGCGGTCGTAATAGGGGTTGGGCAGCACGCGCACGTCGAACACGAAATCAGCGTCGCTCGGCACGCCATGCTTGAACGCAAAGCTCTCGAACACCAGCGTCAGCTTGGCTCCGGCGTTGGGCCCCACCAGGTCGGCCAGCCAGGCGCGCAGCTGGGCCGGGCGCAGCTGGCTGGTGTCGATGATGGTGGACTCGGCCTTCAGCCCGCCGAGCAGCTCGCGTTCGAGCTTGATGGCATCCAGCAGCAGGCGGTGGCTCTCGTCGGCGGAGCTCTCGAGTGCGCCGAAATTGGTGTCGCGGTCTTCGCGCAGCGGGTGCGGGCGACGGGTCTCGGAGAAGCGCCGCATCAGCGCCTCGTTGCTTGCATCCAGGAACACCGATCGCACCGCCACGCCCTGGGCGCGCAGTTGCTTGAGCAGTGGCAGCAGCAGCGGCAGCGAGCTGGCGGAGCGCACGTCCACCGCAATCGCGACGCGCCGTTCGCCGCGCTGCTGCTCTAGCTTCAGGAAGTCCAGCAGCAGCTCGGCCGGCAGGTTGTCGACGCAAAAGTAACCCGCGTCTTCCAGCGCATGCATGGCCACCGACTTGCCGCCGCCGGACATGCCGGTCAGCAGCACCACGTCGCCCAGCTGATCGGTGTTGTGGCTCATGAGCGGGCCTTGCGCGCAGGCGCGGGGGTGGCGGTGGAGGCGTCGAGCATTTCCTGCGCGTGGGCCAGGCTGGTGGACGACAGGCGCTCGCCGCCGAGCATGCGGGCCACCTCGGCCACGCGCGCCTCGCCGGCCACGGGGCTGACGGAGCTGACCGTGCTCTTGCCCTGCAGGGCCTTGGCCACGACGAGGTGGCGGTCGGCACAGGCGGCCACCTGCGGCAGGTGAGTCACCGCCAGCACCTGGCGGTCACGGCCGAGCTGCTTCATCAGCCGGCCCACGGTCTCGGCCACGGCGCCACCGATGCCGACGTCGATCTCGTCGAAGATCAGCGTGCCCGGCGCACTGTCGGCGCTGCTGCGGCTGGCGGCCTGGCTGGTGGTCACCGCAATGGCCAGCGCGATGCGCGAGAGCTCACCGCCCGAGGCCACCTTGGCCAGCGGCCGTGGCGTGCTGCCGGCGTGGCCGGCCACCAGGAACTCGGCCGACTCCACGCCAAAGCTCTGCGGCCCGTCGGTGGGCTGCAGCGCAATGTCGAACTGACCGCCGGCCATGCCCAGCTGCTGCATCGCGGCGGTGACGGCGGCTGCCAGCTGCGGCGCGGCCTTCTTGCGCGCACGGCTGATGGCCTGGGCCTGGGTGTCGAAGGCCTGGCGGGCGGCGGCCAGCGCGGCTTCAAGCTGGGCGGGGTCGCTGGCGGCATCAAGGGCGGCCAGCTCGGCGCGCCACTGGGCCAGCAGCGCCGGCAGCTCCTGCGGCTGGCGGCGGTAGCGGCGGGCCAGTGTCATCCAGGCCGACACGCGCTCGTCCAGCTCGGCCAGTCGGCCGGGGTCGAGGTCGGCCTTGTGCAGATAGGCCGACAGCGTGTGGCTTGCATCCTGCAGCTGGGCCTGCACATCGCGCAGGGCCTGCACCGCCGGCAGCAGGCGGGGGTCGTGGTCGAGCACGCGCTCCAGCTGGTCGAGCGCGCTGCCGGTCAGCGACTGGGCGCTGGGCTCGGCCTGGTCCAGCGCATCCAGCGCCTGCTGGGCCGCGTCGATCAGCGACTGCCCATGCGACAGCCGCTCGTGCTCGGCGTTGAGTTCGTCCCATTCGCCCTCGGCGGGGGCCAGGCGGTCCAGCTCGGTGATCTGCCACGACAGGCGCTCGCGTTCGCGCTGCGCGTCCGCCTGCAGGCTCTGGGCCTTGGCCAGCGCGTCGGCGGCCTGCTTCCAGGCGGCATGGGCGCGGGCCACCGGCGTGGTGTCGAGGCCGGCGAAACCGTCGAGCAGGTCCCGCACGGAGGCCGGCCGGGTCAGGCCTTGCCAGGCGTGCTGGCCGTGGATGTCGAGCAGGTGGTCGGCCAGCTCGCGCAGTTGTGTGAGCGTGGCCCCACCCCCGTTGATCCAGGCGCGGCTCTTGCCGGCGGCGTCGATCACGCGGCGCAGCAGCAGGCTCTCGTCGACGTCGAAGCCGGCTTCGTCCAGCCAGCCGCGCAGGTGGGCGGGCAGGTCGAACTCGGCCGTGATCTCGGCCTTGGCCGCGCCCTCGCGCACCACGCCGGCATCGCCCCGGCCGCCCAGGGCCAGTTGCAAGGCGTCGATGAGGATGGACTTGCCGGCGCCTGTCTCCCCGGTCAGCACGGCAAAGCCGGGCTCGAAGTCGAGCTCCAGCGTCGGGACGATGACGAAATCCTTCAGGCTCAGGTGCCGCAGCATGGGTGAGTCTCTAGGTCAGAGGTACCAGCGCAATTTGCGCCGCAACGTCGCGTAATAGCTCCAGCCTTTGGGGTGCAGGAAGCGCACCTGGTGCTGGCTGCGCCGCACGGTGATGGTGTCGCCGTGCAGCAGGCTGGCGAGGCTTTGCATGTCGAAGTTCACCGACGCATCGCGGCCAGCCACGATCTCCAGCCGCACCTCGCCCAGGTCCGGCAGCACGATGGGCCGGTTGGAGAGCGTGTGCGGCGCGATCGGCACCAGCAGCCAGCCGGCAATGCTCGGGTGCAGGATGGGGCCGCCGGCCGACAGGGCATAGGCGGTCGAGCCGGTGGGCGAGGCCACGATGAGGCCGTCGGCCCGCATATTGGCCACGAACTGCTCGCCCACTTCGATCTTGAGCTCCACCATGCCCGCCGTGGCGCCGCGGCTCACGACCACGTCGTTCAGTGCCAGGCCGGTGTAGATGACTTCACCGTCGCGCCAGACCTCGCCTTCGAGCATGGCGCGCGGCTCCACCTCGTAGTCGCCCGCCAGCACCGGGGCGAGGGACTCGCGCCAGCGCTCGATGGGGATGTCGGTGATGAAGCCCAGGCGCCCCTGGTTGATGCCCAGCAGCGGAATGCCGTAGGGCGCCATCTCGCGGGCGAAGCCCAGCATCGTGCCGTCGCCGCCGATGACCACGGCCAGGTCGCAGGCGCGGCCGAGTTCTTCGTGCGAGAGGGCGTCGTAACCCGTGAGGCCGGTGTTCAGGGCCGTGTCGGCCTCCAGCGAAACATCCAGGCCGCTGGCACACAAGAACTGGGCGATTTCCTCCAGCACCGGCCGGATGCCTGGCGCCTGATGCTTGCCCACGATGGCGACATGTCTGAAGCGCTCGGCCATGCGGTAAATTACACCACACGGGTTTTGCCTTCCCAGGGGAAACCGGGGCATTTCCTAGAATGCCGGCATGCTGGACGAGCGCTCGAAATCCCTGCTGAAGACCCTGGTCGAACGCTATATCGCCGACGGGCAACCCGTGGGCTCGCGCACGCTGTCCAAAGCGTCGGGCCTGGAACTGAGCCCGGCCACCATCCGCAACGTGATGGCCGACCTCGAAGAGCTCGGCCTGATCGCCAGCCCCCACACCAGCGCCGGCCGCATCCCGACGCCGCGCGGCTACCGGCTCTTCGTCGACACCATGCTCACCGCCCAGCCCGGGCTGATCGACGTCGAGACCGCCAAGCTGCAGCCCGACCAGCCCCAGCGCGTGATCGCCAGCGCGGCGCAGATGCTGTCCAACCTGTCGAGCTTCGTCGGCGTGGTGACCGCGCCGCGCAAGCCCAGCGTCTTTCACCACATCGAGTTCCTGCGCCTGGGCGAGCGGCGCGTGCTCGTCATCCTCGTCTCGCCCGACGGCGACGTGCAGAACCGCGTCATCTTCACCGCGCAGGACTACAGCCAGGCCGAACTCGCCGAGGCCAGCAACCGCCTGAACGCCGGATACGTCGGCCTCACGCTGGAAGCCGTGCGCGAGCGCCTGCGCCATGAGGTCGACGCGCTGCGCGGCGAGATCGCGCAGCTGATGAGCGCCGCGGTGGACGTGGGCACCGAGGCCATGAGCAAGGAAGAAGAGCGCGTCATCGTCTCCGGCGAGCGCAACCTGCTCACCGTGCAAGACTTCAGCAACGACATGGGCAGCCTGCGCCGCCTGTTCGACCTCTTCGAGCAGAAGACCCAGCTCATGCGCCTGCTCGACACCTCCAGCCGCGCCGAGGGCGTGCGCATCTACATCGGCGGCGAAAGCCAGGTCGTGCCCTACGAAGAGCTGTCCATCGTCTCCGCGCCTTACGAGGTCGACGGGCAGGTGGTCGGCACCCTGGGCGTCATCGGCCCCACCCGCATGGCCTACGACCGCATGATCCAGATCGTCGACATCACCAGCCGCATGGTCGGCCAGGCGCTGAGCCAGCGCTGAGGGGAGGGCCGCCAGGCCCCGGGTACCTGTCTAGAATCCGCCGCTCCTCCTGGGGGCCGTTAGCTCAGTTGGTCAGAGCAGAGGACTCATAATCCTTTGGTCATTGGTTCAAGTCCAATACGGCCTACCAAACCGGCGAACGCCGGCGCCTGGCGCGGTGCGCCGCCCGCACCAGCGCCCGGCTGCGCACGACGCGGGCCGCGCGCGGCGCGGACGTTGTTACTTCATCACCACCAACTGCACCCGCCGATTCGTGCTGCGGCCGTCGCGCGAGTTGTTCTCCACCAGGGGCGCGGTCTCGCCGTAGCTGATGGTGCTCATGCGCGGCAGGGGTACGCCGGCGCGGGCGAGGTACAGGCGCACGGCTTCGGCGCGTTGCAGGCCGAGTTGCTGGTTGTAGGCGTGGCTGCCGGTGTTGTCGGTGTGGCCCTGGATCTCGATGTACACGGGCTGGTTGTCGGCCTTGAGCTTGGCCACGAGTTGGTCGAGTTCGCGGCCGGCGGCGTCGGTGAGTTCGGCGCGGCCGGAGGTGAACTTGATCTTGTCGTCGGTGAGCACGGTGCTCATCAAGAGGCCGGGGGGCGCGGGCAGGTTCTTGGCGGCCTGTGCGCGTTCGGCGGCTTCGCGCTCCAGCGCCTGGATGCGTGTCTCGCTGCCCTGCACGCGGCCGCCCAGCGCCTTCAGGCCGTCGTCGTTGGCCTGCACGCGGGTGCCCAGGCTGTCGACGCTGGACTGCACCGGGGCCACGGTCTCCTTGACGAAATCCTTGGTGGCGCAGGCGCTGAGCAGCAGGGCGCTGGTGGCAGCGATCAGGACAGTAGTTCTGGACATCAATGGGCTCCTGGAGGATGCAAAAGCCGCGACTCTAGGCAGCCCGCCCGGGCAAACGTACCGAGATGTGAGCAGGGTGGCGCGCCATTAACCGGATGCGCCAGGCCCTTACGCTTGTGTGCGCCGGCGTGACAGGTGCTGATGCGCTGAAACTGCCGGCCTGTGTTCAATTGCCCCGGTAGGTCGAGAAGCCGAAGGGGCTCAGCAGCAGGGGCACGTGGTAGTGCTGCTGCGCCCTGTCCACCCGGATGACGACCGGGATCTCCGGGAAGAAGCTGGCCTGCTTTTGCTGGGCATAGAACTCGCCCGTGCGGAAGACGACGCGGTACTCCCCGGCGCTCCAGCCCGGCAGGGCGTCGGCCGGCACCAGCGCGGGGATGCGGCCCTGCGCATTGGTGACGCCGCTGCCGAGCGGCTGCCAGCGGTCGGTGCCCACGCGGCGCTCCAGGTCGACGCGAATACCGGCGCTCGGCTCGCCGGTTTGCAGGTTGAGCACATGCACGCTCAGCGGGTTGGCGTCAGCGCCATGGGCGGGCAGGCCGGCCAGTGCGAGCGAGGTGGCCAGGCTGGCCAGTGCAAGGGAACGAAGCGACATGGGGGACTCCAGGTTGGGGTTGAGATCACGGGCGGCGCGGGAGACTGTCGACAGCCGCGCGGGCGCAGGCGTCGTCGTTCTCGGGCCCACCGCCGCCGGCCACGCCCACCGCGCCGGCAACATCGCCGCCGGCATCGCGCCACGGCACGCCACCGCCCAGCAGCAGCAACTCGGGCAGGTACTGCAGGGCCGCGGTGTCGGGCTGGCTGCGGGCCTGGCGGCCCAGCGCGAGCGTGGGCTGGCGGGTGGAGAGCGCCGTGTAGGCCTTGCGCCGCGCGGCCTCCAGGTTGTGCGGGCCGACGCTGGCCGGGCGAGACATCAGCAGCGTCTGGCCGCTGGCGTCCACCACCGCCACGGCCACGTCCCGGCCCAGGGCCCGGCAAGCGGCGCGGGCCGCGCTGGCCAGGTGCTCGGCGGTGGCGAGCGTGACGTCGGCGCCCGGCTCGGCGCGGGCGATGAAGGCGGTGCTCAACACCAGGGCGGTGAACAGTGAACGCATGCCGTCACTCTAGAAACCAGCCGCTGCCGGCACGCTGACCGTTCGATGACATCTTTGCCATCAAGTGGCTTTGGCGGCTGCGGCATGCTTGCGGCCTTGCCCTTGATGAGGAGACCGGTGTGCGCATCCTGGTGGTGGAGGACGAAGCCCGCGCGGGCGACTACCTGAAGCAGGGCCTGACCGAAGCCGGCTTCGTGGTGGACGTGGCGCGTGACGGCCACACCGGCCTGCACCTGGCCGTGGAGCAGGCCTACGACCTGATCGTGCTGGACGTGATGCTGCCCGGCCTGGACGGCTGGACGGTGCTGCGCCGGCTGCGGCAGACAGGCGTGGGCCGGCAGGTGCCGGTGCTCTTCCTGAGCGCGCGTGATGCACTGGCCGACCGAGTGCATGGGTTGGAACTTGGCGCGGACGACTACCTCGTGAAGCCTTTCGCCTTTGCGGAGCTGCTGGCGCGCGTGCGCACCTTGCTGCGCCGCGGGCCGCCGCGCGAGGACGATGTGCTCACGCTCGACGACCTGCGCCTGAACGTGCCCGCCCGCACCGCCACGCGGGCCGGCCAGCGCCTCACGCTGAGCGCCCGCGAGTTCAACCTGCTGCACCTGCTGATGCGCCGCCAGGGTGAGGTGCTGTCGCGCAGCGAGATCGCCTCGCAGGTGTGGGACATGAACTTCGACAGCGACACCAATGTGGTGGACGTGGCCATCCGCCGCCTGCGCCTGCGCATCAACGACCCCGTGCCTGGCCGCCTCATCCATGCGGTGCGCGGCATGGGCTATGTGTGCGAGCTGCGGCCATGAGCCGGCCTGCTTCGCTGGGCTGGCGGCTCGGGGTGTCGGTCGCGCTGGTGGTGGCGCTGGCCAGCGCGCTGCTGGGGGCGGCGCTGTCCCGGTCGTTCGAGCAGCAGCTGCTGCGACGTGACGACGTGCAGCTGCTCGGCAAGCTGCGGCAGCTGCGCCAGCTGCTGGGCCACAGCGGCACGCCCGAACTGTTGCGCTCGCAGGCCGACTATCTGCGCGACACGATGAGCGGCGAGAGCAATGCGCTGATCGAGATCCGCACCGATTCGGCGGGCGGCAGCCGGGTGCTGCTGGCCATCAACCCGCCCGGCCTGCCGCTGTTGCAGACGCCGCCGTTGCCGGTGCAGCAGGAACCTCGCCTCGAAGACCTCAGCCACTGGGCCACACCAGCCGGCGTGCCGGCCGCGGGGCTGAACGCTTGGGGCCTGCTGGGCGCGCAGCGAGTGGAGATCCGGCTGGCGCGGCTCTACCCCGAGCGCCGCGCGCTGCTCGCCGAGTACCGCTGGCGCATCGCGGGCAGCAGCCTGGCCGCGGGCGGCGTGGCGGCTGCGCTGGCGCTGGCCTTGGTGTGGCGGGGCCTTGCGCCGCTGCGCCGGCTGCGGGAGCAGGCGGCCGCCATCGGGCCGCAGAGCCTGTCGCAACGGCTCGCCGTGGCCGACGTGCCCGGCGAGGTGCGCCCGCTGGTGGACGGCGTCAACACCATGCTGGCGCGGCTGGAGCAGGGCTATGCCCAGCTCCACCAGTTCTCGGCCGACCTGGCGCACGAGCTGCGCACGCCGCTGGCCACGCTGACGGGCCAGACGCAGGTTGCCCTCAGCCGCGCCCGCGAGCCGGCCGCGTATGCCCAGCTGCTGGAGGAGCAATTGCAGGAGCTGGAGCGGCTCAACCGCATGGTCGACAGCCTGCTCTTCCTGGCGCGCAGCGAGCACGAGGCCTTGAGCGGCCGCCTGCAACGCCAGCCGCTGTCCGCCGCGGCCGAGCTGGCCCGGCAGGCCGACTACTTCGCCGACCTGGCCGAGGAGCGCGCATTGCGCCTGCGCTGCGAGGGCGACGCGCCGCTGTGGGCCGAGCCCGCCATGCTGCGTCGCGCGCTGGCCAACCTCGTGGCCAATGCGGTGCGGCACGCCCGCCCGGGCAGCGAGATCACCCTGCAGGCCGCCACCGAGCGCGGCGCCAGCGGTGAGCTGACGGTGTTGACCGTCGCCAATGAAGGCGAGCCCGTGCCGGCCGAGGTGTTGCCGCGCCTCTTCGACCGCTTCTACCGCGCCGATGCGTCGCGCGAGGGCAGCGCCGGCGGCAGCGGCCTGGGCCTGGCGCTGGTGCGCGCCATTCTGGCCTTGCACGGCGGCACGGCTGATGTGCAGGCGGGGGAGGGCGGGCGGATCGCCTTCGTGCTGCGCTGGCCCTCGGCGCCCGAAGCGGCCGGCAGCCGCGCGGGTGAGGGCTGAGCACGGGGACGGCTCGCACAATGGTCGTCATGCTGAACCGCTTGATCGCTCACTGGGTGTACGGCGGCGCACTCGCGGGTGTGCTGCTGCTCGGCTTGTCGCCTCTGCTGCTGCCTGGCTGGCCCGAGCCGCTCGCAGCCACTTTCCTGCTGCTGCCGGCCTACATGCTTCATCAGTACGAAGAGCACGACGACGACCGGTTTCGGCGCTTCTTCAACCAGACCGTGGGCCAGGGTCATGACGTGCTGTCGCCGCTGGCCGTGTTCGTCACCAACGTGCCGGGCGTGTGGGGCGTGATCACGCTGTCGCTGTACGCCGCATTTGCTTTCGGGGTCGGCTGGGCGTTGCCTGCGGTCTACCTGGTGCTGGTCAACGCGGTGGTGCATCTGATCCACGCCGTGCTCTTCCGGGGCTACAACCCGGGCCTGCTGACGGCGGTGTTCGTGTTCATGCCCTTGGGGGCGGTGGCCTGGGTGCTCGTTCAGGACACGGGTGCCGCGCAAGTCGGCCATCACGCCATCGGGCTGGGCTCAGCCGTGCTCATTCACGCGGCCATCCTGGTGCATGTGCGGCGCAAGCTCGCCGCCCGGATGCCCGGTTGACTGGCCGCTCAGCCCAGCCACACCGGCCGGAAGGTCTCGTTCACGCGAGCCCAGTCGTCCATGCTGATCTCGCTGACCTCCACGCCCGACAGGAAGCGCACCCGCTGCTGGTGCGACTGCGCGCCGCTCATCTGGCGACTGCAGCGCAGGATGCTGTCGCGCACCTGGTTGGCATAGGTCGGGGCCACGTTGCGCTGGATGGGCTGCAGCTTGTCCGCCGGGCGAGCCGTGCGACCGAACAGGCCGGGGAACTGCAGGGCGCGGTGGGCGGCAACGGTCGTGGTGGCTTGCATGGCGGGCTCCGGGGCGGGGGGCTGTCGATGGAGGTCAGTGTCCGAACTCAGCCGCGGTCGGACCATCGCCCTGAACGGGGAACCTGGGGAGGACATCCCACTTTTGGGGGGTAGGGAGGGGGAAGTTGACTTGGCATCCCCTCCCGTCACCCCCCTCCGGGCGATGCCAGGCAGGGCCCGCGCGGCCGAGACTGCCGCCACTGTTGCCAATGCCCAGGAGCCATCATGGACCAACCCACCTTTCCGCCGCCCGCCGAGGGCGCGCCCTACGCCAGCGCTGCGGTGCTGGGCCTGAGCCTGCGCCAGTTGCGGGAATGGGAGGCGCAGCCCACCCGGCAATTGGTGGTCTGCCCCAAGCCCGAGGCCGAGTCCTGGGAAGACACCGAGATCGACATCCGCCGGACGGTGCTGTGAAGCCTCCGGCCTCCGGGTTCGACGCGCTGCTGCAGCGCATGCCGCGCTGGTTCGTCGAGCATGCGCTCAAGACGCAGGCGCGCAGCCGCCGCCGCCGGGCGGCCCAGGCGGTGCGGTTCGAGCTGGCTTTTGCCCCGGAACCTCCCCGGCCGGTGCGGCCCGCTGCCGCGCCCGCGGACGACGGCGCCTGGCTGGACACCGTCGCCATGTGGGAGCGGCGCTGACGGGCCGGCGCGGCCATCGGTCAGCCAGTTGATCGGTCGCGCGGCCCGCCACGGGATCAGGTGGCGGCTTGTCTCCTCCTCCCGTTGCTCGGGCGGAACTCACCCTTCGGGCGCTCGGCGGCCGAAGGGTTTTTCTTTTCCGGCGCAGGGCTGGTGTCGTCACAGGTTTTTCATGCGGGCCGGGCAGCATGGTCGGTTGTCCTGACTCCGGCCTCCCGGCATGAAGCCCACTCTCGCCCTGCTTGCCCTGCTCAGCGGCCTGTCCGCGCTGCCTGCGCAGGCGGATGAAGCGCCCCTGACGCTGTCCTTTGGCGACTTCTTCGCCCGCCCCATCGGCCCGCTGGGCCTGCAGCCCACGCCCCAACTGCTGGCGGCGCAGGGCAGGGCGGTGCGGCTGGTGGGCTACATGGTCCAGCGCGAGCAGCCGCAGCCGGGTCAGTTCCTGTTCACGCCCCGCCCGGTGTCGATGGCCGAGCACGCTGACGGCGAGGCCGACGACCTGCCCGCCGCCACGGTCACCGTGCTGCTGCCGGAAGGCCAGCGGGATCGCCGGGTCGCCTTCCGCCCCGGCGCGCTGGTGCTGCAGGGGCGGCTGGACTACGGCCCGGCCGAGGTCGAGCCAGGGCGTGTGTCCTGGCTGCGTCTGCAGCTCACCGCCAACGCCCTCGAATCTGCCGCTTCGCCAGCGGTGTCGCACGCTCACTGAAAGCTGACATGAAGCTCCACACCCTTGCCCTCCTGCTGGCCGCCGCCGTCGCCACAAGCGCCCATGCTGCCCCCACCGTCAGCCGCCTCACGCCGCCCAGCGAGCTCTTCAGCAGCGGCCGCGCCGACCCCGTCATCGCGCGCTTCCTGCCGGGCCAGCGCTTCGACCTCCAGGCCACCGTCAAGCCCGACGCTGGCCAGAAGATCACGGCTGCGCGCTTCTTCATCGACGGCAAGCCCGTGGCGGCCACCGTGGCGCTGCGCGACTGCGCCAGCGGTTGCGTGAAGGGCCTGGCACCCGAGACCGCCATCGCCACGGTGCGGGCGGTGTCGAGCGAGGCTGCCGGCCGGCATGAGTTCAGCGTCGAGGCCACCCAGGCCGATGGCCAGAAAGTGGTGGCCAAGGGCAACTTCGAGATCGTGCCCTTCGCGGCTGCGCTCGGCCCCAAGGTCAAGAACGTGATCATCCTGCTGGGCGACGGCATGGGCGCCTCGCAGCGCACCGCGGCCCGCATCGTGCACGGCTATGCCCAGGGCAAGGCGGCCGAGCCGCTGGCCATGGACAGCTTCACCGCCACCGCGCTGGTCAAGACCGCATCGCTCAACAGCATCGTCACCGACTCCGCGCCCGGCATGACCGCCTACGTGAGCGGCAACAAGAACAACAACAACGAGGAAGGCGTGTTCCCCGACGATACGGTGGACGCCTTCGACAACCCGCGCATCGAATACCTCAGCGAGTACCTGCACCGCACCCAGGGCAAGCAGCTGGGCATCGTCACCACGGCCGATGTGTTCGACGCCACGCCCGCCGGCAATGCCGTGCACACCAGCAACCGCGGTGCGGGCACGGGCATCGTCGACCAGTTCTTCGACGACCGCAGCCGCACCGGCCTGACCGTGCTGATGGGCGGCGGCCGCAAGTGGTTCCTGCCGGCGGGCACGCCCGGCTCGGCCCGCACCGGCAGCAACGACTACGCCTTCTCGGCCACCGACGCGCACACCGCCGAGATCGTCAAGCGCTGGGGCGCTGCCCCCGGCGCGATGGACAAGGGGCGCGATCTGATCCGCGAGTTCCAGTCGGCCGGTTTCAGCTACGCCGCCACCAAGACCGACCTGGACCGCGCCGACACCGCCAAGCCGCTGCTCGGCCTGTTCGCCTTCTCCAACATGAACGTGGCCCTGGACAAGATCAACGGCCGCCGTGGCAGCGACCGCAACGGCCTGGGCGGCGCCAGCGTGGTGGACGACTTCGGCCTGCCCGACCAGCCCATGCTCGATGAGATGGCCGCCAAGGCGCTGGCCGTGCTCAAGCGCGCGCCCAAGGGCTTTGTGCTGATGGTCGAAGGCGCGTCCATCGACAAGCAGGCCCATGCGATGGACACCGAGCGCTGGATGCTCGACACGCTGGAGTTCGACCGCGCGGTGCGCGTGGCGCAGGACTTCGCGGCCGAGCGGGGCGACACCCTGGTCATCGTGACGGCCGACCATGAGTGCTCCGGCGCGGCCCTCATCGGGGGCTCCATGGTCACCGACAAGGCGCTGGTGGACCTGGCCGCCAAAAAGGGTGTGGCCAACCTGCGCAACGCGGTGGTGGGCGCGTACGAGAAGGCCGGTTTCCCGCGCTACCGCCTGGCTGCCGATGGCTACCCCGAGACGACCGACATCGACTACCGCCTGCTGGTGGGCTACGGCGCCAATGCCGACCGCCATGAAGACTGGCGCACCAAGAAGACACCGCAGCGCGACGGCCAGCAGCCCTTCGCGACCGAGGCGCCGCTGAAGTGGTACCCCGCGAACGCGATGGAGCGCGACGATGCGTTGGGCGAGTACCTTGTCACCGGCCAGGTGCCCGGCGAGCAGGCGGTGCACACCGCCACCGACGTGCCGCTGTCGGCCTACGGCCCCGGCGCGCTGGCCTTCACCGGCGTGATCGACAACACGGATGTGTTCTTCAAGCTCGCGCAGGCAGCGGTCAAGGGCGTGGTGGCGCCGGCCGATACTTCGGGGGCCCGCAAGCCTCCCAAGCCCCGCCGTTGACACCGCCCGCCCCTGCCGAGCCTGAGCCCCGCGCGCCGCATCGGCGCCGGCTGCGCCTGTGGCGCTGGCTGGCCGTGCTGGGTTTCGTGGCGTTGATGTGGGGTCTGCTGCAGGTCAGCGGCCTGCGCGAGCACCTCAGCCTCGAGGCGGCGCGCCGCGCGTTCGCCGAGCACTGGCTCTGGGGCTTTGCGACCTTCACCGGCCTCTTCGTGCTGGCCAACCTCGTGCACATCCCGGGGGGCTTCTTCCTGCTGGCGGCGGTGTTGACCCTGGGGCCGGTATGGGGCGCGCTGAGCACCTATGTGGCAGCCTGCATCGCCTGCAGCGTGACCTTCGTCGTGGTGCGCCTGCTCGGCGCCGATGCCTTGCGCGGCCTGGAGAACCGGCTGGCGCGCCGGCTCTTCGCGCAGCTGGACCGGCATCCGCTGCGCAGCGTGGTGCTGCTGCGGCTGGTCTTCCATTCGGTGCCGGCCTTGAACTATGCGCTGGCGCTGTCGGGCGTGCGGCTGCGGCACTACGTGATGGGCACGCTGCTCGGGCTGCCGCTGCCCATCCTCGTGGTCACGACCTTGCTGCACACCCTCGCTTCAGGCTTGGCCTGACCTTCGACAGGGTTTGCGGCCCGGCTGATACTCGCGGGCCCCACAAGGAGACACACCCATGAAGACCTGGCTCATCGCCACGCTGACCCTCGCCGCCACGCTCGGCGCCACCGCCCAGACGGCGGACCCGCTGAAGGCCGCCGTCGCCGCCGACACCCGCCTGGTGGGCAACGTCGCCCGCGATGCCGCCCGCCACCCCTACGAGACGCTGAGCTTCTTCGGCGTCAAGCCCACCGACACCGTGGTGGAGCTCGCGCCGGGCGGCGGCTGGTACACCGAGATCCTGGCGCCCTATCTGCGGGAGTCGGGCCAGCTGTATGCGGCCGAAGGCGGCAGCGCACGCTTCAAGGCCAAGATGGACTCCATGGCCGTGTACAGCAAGGTCAAGCTCACGACCTTCGATGCCAACAAGGGCCTGTTCGAGATCGCGCCGGCCGGCACCGCGGACGTGGTGCTGACCTTCCGCAACGTGCACAACTGGATGAGCATGGGCGAGAGCAAGGTGCGGGGCGTGTTCGATGCCGCCTTCAAGGCCCTGAAGCCGGGCGGCGTGCTGGGCGTGGAAGAACACCGCCTGCCGGCCTCGCGCCCGCAGGACCCCAAGGCCGCCAGTGGCTATGTGCACGAGGCGGTGGTCATCCAGTACGCCGAGAAGGCCGGCTTCAAGCTCGCGGGCCGCAGCGAGGTCAACGCCAACCCCAAGGACACCGCCGATCACCCCGAGGGCGTGTGGACGCTGCCGCCCACCTTTGCGCTGAAGGACAAGGACCGCGCCAAGTACCAGGCCATCGGCGAGAGCGATCGCATGACGCTCAAGTTCGTCAAGCCTTGAGCGGCACGGCGGCGCGCCGGTTGTGCCGGGCATGACGCACGCGGTCATCGGTTTCGGCCGCCTGGCGCGTGCGCTGGTGCCCGCCCTGCAGG
>JAIPCJ010000060.1 GCA_021738245.1 Methylotenera sp. | reverse complement strand
GAGGGGCGGGCTTGTGGTTCGTCCAGGGCCGCCAGGCGGCGGCGGCTCACCTCCGCGGCCAGCCGCGGTGCGCCCATGTCGGCCAGCAGCTGGCTCAGGCCGGCATACATCTCGGCCTTGGCGGCCGGCTCGAAGCGAGGTTCGATCAAGGCCGTGCTGCGGGCCAGCACCGCGGCCGGTGTCTGCGCAACCGCCGATGCGGGCGATTGCAGCTTGAACACCTCGTTCACGAAGGCGCGCGCCGCCTGCTCCCGCTCACTCGCGTTGGCGGCGCGCTGCGCCTGCACCACGGCCACGCCAGCGCCCAGCCCCAAGGTCACCAGCACGCTCGCCGCCAGGGCGACCGCGCGCCGGTGGCGCTGGCCAGCCGGCCCCAGGCGCTGCGCTTCAGCCTCCAGGGCCTCGGCCAGGTCTGCCGCCGAGGCCGGGCGAGCGGACGGCTGAGGCGACAGGGCACGCATCAGCAGCGCGTCGGTGCCGCGACGCAAGGCCCGGGCACGGGCCGGGTCGGTGCAGCGCTCGCTGGGCGGGCGCAGGGAGTCGGCATCGCGCGGGCCCGCCTTGCCATGGGGCAGTTCGCCGCACAGCAGTTCGTAGGCCAGCACGCCCAGCGAATAGACGTCGGCCGCTTCGCTCGGGGCGGCGCCGGCCAGCTGCTCCGGTGCGGCGTGGGCTGGCGTCAGGCCGGCGGAGGTGGGTGTGGCGGCCGGGCCGGCGCGCAGCGTGGCGACGCCGAAGTCCAGCAGCCGCGGCGTGCCATCGGCCGCCACCATCACATTCCCGGGCTTGAGGTCGCGGTGGATGACGCCCCGGCCATGCGCATGCGCCACGGCGCGCGCCACCTGGGCGACCAGCTGCAGCGTGGCCGGCACCCCCAGCGCAGCCCGGCGCACATGCTGGTCGATGGGCTCGCCCGCGACGAGCTCCATCGCGAGATAGGGACGCCCCTGGGCGTCCAGCCCCGCGTCATACAGCCGGGCGATATGCGGGTGTTCCAGTCGCGCGGTGATGCGCAGCTCGGCGGCCAGGCGTTCGGCCAGCGCGGCATCGGATTGCGGCGCCCGCCGTGAGCGCCGGGGCAGCTTGAGGGCCACCTCCCGGTCAAAGACACCGTCGGCCCGGGCCGCCCGCCAGACGCTGCCCATGCCACCGCGGCCGATCTCCTCGATCAAGCGCCACGGCCCGATGCGCTCGCCCGGTGTGGCCGGCGGCGGCTCGGTCAGCCGGGGGAGCTGCTGCAGCGTGCCACCGCTGTCCAGCGCGTCATGGTCGGCCAGCATATGGGCCAGGGCGTCGCGCCAGTGCGGGTGGGGCAGGGCGGCGAGCCACGCTGCGCGCTCGGCCGGCGGCAGGGCCAGCGCGTCGTCGAGCAGGGCGCTCAGCGCCGCCAGGTCGTCGGTACTCAGCGCAGCCATGGGGTCAGGACTGGCGCAGCAGGGCCAGCAGCAGCAGGCGCGCCTTGTCCCAGTCGCGGCGCACGGTGCGCTCGGTCAGGCCCAGCACCTCACCGATCTCGACCTCGGTGTAGCCGCCGAAGTAGCGCATCTCCACCACTTGCGCCAGGCGAGGTTCCGCGGCCTGGAGGGCCTCGAGGGCTTCATGCAGGCGCAGCACTTCGTCTGCCTCCGAGGTGAGGGCGAGCTCGACGGCCATGTCCAGCGTCAGCGGCTCACCCGCACGGGGCCGGCGCAGGCTTTCGACGATGAACTCCCGCATGAAGCGCGCGGCGAAGGCGAAGAACTCCCGCCGCGACTCCGGCTTGAGCCGGCTGCCGCGTGCCAACCGCAGGTAGCTCTCGTGCACCAGCTGGGTGGTGTTCAGACCGCCCGCATGGCCGCCGCCGTCGCGCAGACGCGCGCTGGCCAGCTCGCGCAGCGCCGGGTAGGCGGCCGCGAACAGCGCGTCCTGCGCGGCGGTGTCGCCGGCATTCACCCGGGCGATCAGCGCATCCATCTCATGCTCGTCCATCCCGACATCTTGCCGCAGACGCCGGCAGGTGCGCTGTCCCGTGAACCGGTGCCGAAAAGCGTCTCCGAGGCGCTCGACCGGGTGCAGGGTTTTGCGAGACGGCGCGCCGGCTTGCCCTAAGCTCGCGGCCATGGTGACCCTGGACCTGCCGCCCGATGAAGCCCAACGCCTGGCCCGGCTGGCCGCGCTGTGCGTCATGGATACCGAGCCCGAGCCGCTCTTCGACCACCTGGCTGCCCTCGCCGCGCAGATCTGCGGCACGCCGGTAGCGCTGCTCGGCCTCGTGGACGAGCGCCGCCAGTGGTTCAAGGCAGCCGTGGGTTTCGGCCGGGACGAAACACCGCGTGCATTGACCTTCTGCGCTCACACGTTGCTGGCGGATGGTTTGTTCGAGGTCCAGGACGCGCTGCTGGACGAGCGGTTTGCCGCTCATCCCGACGTGCTGGCCAATCCGGCGCTGCGCTTCTACGCGGGCGTGCCGATCCGGCTGGATGACGGCAGCCACCCCGGCACTCTGTGCGTGGTGGACTTCCAGCCGCGCGAGCTGAGCGAGCACCAGCGCGAGGCCCTGGTGCGACTGGCCGATGCGGCGGCTGAAGCGCTGATGATGCGCGAGCGGGCCATGGCCGCCGGCCAGGGCAGCGAGCCGGGCCAGGCCTTTGCGGTGCTGGCCGAGACCGCCCCGCTGGGGGTGTTCCGTGCCGATGCCTCGGGGCGCTTCATCTACACCAACACCACGTGGCAGGAGGTGGCGGGCCTGACCGCGGCAGAAGCCCTGGGGGACGGGTGGGCTGCCACGCTCGCGCCGGACGACCGCGCCGAGGTGCTGCACCAGTGGCGCCGCAGCATTGAACGGCGCGAGACCTTCGAGATGCGCTACCGCGTGCGGCGTGACGGGGGCATGCGCCAGGTCGCGGCGCGGGCGCGCCCGCTGTCGTCGAACACCGGCCTGCTGTGCGGCTATGTGGGCATCGTCGAGGACGTCACCGACCGCATCACCGCCGAGCGCGAGCTGCGCGAGAGCAAGGCCCTGCTCGACCGCACCGGCCGTGTGGCCGGCATCGGCGGGTGGAGCCTGGACCTGCAGACCGAAGAGATGGTGTGGAGCGACCAGACCTGTCGCATCCACGACCTGGAGCCCGGCCACCGGCCCACGCTGCAGGAGTCGTTCAGCTACTACAAGCCCGAGGCCCGCGCGGCCATCGAGAGCGCGGTGCGGCGCGGCATGCAGCATGGCGAGCCCTGGAGCCTGGAGCTGCCGCTGGTGACGGCCAAGGGCCGGGAGATCTGGGTGCTGGCCCAGGGCCAGGTCGACTGGCAGGACGGCCTGCCGGTACGGCTGGTGGGCGCCTTCCAGGACGTGACCGAGCACCACCGCGCCGCGGTGGAGCTGGAGCACAACCGCCAGCGGCTGCGCGCGCTGTACGAAGCCACGCCCGCCCTCATGCATTCGGTCGATGCGGCCGGCCGGGTGCTGAGCGTGTCGGACCGGTGGCTGCAGCGCCTGGGCTACAAGCGCCAGCAGGTGATCGGCCGCTCGCTGGAGGATTTCATGACACCCGAGTCGGCTCGCCTGGCCCGGGAAGTGCATCGGCCGGCCTTGTGGCGTGACGGCCAGCTCACCGATTGCGCGGTACAGCTGATCTGCGCCGACGGGCAGCTGCGCGACATGCTGATCTCGGCGGTGGCCGAGTACACCGCGCAAGGCCGGCCCCTGCGGGCGCTGGCGCTGGTGAACGACATCACCGAAGACCTGCAGCGCCGCGCCGCGCTGGCGCATGAGCAGCAGATGCGGCGCCAGACCGAGCGCCACGTGCAGGAGCTCGACCAGCTGCTGCGCGAGCGCTCGGAGATGCTCGATGTGCTGGCCCACGAGGTGCGCCAGCCGCTGAACAACGCCAGCGCAGCCCTGCAGAGCGCCGCCGCCAGCCTGGCCGGCCGCGGTGAGCTCGAGGCGCAGATGCGGCTGACGCGGGCGCAGTCCGTGCTGTCCCAGGTGCTGGCCGGGGTGGACAACACCCTGGCTGCTGCCAGCCTGTTGGCGGGCGGCGGGCGCATCGCCCGTGAAGACGCCGACATCGACACGCTCATCGCCGTCACCATCGCTGACCTGCCGCGCGAGCAGCGCGGGCGCGTGGTGGTGCACCGCCACACGGCCACCCGCACCGCGCTGATGGACATGAGCCTGCTGCGGCTGGCCCTGCGCAATCTGCTGTCCAACGCCTTGAAGTACTCACCGGCCAGCAGCCACGTCGCGCTGCATGTGATGGACTTCGACGAGCCGCCGGCCTTGCAACTGGAGGTGGCCGACACCGGCCCGGGCATCTCGAGGGAGTTGCTGCCTCGCCTCTTCACGCGGGGCGCGCGTGGCAGCGGCGGCACCGAGTCGACGCACGGCCTGGGCCTGTACATCGTCAGGCGCGTGATGGACATGCATGGGGGCAGCGCCGAGCTGTTGCGGACCGGTCCCCTGGGGACGGTCATGAGACTGACGTTGCCGCAGGCCGACTAGACTCGGCCCGCCTCAGCTTCGCCTTGGCCTGCGATGCCCCTGCGCCTTGAAACTGCCGCGCTCCCTGGACGGGTCGCCCCAGCCGCCCCAGTCGCCCCGGTCCGCCGGACCGTGACGGCTGCCACGACTTTGTGGCGCCGGGGCGGTGGGGTGATCGAGAGGCTGCCCATCAAAGCCGGTACCCTGCGACGGGTCGGGCCTGACGAGACCCGGCCAACGGGCTTGCACGCGGGTGCCGCAGGGCTGATGGCCCCCGGCAACCGCCGCATGCCCGCGAGAGAGACCGTGAGTGATGACGTCGTCCACAGACTGACTGCCGCAGACATGGCCTTGTTCCACCCCCAGAACCCCCAGCGCGGGGCCCATGCCGTTCGCCTCACGCGGGCGCGCCAGCGCGCATGAAGAAGCACTGGAGCCTGCGCGGCCAGCTCAGCGTCGTGCTCGGGGGGCTGGCGCTGGCCATCCTGGGCAGTGTGGGCGGCTACCTCGGCAGCCTGGCGACGGACGAGCTTTTCGCGGCGCAGCAAGCGGTGGTGCGTTCGACGGCGCAGTCAGCCGCCGAGCTTCTGGCCTCGCAGTTGCGCGACCGCGAGCGCGAGATCGAACTGCTGAGCCTGTCTCCGCACCTGATGCAGGGCCCCCTCGATTCCGCCACGGTGCGCGACTCCCTCGACCGGCGAGCCGCGCTGCATGACGAGTTTGCGTGGCTGGGCGTGGCCGATCCCGAGGGCACGGTCCTGCAGGCCACCAGCGGCATGCTCGCGGGGCGTTCCGTGGCGCAGCGCGACTGGTTCATCGCGGCGCGCGAGCGTGTGTACGTGGGCGATGTGCATGAGGCCAAGCTGCTTGCGACCATGCTGCCGTCCCAGCCTTCGGGTGAGCCGACGCGCTTCATCGACTTCGCGGCCCCCATCCGCGATGCCGACGGGCGGCTGCGTGGCGTGGTGGGCGCCCATGCGCACTGGCGCTGGATCACCGGTCTGGTCGACGGGGTCACCCGGCGCCAGGGCGCCAGCAGCAGCATCGATGCCCTCATCCTGGACCGGGAGGGGCGCGTGCTCTACCCCGAGCTGTTGAAGGTGGCGCAGGCAGACGGTCAGCCGGTGTTGCCGACGGCCTTGGTCAACGGGCGGTTCGAGGGCGCCCTGCGCTTCGGAGACGGGCGCGACTACCTCACCAGCGAGGCCCTGCTGCATGCGCGCACGAATGCCGAACTCGGCTGGCGCATCGTCGCGCGTCAGCCGCTGGAGGTGGCCCTGCGCCCTGTGCATGAGCTGCGCCGTGAGCTGCTGCTGCTGGGCGTGTTCGTGGCAGCCGCCTTGACCCTGGCCTGCCTGATGCTGGCGCGGCGGGTGAGTCGGCCGGTGGAAGAGCTGGCCCGCATCGCCCGCCGGGTGGAGGCGGAGCGCGAGGTGCCGGCGTTTCCGCGTGAGCCCGCCTTCCGCGAGCTGACCCAGCTCAGTGAGTCCATGCGCTCGATGGCGCAATCACTGCTCGAGACGGAGCATGCGCTCCAGAAGACGAACATCACGCTGGAGTCGCAAGTCCAGGAGCGCACGGCCGAGCTGCAGGCTGCCAACGCCGCGCTGGAGCACCTGGCCACGCGCGATCCGCTCACGGGGCTGCACAACCGCCGCAGCCTGGACGCCCGGCTGGACGAAGCCTTGGCGCTGGACCGTCGCTATGCCGTGCAGAGCGGCCGGGTGCATGGCCTGCTGCTGATCGACGTGGACCATTTCAAGCACATCAACGATGCCCACGGCCATCCGGCCGGTGATGCCGTGCTGCGCCAGCTTGCACAGCTGCTGCTCAGCACGCTGCGGGTGAGCGATGTGGCTGCCCGTTTCGGCGGCGAGGAGTTCGCGGTGCTGCTGCCGGAGCTGGCGGGGGCCGTGGAGGCCATCGCCGCCGCGGAGAAGATCCGCCAGTCCGTCGAAGCGGCGCGGTTTGGCGCGGTCGGGCGGGTGACCGTCAGCGTCGGCGTCAGCCTGGTGTCGCCCGATGACGGCGATGTGCGCCCGCTGGTTGATCGCGCTGATGCGGCGCTGTATGAGGCCAAGCGCAGCGGCCGCAACACCGTGGTGTTGAAAACCGCCGAGCCGGATCAGCCGGCGCGCTGACCTGCGCTCAGATCAGCTGCAGCGGCGCGCGGAACACATAGCCCACGCGGGACTTGCTCTGCAGCGGCACCAGCGTCGGCGTGGCGCGCTCGATGCGGCGGCGCAGCCGGTAGATGGTGGCCGACAAGCCATCATCGGTCTCGCCCTCGTTGACCTCGCGGCCCAGCTTGTTGAGCAGCGCCTCGCGGGTCACGGGCTCGCCGCCGGCCTGGGCGAAGCATTCCAGTAGCTGGCGGTCAGCCTCGCTGAGCTGGATGCGGGTGCCGTCCGGCACGATGAGTTCGCCGCTGGCGCGGTCGAGCTTCCAGACGGCGTCGGCCGCCGAGGGCTTGGCCACGCGACGCTGCACCGCGGCGATAGCCAGGGCGACCTGCTCGAACTGCACCGGCTTGACGAGGTACATGTCGGCGCCGGCCGTGATGACTTCGCGGAACACCTCGGGCCCGAGGCGGCCGGAGACGACCACCACGCCAGCGTCCGTGCGGCGGCGCAGGATCTTGATCAGCTCGACGCCATTGACGCCGGGCAGCATGAGGTCGACCAGGTAGAAGTCGAAGGTGAAGGCCTCGGGTGCGGCGAGCAGGGCGTTGCTGTCATCGAAGCGGCTGACCGTGATGCCCTGCTCCTGCAGGAACTGGGCGAGGAATTCGGAGTACTCGGCGTCGTCGTCGATGAGGGCAAGGTTCTTGGGCTGCATGGTGGCGGGGTGCTCCAGGGCAACCGCGAAGTTTGCCGCATGACGGAGGCGTCAGCGACGTCTCAATCGTCATGTCCGTGCTGATTTGCGCAGTCGCGGGGGCGATAAATGATTGACAACGGCCTAGGGGCGTGTGAAATCTGGATAAACGAGGAGACAGGCCATGGACGACGCCGACGAGCGCGCCGAGGAACGCGATCTGCCCGACTGGCTGCTGCCGGCACATCGGGTGACGCCGGCTGACGCGCTGCGCCGCATCCAGGCCTTGTGCGCCGCCTGGCCTGATCTGCATGCCGCGATGTTCGTGGTGCTGGCCACCCACCAGGCCTTGCCGCGCGAAGTGCTGGCGGTGGCGCTGAAGCAGTTCCGGCCCGACCTGGAGGCCTACACCCGGGAGGATGTGACGAGCTTGCTCACGGCCGTGTGGAACGGCGGCAAGAGCGGCTTCGACGCGGTGCTGCGCACGCGCGCCAATTCACCCAAGCGGGGCGGCAACCTGTCCTGGGTGAAAGAGTAGACGCGCCCCTCAGCCTTTCAAGCCCAGCTTACGCCAGCCGTCGATCCCCAGGCGCGCCAGGGTGTCGAGGTTGCTCTCGAAAATCGCCGCGGTGTCGGGCATGGACTCCACCGCGCGGGTGATGCTCTCCTCGCGCAGCAGGTGCAGCGTGGGGTAGGGCGAACGATTGCTGTAGTTGCCGATGTCGCCCTCGGGCGTGCCCTCGAACTGGTAGTCGGGGTGGAAGTCGGCGATCTGCAGGATGCCGTCGAGCTTCAACTCGTCCACCAGCGCATCCGCGGCGTCCAGGAAGTCGTTGAACTCCAGGAAGTCCGTCAGCACACCGGGGTGGATGAGCAGCGTGGTGTCGACCTCTTCAGGATCGGCCCGGTTCAGCGCGAGCAGCTCGCGCGCCAGGTCCTTCAGCAGTTGCTCGGGCTCGGTCGCCTCACTCACCACGTAGCGGATGCGCTCGTTCACGTGCACCGATTTCGCGAAGGGGCACAGGTTCAGGCCGATGACGGCCTTGACGACCCAGTCGCGGGTGTCTTGGATGACTTGATCTTGGTTCATGCGTGAGGTACTCGAACACAGCCACAGAGACACAGAGGCACAGAGAAACTCACGGGCTGTTCCTCTGTGTCGGTGTGCCTCTGTGGCTTTGTTTCTGCATCAGTTGCGGTTCAGCCAGGCCTCCGCCATGCGCACCCACATGGAGCCGCCGAGCGGGATGAGCTCGTCGTTGAAGTCGTAGCTCGGGTTGTGCAGCGTGCACGGGCCCAGGCCGTGGCCGCCCACGCGGTGGGTGCCGTCGCCGTTGCCGATCAGGAAGTAGCAGCCGGGCTTGTCGAGCAGGTAGTAGCTGAAGTCTTCCGCGCCCATGGTGGGCTCGAACTCCTGCACGTTGTCTGCCCCCACCATGTCGGTCAGCACGCTGCGCACGAACTCGGTCTCGGCGGCGTGGTTGATCGTCGGCGGATAGTTGCGGCGGAACTCGAACTCGGCGGTCAGCTCGAACGCGGCGGCGAGCTGCTCGGTCATGTCCTTCATGCGGCGCTCCAGCAGGTCCAGCAGCTCCAGCGTGAAGGTGCGCACCGTGCCTTCCATGACGACGGAGTCAGGCACGACGTTCGTGGCCTCGCCCGCGTGGATCATCGTCACGGAGATCACGCCCGGGTCGATCGGTCGCTTGTTGCGGCTGATGATGGTCTGGAAGGCCGAGACCAGCTGGCAGGCGGCCGGCACCGGGTCCACGCCCAGGTGCGGCATGGCCGCGTGCGAGCCCTTGCCGCGCAGCGTGATCTTGAACTCGTTGCTGCTGGCAAACACCGGCCCGGTCTTGAGTGCGAACTGCCCGGCCTTCATGCCCGGCCAGTTGTGGGCGCCGAACATGGCCTCCATCGGGAACTTCTCGAACAGGCCGTCCTTGATCATCTCGCGGGCGCCCCCGCCGCCTTCCTCGGCGGGCTGGAAGACGAGGTAGACGGTACCGTCGAAGTTGCGGTGCTTGGCCAGGTGCTTGGCGGCGGCCAGCAGCATGGCGGTGTGGCCGTCGTGGCCGCAGGCGTGCATGCGGCCCAGGTAGCTGCTGGCGTGCGGAAACTGGTTGCGCTCGGTCATGGGCAGCGCGTCGATGTCGGCGCGCAGGCCGACGGCGCGGTCGGAGGTGCCGTTCTTGACGACGCCCACGATGCCCGTCTTGCCCAGGCCCCGGTGGATGGGAATGCCCCAGTCGGTCAGCGCCTTGGCGATGACGTCGGCCGTGCGCTCCTCATGGAAGCAGAGTTCGGGGTGCTTGTGCAGATCGCGGCGGATGGCCGTGATCTCCGGCGCGTCGGCCAGGATGGTGTCGATGAGCTTCATGACAGGGTGACTTCAGGCTCGAGGGAAAGCATGAGTTTAGGATTGCGCCCGTGAACCCTGGTCGTTGGTCAAGAAAGTGGCTGCTGTGGCTGGCCTTGCTGCTGCCCCTCGCGCAAGCGATGGCGGGCGCGCATGCGCTGTCGCACGTCACCGGTGAGAAGTCGGGCGACAGCCTGGCGCACTTCGTCCATTGCGACCTTTGCCTCACCGCCGCCGACCTCGGCAGCGGCGCGCCCGCCGCCGAAGCAGCCCTGCTGCTCGCGGGCGATGCCGCGCACGCTGCACCCCTGCTGGCCCGGGGCGGCGCGCCTCGCGCGGTCAGCCTGGGCCTGCCGCCGGCCCGCGCGCCGCCTGTTTCCGCCTGAAGTCCAAGTTCCTCCCGCGTGCCGTTGTGGCCCGCGGGCTCTTGCGTTTTCTCGTGGAAGTTTCCTCATGCGTTCCTTTGCCCTGGCGCCCCTCGCGGCTGCCTGTCTGACCCTGGCCGCCCAGGCCGCCCTCGCCGATGCCACCCCTGAATCTCTCGACAAGGTCGTGGTCACGGGCAATCCCCTGAAGGGCCAGGTGCTGGCCCAGCCCAGCGATTCGCTCAGCGGCGACCAGCTCGTGCTGACCCGCGCCGCCAACCTCGGCGACACCCTGCAGGGCCTGGCCGGCGTGTCGGCCACCAACTTCGGCCCGAACGCCAGCCGGCCGAGCATCCGCGGCCTGGATGGCGACCGGGTGCGCATCCTGAACAACTCCGGCGCGTCGGTGGATGCATCCAACCTGAGCTTCGACCATGGCGTGGCGATCGACCCGCTGGTGATCGACAAGGTCGAGGTGCTGCGCGGCGCGGCCGCCCTGCTGTACGGCGGCAATGCGGTGGGCGGCGTGGTGAACACGCTGGACAACCGCATCCCCCGCACCCTGATCGACGGCCTGAGCGGGGCCGCCGAGGTGCGCCTGGGCGGCCCGTCCAATGACCGCAGCGGCGCGGTGGTGCTGGACGGCGGCAGCGGCCGGCCCAACGCGGGTTGGGGCTGGCATGCCGACCTGTCCGAGCGTGATGCCGGCAATCAGCGTGCGCCGCGCTTCTCCAGCCCGACCGACGACGGCAGCGAAAGCCGTACCACGGTGCGCAATTCGGCCACCCACAACCACAGCGCAGCCCTGGGCGGCTCGGTGTTCTTCCAGGGGGGCTATGCGGGCGTGTCGGTGGACGACTTCCGCACGACCTATGGCACGACCGTGGAAGACGCCGCCAAGATCAAGATGAAGCGCCAGCGCGTGGCCACGGCCGGCGAATGGAATTCGGACGATGGCCCGGTGCGCCGCCTGAGCTGGCAGCTCAGCCGCAACAAGTACGAGCACTCCGAGATCGAGGATGGCCAGGTGGGCACCACGTTCAAGAGCACCGGCACGGACGGACGCTTCGAGCTGACCCACGCTCCAGTGGGCGGGCTGCACGGCGTGGTGGGCGTGCAGTTTGAAAGCCTGGACTTTTCGGCCCTGGGTGAGGAGGCCTTCGTGCCCAGTACCAACACCCGCAACACCGGTCTCTTCGTGCTGGAACAGTACCGCGTAGGCGACCTGCAGCTGTCGGCCGGCGCACGGCATGAGCAGGTGCGGGTGCATTCCGAGGGCGACACCGACACCAGCGATGGCCGCTTCGGCTCGCCACAGCAGCGCCGCTTCAGCCCGACGAGCCTGGCGCTCAGCGGCGTCTACGGCCTGGCGGGCGGCTGGAGCGTGAGTGCCAACCTGAACCGCACACAGCGGGCCCCCGCCTACTACGAGCTCTATGCCAACGGCCTGCACCTGGCCACCGACGCTTTCGAGCGCGGCGACACCACCTTGGGCCTGGAGCGCTCGCGCGGTGCAGACTTCGGCATCAAATGGGAAGGCGAGCGCAGCCATGTGCACATGAACGTCTACGAGACGCGCTTCTCCAACTACATCGCGCTGCAGGCCAACGGCCAGTCGGTCATCAATCCGGACAACGGCAATGAGCTGCCGGTGTACGTCTTCCAGGGCGTGCCGGCGCGGCTGCGCGGCGTGGAGCTGGAGGGCCGCTGGCAGGCCAGCGCCATGCTGGCCCTGCTGGGCCAGTTCGATGCGGTGCGCGGCGAGAACACCCAGACCGGCGAGCCGCTGCCGCGCCTGGCGCCGCGCCGCGCGATGCTGGGCCTGGAGGCGACCCAGGGGCCGTGGTCGGCGCGCGTGGAGTGGCGCCTGGCGGCCCGCCAGGACCGGGTCGATGCCTTCGACCGCCCGACGGGCGGGTATGGCACCGTCAACGCCAGCCTGGCGCGCCAGCTCAAGCTGGGCGAGCTGGACGGCTTGTGGTACCTGCGGCTCACCAACCTGGGCAACAAGCTGGCCTACAACGCCACCGCGGCGCCGACCATCCGCGACCTGAGCCCGCAAGCGGGCCGGTCGGTGATGACGGGCGTGCAAGTGCGGTTCTGACCGCGGGGCGCCGGCCCAGGGGCATACCCTGGTGCGCCGGCGCCTGCCGCGCGGGCATGCTGCACCTCAGCAGTGCCTGCGCGCACCACAAGTTGCCGCCATCGTGGGCGCGGAACTTGCGTCGCAGGCTCTGGAGAGGAGCAACGATGCAGACCGCCTTTGACGAGATGAACGCTGCGGGCCCCGTCACCCGCGCCCATTACGAGTCCTACGCCCGGTGGCTGGCCGACCAGCCCGAGGGGCTGATGCGAGAGCGCCGCGAGCAGGCGGAACTGATCTTCCGGCGGGTGGGCATCACCTTCGCGGTCTACGGCGACAAGGACAGCGGCGAAGGCACCGAGCGGCTCATCCCCTTCGACCTCATCCCGCGGGTCATTCCGGCGGCCGAATGGACCTCCATGCAGGCGGGCCTCGCCCAGCGGGTCACGGCGCTCAACCGCTTCATCCACGACGTCTATCACGACCAGGAGATCCTGAAGGCCGGCCTGGTGCCCGCCGACGAGATCCTGAACAACGCCCAGTTCCGCAAGGAGATGATGGGCGTGGATGTGCCCGGCGGCGTGTACAGCCACATTGCCGGTGTCGACATCGTGCGCGCCGGCCATGCCGATGGCAGCGGGCACTACTACGTGCTCGAAGACAACCTGCGCGTGCCCTCCGGCGTGAGCTACATGCTGGAGAACCGCAAGATGATGATGCGGCTCTTCCCCGAGCTGTTCGTCAACCACCGCATTGCGCCGGTCGCCCACTACCCGGATCTGCTGCTGGACACCCTGCGCAGCGTGGCGCCCTCCGGCGTGGCCGACCCGACGGTGGTCGTCATGACGCCGGGCATGTACAACTCGGCCTACTTCGAACATGCCTTCCTGGCCCAGCAGATGGGCGTGGAACTGGTGGAGGGGCAGGACCTCTTCGTCGACGGCGGCTTCGTGTACATGCGCACCACGCGCGGCCCCAAGCGCGTGGACGTCATCTACCGCCGCATCGACGACGACTTCCTCGACCCGCGCGTCTTCCGGCCGGACTCCCAGCTCGGCTGCGCCGGGCTGGTCGACGCCTACAAGGCGGGCAAGGTCACCTTGTCCAACGCCATCGGCACCGGCATCGCGGACGACAAGTCCATCTACCCCTATGTGCCGAAGATGATCGAGTTCTACCTCGGCGAGAAGCCGATCCTGCAGAACGTGCCGACCTACGTCTGCCGCGAGAAGGAGGACCTGGCCTACACGCTGGCCCACCTGCCCGAGCTGGTGGTGAAGGAGGTGCACGGCGCCGGCGGCTACGGCATGCTGGTCGGCCCGGCCGCCACCCAGGCCGAGATCGAGGCCTTCCGCGCGCAGCTCGTGGCCAACCCGAGCAACTACATCGCGCAGCCGACGCTGGCGCTGTCGACCTGCCCGACGTTCGTGGAAAGCGGCATCGCGCCCCGTCACATTGATCTGCGACCCTTCGTGCTGAGCGGGTCCAGCGTGCGCATGGTGCCCGGCGGGCTGACGCGTGTGGCGTTGAAGGAGGGTTCCTTGGTCGTGAACAGCAGCCAGGGTGGCGGGACGAAAGACACCTGGGTGTTGGAAGACTGAGGAGGACAGAGACGATGCTTTCAAGAACCGCTGATCACCTCTTCTGGCTGAGCCGCTACATCGAACGCGCCGAGAACACCGCGCGCATGCTGGACATTGCCTACCAGACTTCGCTGCAGCCCCAGTCGTCAGAGGAGTCCGAGCAGACCTGGCGCAGCCTGGTGTCCATCTCCGAACTCAACGGCCTGTTCGGGGGCAAGTACAGCGCGATCAATGCGCGCAATGTCATGGAGTTCATGGTGGCCGACGAGAGCAACCTCTCGTCCATCTTCAACTGCCTGCGTGCTGCGCGGGAAAACGCCCGGGCGGTGCGCGGCGCGCTGACCACCGAGGTCTGGGAGACCATGAACCAGACCTGGCTGGAGTTCCGCCGCCTGCTGCGCGAAGGCGCCCTGGCGCGCGACCCGTCGCAGCTCTTCGAGTGGGTCAAGTACCGCAGCCACCTGTCCCGCGGCGTGACGGTGGGCACCATGCTGCAGGACGAGGCGTTTCACTTCATCCGCATCGGCTCCTTCCTGGAGCGCGCCGACAACACCGCGCGGCTGCTGGACGTGAAGTTCTATCGCCAGGAGCAGACCCAGTCGGGCGCTGAAGACGCGGGCCACGACGCGGCGCGCGACTTCTATTACTGGTCGGCGGTGCTGCGCTCGGTGTCGGGCTTCGAGATCTACCGCAAGGTCTACAGCAACGTGATCCAGCCGGAGAAGGTGGCCGAGCTGCTGATTCTGCGGCCCGACATGCCCCGCTCGCTGTCGCACTGCGTGACGCGCATGCAGGCCAACCTCAAGCGTGTGGCGAATGCGCAGTCGGGCGAGACGTTGCGCCGGGTGGGCCGGCTGGAGGCCGAGCTGGCCTTCGGACGCATCGACGAGATCCTGGCGGATGGTTTGCATCCGTTCCTGGACGGCTTCCTGGCCGAGGTGGCGGACCTGGGCGTCCGGATCAGCCAGGACTTTCTGGTGCCGTCGGCGTGACGCTCGTCGATGGGGTGGCTCTTGCTGAAAGCCTTTGCACTCGATGCACCGTGCCGGGAGTTCGCCCCGGCGGGCGACCTACTTTTTGAGCGACCAAAAAGTAGGCAAAAAGTCGCCCCCCGATCCGCCCGGCCCCTCGGGCTTCCCTGCGCTGCTCAGGCCTTGAGGGCCCGCGCAAAACTCGCTTCGCTACGCTGCGCTCAAACAGTTGCGCGGAGTCAGAGCTTGAAGCGTGCTGCGCACGCGCCCTCAAGTCCTTCCGCTGCTCGGCGGGCTCAAGGGGGGACAGCAGGAACAGCCACGACCGAAGGGATGTGGCGTTTGGCTGTTGGCTGTTTCGGCTGTTTTGGGCTTCCCCTTCAAAACCGCCGAGAAGCGCAGCAACCCAGGGCGCGCGCGCAGCGCGCATCAACCTCTGACTTCGCGCCCCTTTGTCTGAGCGTAGTGAGCAAAGCGAACGAAGCGAGTTGGGCGCGGCCCTGGGTTGCGAGCATCGCAGGGCACCCCGAAGCGCAGCGCAGGGGCGGTTTTGCAGGGGCCGCTCTTTGCCTACTTTCTGGCGGGCCAGAAAGTAGGTCGCCCGCCGGGGCGAAACCCCGGCATGGGCCTCCCCACCAACACCGATCAACGATCAAGCAGCCCGCACCCCACGCGGCGGAGCAACCCCAATGAGCATCCACGTCGCCCTCAAGCACGTCACCCGCTACAAATACGACCGCCCGGTCAACCTCGGCCCCCAGGTCGTGCGCCTGCGCCCCGCGCCGCATTGCCGCACCCCCGTGCTCAGCTACTCGCTGCGCATCGAGCCCGCGCAGCACTTCATCAACTGGCAGCAGGACCCCTTCGCCAACTACCTCGCGCGCCTGGTCTTCCCCGAGAAGACGACCGAGTTCACCGTCACGGTGGACCTGATGGCCGAGATGGCGGTCTACAACCCGTTCGACTTCTTCCTGGAGCCGCATGCGCAGACCTTCCCGTTCGCGTATGACGAGGCGCAGCAGGTGGAGCTGGCGCCCTATCTGCAGGTCGAGCCGCTCACGCCCTTGCTGGCGGCCTACCTGAAAGACATCCCCCGCACCGAGCGCGCCACCATCGACTTCATCGTCGACCTGAACCAGCGCGTGCAGCAAAGCGTCTCCTACCTGATCCGCCTGGAGCCCGGCGTGCAGACGCCCGAGGAGACACTGCAAAAGGCCTCCGGCTCCTGCCGTGACTCGGGCTGGCTGCTGGTGCAGATCGCCCGGCACCTCGGCCTGGCAGCGCGCTTTGTGTCGGGCTACCTGATCCAGCTGACGCCTGACGAGAAGGCGCTCGACGGCCCCAGCGGCACCGAGGTCGACTTCACCGACCTGCACGCCTGGTGCGAGGTCTATCTGCCGGGCGCCGGCTGGATCGGCCTGGACCCGACCTCGGGCCTGCTGGCCGGCGAAGGCCACATCCCGCTGGCGGCCACGCCCACGCCCGGCAGTGCGGCGCCCATCAGCGGCGCCGTGGACAAGAGCGAGGTCACCTTCGACCACGAGATGAGCGTGACGCGCATCTACGAGTCGCCGCGCGTGACCAAGCCTTACTCGGACGCGCAGTGGCGCGAGATCCTGACCCTCGGCGAGAAAGTCGACCGCGAGCTGGTGGCGGGCGACGTCAGGCTCACGATGGGCGGCGAACCGACCTTCGTCGCCATCGACGACCGCGACGCGCCCGAGTGGAACACCGACGCCCTCGGCCCCACCAAGCGCATCTACGCGCAGCAGCTCACCCACCGGCTGCGCGACGAGTACGGCCAGGGCGGCTTCCTGCATTTCGGCCAGGGCAAGTGGTACCCCGGCGAGCAACTGCCGCGCTGGGCGCTGTCCATCTACTGGCGCGCCGACGGCCAGCCCTGCTGGCGCAACCCCGACTGGTTCGCTGACGAGCGCGAGCGTCATCGCTATTCCAGCGAAGACGCCGAGGTCTTCATGAAGGCGCTGACGCGCCGGCTGGGCCTGCCCGACACCCACGTGCAGCCAGGCTATGAGGACACCTGGTACTACCTGTGGCGTGAGCGCCGCCTGCCGGTCAACGTCGACCCCTTCGATTCGCGCCTGGACGACGAGATGGAGCGCGCCCGCCTGCGCCGGGTCTTCGAGCAGGGGCTGTCGAAGGTGGTGGGTTATGTGCTGCCCATCCGGCACAGCGGCGAGGCGCCGTCGCTGGCCGGCACACGCTGGCAGACGGGGCCCTGGTTCTTCCGCGACGAGCGCCTCTATCTCTACCCGGGGGACTCCCCGATGGGCTGGCGGCTGCCGCTGGACTCCCTGCCCTGGGTCAGCCAGGGCGACTACCCCTATCTGATCGAGCAGGACCCCTTCGCGCCGCGCGGCATGCTGCCGGCCGCGGCAGCCCTGCGTGCGCAGGTGCAGGGTGTCACATCGGCCGGGCCGACGCCGGGCTTGCGCGGTGCCGGCAGCGGGGCGGCGGGCAGTGCGGCGGCGGCAGGCGTGGCCGGCCCGGGCGGGCAGACCGCTGCGGGCCTGGGCGTGCCCGGGCGCTTCGAGAGCGCGCATGGCGTCACCCGCACGGCGCTGTGTGTCGAGGCGCGTGACCCACGCCGGGCGAATGGGCCCGCTGCGGAAGGCAAGGGCCAGGCCAGCGGTGTGCTCTACGTGTTCATGCCGCCCCTGGAGAAGCTGGAGCACTACCTGGAGCTGCTCACCGCAGTCGAGGCCGCGTGTGAGGACACCGGCTACAAGATCGTGCTGGAGGGCTACCCGCCCCCGCGCGACCCGCGCCTGAAGGTGCTGCAGGTCACGCCTGACCCCGGGGTCATCGAGGTCAACATCCACCCGGCCCACCACTGGGGCGAACTGGTGGCGCACACCGAGTTCCTGTACGAGGCCGCGCGGCTCACGCGGCTGTCGACCGAGAAGTTCATGATCGACGGCCGCCACACCGGCACCGGGGGCGGCAACCATTTCGTGATGGGCGGCGCCACGCCGGCCGATTCGCCCTTCCTGCGCAAGCCGTCGCTGCTGGCTTCGCTGCTGGCCTACTGGCACAACCACCCGAGCCTCAGCTACCTGTTCAGCGGTCTGTTCATCGGGCCGACGAGCCAGTCGCCGCGGGTGGACGAGGCGCGCAACGATCAGCTGCGCGAGCTGGAGATCGCCCTGGGCGAGATCTTCAAGGCCGAAGATCGCTACGGCGAGGCGATGCCGCCCTGGCTGGTGGACCGCACGCTGCGCAATGTGCTGGTGGATGTGACCGGCAACACCCACCGCAGCGAGTTCTCCATCGACAAGCTCTATTCGCCCGACTCGGCCACCGGGCGGCTCGGGCTGCTGGAGCTGCGCGCCTTCGAGATGCCGCCGCACGCCCGCATGAGTGTGGTGCAGCAACTGCTGCTGCGTGCTTTCATCGCGCGCTTCTGGCGCCAGCCCTACAAGGCACCGCTGGTGCGCTGGGGCACCGAGCTGCACGACCGCTGGCTGCTGCCGCATTTCATCCGCGAGGACTTCGCCGATGTGATCGAGGACATGGCCGAAGCCGGCTATGCCTTCGATGCCGCCTGGTTCGCGCCGCACGTCGAGTTCCGCTTCCCGAAGTACGGCGAGTTTGCCGCACGCGGCGTGCACGTCACGCTTCGCGGCGCGCTGGAGCCCTGGCATGTGATGGGCGAAGAAGGCTCGGCCGGCGGCACGGTGCGCTATGTGGACTCGTCGCTCGAGCGGCTGGAGGTGCACGTCAGCGGCCTGGTCGACCCGCGCCACCGCATCACCGTCAACGGCCACCCGCTGCCGCTGCAGCCCACCGGCCGCGTCGGTGAATTTGTGGCCGGTGTGCGTTACCGCGCCTGGCTGCCGCCCTCGGCCCTGCATCCGACCATCGGCATCCATGCGCCGCTGACCGTGGACCTGGTGGACACCTGGCAGCAGAAGTCGCTCGGCGGCTGCCGCTACTACGTGGCCCATCCCGGCGGGCGCAACTACGCGACGCTGCCGGTCAATGCCTATGAGGCCGAGAGTCGGCGCCTGGCGCGCTTCACGTCGCACGGCCACACGCCGGGCCGCGTCGAGGTGGGCGAGCCCCGGCGCAGCCTGGAGTTCCCGTTCACGCTGGATCTGCGCAAGGTGGGGTGACGTAGCACAATTGCGCTACACCTGCGGGAGCTGCCATGTCCACCACCACCATCCGCCTGGAAGACGACCTGAAGGCACGCATCACCGAGGCCGCCGCACGCGCGGGCAAGAGCGCACACGCCTTCATCCGTGATGCCATCGTGGAGTCCGTCACGCAGGCTGAGTTCGATGCGGAGATGGACCGCATCTGCGAAGAGCGCTGGGGGCAGTTCTTGAAGACCGGGGAGGCCGTGCCTTGGGAAGAGGCCAAGGCCTATCTGGAGGCCACCGTTGCCGGCAAGAAGGTCAAGAAGCCGGCGCCGCGAAAGCTCTTTTGATGACGCAGTTGGTGCTGATGCCGGCGGCACTGGCTGACCTTGAACGCATTCGCGATTTGCTGCCGACCCATGACCCGGACAACGTCGAAGAACGGCTTCTGGATCTGACCGCCGCCCTTGACGTGCTGACCCCTGCGCCCGAAATTGGCCGCCGTGTCGGTCAGCGGTCGCGGGAACTCTTGATCGGGCGTGGTGCGCGTGGCTACGTGGCCCGCTACGAATACGTGGCTCGCCTGGAAGCTGCTTTCATCCTCCGGGTTCACCATCAGCGCGAAGAGCGCTGACATCCCATCATGCTCATCGAAATCCAACCCGGCGTCCGCCTCTTCGTCGACATCGAAGGCCTCGGCCATGTGCCCGACGGCAAGCTGCTGCGCGAGAAGCCCACGCTCGTCCTCATCCACGGTGGCCCCGGCTTCGACCACACCGCCTTCCGTCCGTTCTTCAGCCGCTTCACCGACCTCTGCCAGGTCGTCTACTTCGACCAGCGCGGGCATGGCCGCAGCAGTCCGCGGCCGCTGGGTGAATGCCGGCTCGACACGCTGGCCGACGATGTCGTGCGGCTGTGCGACGCGCTCGGTGTCAACAAGCCCATCGTGCTCGGCCAGAGCTTCGGCGGCTTCGTGGCGCAGCGCTACCTGGCGCGGCACCCGGCGCATCCGGCCAAGGTCATCCTCAGCAGCACGTCGCATCACTTCGGCCTGGCGCGCAAGATCCATCACTTCGGCCGGTTGGGCGGCCCTGAGGCGGCAGCGGCCACGCGGGACTTCTGGGAGCGCCCCGGGCCCGAGACCTGGGCGGCCTACGAGGTGCATTGCCGCCACCTCTACAACACCCAGCCCAAGAACCCCGATGCCGGCGGCTGGATGCTGCCTCGGCCCGACATCCTCTTTGAGCACACCGCCACCGAACTGCCCGGCATGGATCTGCGCCAAGGGCTGGCCGCCGTGCAATGCCCGGTGCTGGTGATGGCCGGCGAGGAAGACCCGGTCACGCCGCCGGAAGACGCCGAGGAGATCGTTGCGGCGCTGCCGGCACAGTGGGTTCGCTTCGAGCGTTTCGCCGGCGTGGGCCACGGCGCCTGGCGCGATGACCCTGAGGCGGCGGAGCGCGTGCTGAGGCGTTTCCTGACGGCATGACCGCTGCGGCTGCCTGACAATCCGCCACTTCCGTTCTTTGCACCTGCCCGCGCGCACCGTCCTGCCGACATGACCGAGCCCACCCCCAGCCAGTGGAGCCTGCTGCCCGAAGAGCCGGAGGACGTGCAGGCGCCCGACCCGCTGGCGCTCGCACTGGCCGCCGCGCTGCGCAGCCGTGATGGGCACTTCTATGAACTGACGGGTCATGTGAACCAGGCCGGGGAGCCGCAGGCGGGGCTGGCCGAGCGCTGGCGCCGGTTTTTCGCGGCGGGCGGTGCGGCAGGCTGGCAGGAGCTCAGCGCCAAGGCCCTGCGCGTGCAGCGCCGCGTGCTGGAAGACGGCGCCAGCTACAACGTGCACAGCGACGGCCCGCCGCTGCCGGGGCAGGAAGCCGAGAGCAGCCTGCCGCTGGCGCGCCACTGGCCGCTGGAGCTGCTGCCGATGCTCATCGAGCCGCAGGAGTGGACCCAGATTGAAGCCGGCATCACCCAGCGGGCGCGCCTGCTGGAAGCCGTCATGGCCGACATCTATGGCGAACGCAGCCTGCTGCAGCGCGGCCTGCTGCCGGCCTCTCTCGTGCTGGCGCATCCGCAATACCTGCGCGGCATGCACGCTGCCCGGCCGGCGGGCGGCGTGCATCTGCACGTGCTGGCCTTCGACCTCACACGCTGCGCCGATGGCCAGTGGCGCGTGGTGGGGCAGCGCACCCAGGCGGCCTCAGGGCTGGGCTATGTGCTGGAGAACCGGCTCATCATCGCGCAGCAGTTCCCGGAGGCCTTCCGGCAGATGCAGGTGCAGCGGCTGGCGGCGAGCTACCGCGATTTCATCCAGGCCTTGATGGCGCTCTCGCCCGCCGGGGAGCGCAGCCGCGTGGCGCTGCTCACACCCGGCCCCCGCAACGAGACCTACTTTGAGCAGGCCTTTCTTGCGCGTTATCTCGGCATCACGCTCGTCGAAGGCGCCGACCTCACCGTGCGGGCCGACAAGGTCTACCTCAAGACGCTGGCGGGCCTGGAGCGGGTGCACGTGATCCTGCGCCGGGTGGACGACACCTGGCTCGACCCGCTGGAACTGCGCCCCGAGTCCATCCTCGGCGTGCCGGGGCTGCTGCAGGCGGCACGTGCGGGCGAGGTGGTCATCGCCAACATGCCGGGCGCCGGCTGGCTGGAGAGCCCGGGTCTGGCCGCCTTCTGGCCCGGCGTGGCCGAGCAACTGCTGGGCGAACCGCTGCTGCTGCCGGCCATCCAGAGCTGGTGGTGCGGCGAGGAGAGCGCCTGGCGCAATCTGCGTTCGCGCCTGGCCGAGTTCATCGTGGTGCCCACCTTTGCAGCCAGCACCACCACGCGCAGCTTCAACCCCATCGTGGCCGCCGAGCTGAGTGATGAGGCGCTGTGGGAGCTGGCCCAGCGCATCGATGCCGACCCCACGGCCTACACGCTGCAGGCGCGGGTGAAACCCACCAAGCAGCCGGTCTGGACCCGCGGCGCCCTGGAGCCACGGGTGGCCGTGCTGCGGGTGTTCGCGCTGACCGACGGCCACGGCGGCTGGAAGGTGCTGCCGGGCGGACTCACCCGCGTCGCACCGCGCCGCGACCCCCTGGCCGACGCCTGGCTGTCCATCCAGCGCGGTTCGCTCAGCGCCGACACCTGGGTCATGACCGAGGGCGATGTCGACGCCACCACGCTGCTGCCCCAGCCGCTGCAGCCCGCGGACCTCGCCCAGTCGCACTGGACCGTGACCAGCCGCGCCGCCGAGAACCTGTTCTGGCTGGGCCGCTACACCGAGCGGGCCGAGAACAGCGCGCGGCTGGCGCGGCATGTGATCGAAGCCAGCGTCATGGTGCAGCGCGGTGCGATGCCGGCGCGCATGATGCCGCTGCTGGATGCGCTGGCCCGCCGACACGGCCTGGTGGGGGCGCAGGCGCCGGATGCCGCCGAAGACCCGCGTGCCTTCGTGCGTGCGCTGCTGGCGGCCCTGCTGCCGGGCTCGGGCGTGACCAGCGTGGGCTGGAACCTGCGCGCGCTGCAAGGCTGCGCCCAGGCGCTGCGTGAGCGGCTGTCGCCGGAGTCCTGGCGTCTCATCCATGAAACCGCGGCGCAGTTCGAGCAGCACCTGCGCGCGGTGCTTGACCGCCCCGGGCCGGGCACGCCGGTGGCGGACGTGCTGAATGTGCTGTCACGGGCCGACACGCATCTGGCGGCCATCACCGGCGCTCAGACCGACCGCATGACCCGTGACGACGGTTGGCGGCTGCTGTCCATCGGCCGGCAGGTGGAGCGGCTGTCTTTCCATGCCGAAGTGCTGGCCGAAACCTTCGAGCGCGGCAGCACCGGGGCCGTGGCAGCAGGCAAGCTGGCCGATGAGCCGGGCGATGCGCACGAGCAGCCCCTGGCCCTGACCGAGGACGGCTTCAGCCTGCTGCTGGGCGTGTTCGACTCCACCATCACCTACCGCGCCCAGTACCAGGCACGCCGCGAGGCCGCGCCGCTGCTGCATCTGCTGGTGCATGACACCGACAACCCGCGCTCCCTGGCCTGGGTGGCGCGCACGCTGCGTGACCGCTTCGCCAAGCTCGCGCGGCACGACCCGGAATGGGCGTCCGACATCGCCGCCCAGCTGCCGGTCCCCGAGGCCTGGCCGCTGGCCGACATCGCTGCGCCGGGCACCGCACTGGTGACGCGTCTGCATCAGGCAGCGGCGCAGGCCGCCGAGCTGTCCAGCCTGATCAGCCAGCGCTACTTCGCCCACGTCATCGGGGCCGAGCAACGGGTGTGGCAATGAGCGTGCGCTTGAACGTCCATCACGTCACCGAGTACACCTACGACGCGTCGGTGGAATGGGCCCACCACGCCGCCTGCCTGGCGCCCCGCGACACGCCGTGGCAGCAGGTGACGGGCTGGCGCCTGAACATCGACCCGCTGCCCGACGGCTGGGGCGTGGAAGGGCTTGAGCTGGACGAGGGCACGCTGATGCGCCACCTGCGCCGCGACCCCTGGGGCAACCGCCACCTGAGCTTCGGCCATGCACGCGTGCATGAGCGCCTGGTGGTGGACAGCCGCTTCGAGGCGACGCTGACCGAGCGCCCGGCCGCCGACCCCACCCGCGGCCCGGACTGGGAGGCGGTCGCGGCCGGCCTGCGTTACCGCGCCGGCCGGGCGCTGCAGGAGGCCGACGAGTTCGCACTCGCCTCCACCTACGCCGCCCCGGACGACGCGCTGGCCGCCTACGCCCGCCGCGCCTTCACACCCGGCCGCACGCTGGCCGCGGGCGGCCTGAGCCTGATGCACCAGATCCACG
>JAIPCJ010000001.1 GCA_021738245.1 Methylotenera sp. | reverse complement strand
GACAGAGCGTCGAAAGGCCGGTGGCCCAGCGTTGGTGTCGGGCCGCCGGCCGACTGTGGTCAGTGGGGTTCGTCAGCCTTGTCGAGCAGTTCGGCCTTGCGGGCGGCGATGTCCTCGCCCAGGGCGTCGAGGTCCAGGTCGGACTTGCGCACCTTGGGGAACATCTCGCCTTCTTCTTCCTTGACGTGGTGGTCGATGTACTCGCCGAGCACCTTGACCTTGGCGTCGTACAGCGGATCGTCGGGCGACCCGGCCTCGATCTGCGCGATCAGCTCCTTGGCGCTGGCATGCTCGACGTCGGCTTCGTCGACCAGGTCTTCGTCCTCGCCCAGCACTTCGCGGGCAGCCGGGTAGAACAGCTCTTCCTCGGCGGTGGCGTGGGCCGTCAGCATCACGCAGATCTGCAGCGCGATGGTCTCCTTCTCGCCGGACTCGGCGTCGGCCTTGACCAGCTTGTCGTACTCCTTGAACAGCGCCTTGACCTCGCGGTGGTCGGCGGTGAGCAAGTCGATTGCATCAGGTGCAGTCGACTTCTTGGTACCGGCGGACTTCTTCGCGGCGGGTTGGGTGGAAGCGCCCTTGGACGCCTTGGCTGAGGTCTTCGTTGCGGTGGTTGGCATGGGAGGTCCTACTGGCTAGTGGCATGAAAACCGCTGCGAGGGCAGCGGCGCGAAAAATTCGTCTACCCATCGAAGCAATCGACGTCCGAAAGGTCATCGAGGTACGAGTTCGCCGCGTCGACCCGACCTCGGCCGGGCTCTTGCCAGATGCGTTGGTGGTCAGCAGGCGTGCCAGGGTGGCTGAGCTGCGAGCTCTGCTGCGATTGCTGTTGTTGCTGCTCCTGGTTGCGTGGCTGCTGTTGTTGCTGCAAAAAGGGATGCACGGGGACGCAATACGGCCTGTTCGGCGTGCCGACCGAGCGAAGGGGCGGGATCATGGGGTTCTTTCTGAATCTCCAGACACTGGGATGGGCAAGGCGCGTGCCCTCTACCGGTGCGCGTCTGCGGGAGGCTCAGAGGTGGGCATGCCGTCCTCATCGATGGAATGCGCTTCCTTGACCGGACCCTCGGTCTTGGCGCGCTCCGCCCATCGCGTGTAAAAGGCCGCAACCTCACGCAGGTCTTGCTCATCGAGCGACTCGATGCCGAACTGGCGGTGTTCGTGCTGGGCATTGAACCCAGCGCGCCCGTTTCCTCAGCCTTGGAAGAAGAAGTAGGCATGACTCACTCCATCAGCGGTGCGCGGTCCCCGGTCAAATGGCCGGCGGGTCCGTCTCGCGTTCCGGGAAGCGGTGCTTTGCCAAGCCTTGAATCAGCGCCTCGGCACCGCTTGCAGCGTCGGCAGTCACCGTGACGCCGGGGTCAGGCTCCCCGCTTGGCAGCGTGGGCGAGGCGCCGGCGATGTCCAGCAGCTGCGCGCCCGTGCCCAGCGCCAGGATGGGCTTGCAGTGCCGGTACTGGTCGCGGATGGCTTCCATCGCGTGGCCGTCCCAGGACAGCGCCGCGACCGCGGGCTCGCCATCGGGCAGCACCAAGCCGTCGAACAGGAAGCCGGGTTCGTTCTCCGTTGACGCGTCCGCCTCGATGGCCACACCGTCGGCCGTTGCCACCGGACCGATGCGTGGCCCGACGAAGCGCGGCACGGCACCGGCGTCCAGCAGCTTGGCGTGAACGTCGACGCAGCTCTGGCCTACGCAGCCTTCGGCGACCAGGATCGCGACCTTGCGGCCCCTGATAGAGCCGTCGCCAGGGCGGGCCATCAGCGACAGCGCGGCCGAAGTGCGCACCTCCGGCTTGATCTTGCGATCCAGCGCGCGCGGCATCGGATCCGGCAGCGGATTCATGTTGAGCCCCTCGGCCACCTGGGCGGCGAGGTCCTCGGAAGCGTTGCGGAGCATCGAGACCACGCGCTGGCGGATCGCCGGCACCGTCACCTTGCTGAGCTCGAACCGGAAAGCTGCAGCGATATGGGCCTGTTCCGCCGGCGTCTGGCTGTCGAAGAACAGCGCGGCCTGGTTGAAATGCTCGGCAAACAGCTCGGGCTTGGCACGCACCTTGGCTTGGTCTTCCTTGGCGCGCAGACGTGCCGCAACGGACGTAAAGCCTTGCGCCGCACCAGCCTGGAACGGGCAGCCGCCACCCAGCGAATTGGGCTCGTAGGCCACCTTGCCGCGGTGGATGGCCTGGCGGTGCACGCCGTCTCGTTGGTTGTTGTGCACCGGCGCGATCGGCGAGTTGATAGGGATCTCGTGGAAGTTGGGTCCACCCAGGCGGCTGATCTGCGTGTCCACATAGGAGTGGATGCGGCCGGCCAGCAGCGGGTCGTTGGAGAAATCCAGGCCGGGGATGATGTTGGCCGTGCAGAACGCGACTTGCTCGGTCTCAGCGAAGAAGTTGTCCGGGTTGCGGTTCAGCACCATGCGGCCGACCGGCTGGATGGGGATGAGCTCCTCGGGAATCAGCTTCGTGGCGTCGAGGATGTCAAAGCTGAACTTGTCGGCTTGCTCCTCGGTGAAGACTTGCAGGCCCAGCTCGTACTCGGGGAAAGCACCGCTCTCGATACGCTCCCACAGGTCGCGGCGGTGATAGTCCGGATCCGCGCCGGAGATCTTGACCGCTTCATCCCAGACAAGCGAGTGGGTGCCGGCCTTGGGCGTCCAGTGGAACTTGACGAGCACCGACTCGCCGGCCTCGTTGACGAGGCGGTAGGTGTGCACGCCGAAACCCTGCATCGTCGCGTAGCTGCGCGGGATGGCTCGGTCGCTCATGACCCACATCAGCATGTGCGTGGATTCAGGCATCAGAGACACGAAGTCCCAGAACGTGTCGTGCGCGCTGCCGGCCTGCGGCATGCCATGGTGGGGCTCAGGCTTGACCGCATGAACCAGGTCGGGGAACTTCATCGCGTCCTGGATGAAGAACACGGGAATGTTGTTGCCGACCAGATCCCAGTTGCCTTCGTCGGTGTAGAACTTCACCGCGAAGCCGCGCACGTCGCGCGCCGTGTCCTTGGAGCCGCGCTCGCCCTGCACGGTGGAGAAACGCACGAACACAGGCGTGATCTTGCCGGCCTCCTTGAACGGCGCGGCCTTCGTCAAATGCGGGAGGGGCTGGTAGGCCTCGAAGTAGCCATGCGCCGCGGAGCCGCGCGCATGCACGATGCGCTCGGGGATGCGCTCGTGGTCGAAATGCGTCAGCTTGTCGCGCAGGATGAAGTCTTCGAGCAGCACGGGGCCGCGGGTGCCTGACTTCAGCGAGTTCTGGTTGTCGGCGATCCGCACGCCCTGGTTCGTCGTGAGCGGCTGGCCACCTCCGTCGACGCGGACTCGGTCCAGCGGGCCGGTGGTCGGGTTGCTGCCGTCCGGGGCGCTGCTGCCGGTCTTGGCCGACGTGTTGGCTTCGGACAGCGTGCTGGCCGTCGGGCGGCGGGACGGCGGCTCCACGGTCGCGCCTTGCGCGGGATTCAGGCCATTGGCCTGTCCGTGCTCACCCGCCTTGTTGGCGTTGAAGGGGACGGCTGCAGCCATGTCGCCGACTTCGGCCGCCCTGAGCGCGGCTTCGTCGTTGCCTGGGTCGCCAGGATGGGCCGAAGCGCTGTCGGTGTTGCGGGCGGCGGCTTTGGCGGCGTTGCGCGACGCGGAAGCAGATTTGCGGGAAGGCATGGTCAAGTCTTTCAGCAGGGTGGATCACGCACCGGCAAGCGTCGGCGCGGTGATGGAACGGGTGGACTAGCGGCGCCGGGCCAGTGGGCCCTAGCCAAGCTTTTCGAGGTTGTTGGGCGACCGTTCAAACGGTGCGCAGGCCCGCAACGAGTGGAGCGCCGGGCTTGCCTGCACCGCACCGGCGTACTGAGCGCGCATCGCGGAGGTTCCCTTCATAAACGTCTCCAAAGGTTTTGGTCCGCAGGGTAGGCAGATGAGGTATTTCGGATCGCAAGACGGCGCCTACTTGGCGAGTAAGACGGCAATCTACGTGCCCGCAAAAAGTTCAACTACCGGAACCCTGGCTCCGTTACATCGAGTGCCGTCCACATGGCGGCCGGTCGCTGCTGTCAAAGCTGGCCGGGAACGTCGTGTGCTCCCGGGCGCGGGATAAAAACGGTCAAGACCGATGACCTCTGGTCTAGCAGCACGGTTCTGTTGCTAGTCGACTTTGCGGGAGCGGGCAGTCATGGTGCGAGGGTGCGGTGGTCAGAGCTGGGTGCGCAGCAGGAGGGCGGCGGCCTCCCACAGCCGCTCGGTGAGCGGGCGGTCGCGCCACTGCTTCAGCGTGATGGGCCGGGCGCGGGCCCAGTCCGCCTCGAACACCGCCTGCTGCTCGCGGCCGAACGCGGTGCTCATCACGTTCAGGTTGGCCTCGTCATTCAGGCGGAAGGAGCGGTTGTCGAAGTTCGTGGAGCCGACCGACGCGAACAGCCCGTCCACCACCAGCCCCTTCACATGGAACATCGTCGGCTGGTACTCGGCGAACTCGATGCCGGCCTCCAGCATCGGGCCCCAGCTGCTGCGCGAGGCCTTGCGCACCGTCTCCGAGTCGATGTGGCCGCTGGGCGTCAGGATGCGCACCTTCACGCCACGCCGCGCAGCGTCAATCAGCGTGCGGATGGTCAGCTCGTCCGGCACGAAGTACGAGTTGGCCAGGTCGATGCTCCTGCGCGCCGCCGTGATGGCCAGCAGGTACATCAGGTGCATGCTCTCGCTGCCGCCGCTGGGCGAACTGCTGAACATCTGCGCCGTGTACGCGCCCGCCGGCGCCAGCGCCGGGAAATAGGCCTCGCCGTGCAGCACCTCGCCGGTGGCGCGCATCCAGTTGTCCAGGAACACCGACTGCATCTGCGCCACCACGGGGCCGGCCACGCGGTAGTGCGTGTCGCGCCACTCGCCCGGGTCGCGCGCCTGGCCGCGCCAGTGGTCGGCAATGCCCACGCCGCCGGTGAAGCCGGTGCGCCCGTCCACCACCAGCAGCTTGCGGTGCGTGCGGTTGTTCAGGCGGCCCCAGTGGGCGAAGCGCGGCTCGTGGAAGCGTTCGCAGGCCACGCCGGCGGCACTCATTTCGTCCAGCAGCGCGGTGTCCATCTTCAGGCTGCCCACCCAGTCCAGCAGCACGTTCACCTTCACGCCGGCGCGCGCGCGCTCGGTCAGCGCGTCCACGAACTCGCGCCCGATGCTGCCCGACCAGTAGATGTAGGTCTCGAAGTTGACCGTCTTCTGCGCCGAGCGGATGGCGGCCAGCATCGCCGGGAAGATCTGATCGCCGTTCAGCAGCGTGTCCACCTGGTTGCCCTCCACCAGCGGCGGGCCCAGCAGCGCGCTGAGCGAGCGGCGGAACTCGGCGTCGTCCGTCTCGTACAGGCGCGGCAGCTTCTCGTCGATCTTCTTCTCGGCCGACGACAGGTTCTGGAACAGCAGCACCGCCAGCAGCGTCACCGCTGCCGTGGCCAGCACCAGCAGCCCGCTAGCCATCCTGCGGCGCGCCATGGGGAACCGCGCGCGTCAACGTGCCGTCAGCCGCTTCACCAGCAGCGCCGCCACGTCTTCGCTGGAGCGCGGGTTCTGCCCGGTGATGAGGTTGCCGTCCTCCTCGACATGGCTGAGCAGCGGCAGCAGCGCGGAATGGAAGTCGGCGCCCCGCGCCTTCATCTCGTCCTCCAGCAGGAAGGGCACCACGTCCTTCAGCCGCGCCAGGAACTCCTCCGCGTTGGTGAAGCCCGTCACGCGCCGGCCCTGCAGGAAGGGCTGGCCGTTGGCGCGCCGCGCATTGATCAGCCCCGCGGGGCCGTGGCACACCGCGGCAATGAGCTTGCCGTCGGCGTCGTGGCGGGCGATCAGCGCGTGCAGCGTGGCGTCATGCGCCAGGTCCACCATCGGACCGTGGCCGCCGGGGAGGAACAGCGCATCGAAGTTCTGCGCCGCCACGTCAGCCAGCGGCACGCTGTGCTGCAGCGCTTGCAGCGCGGGCTGCCAGCGCTGGCGCTGCTCGTCATCCGGCGCGGTCTTGGGGTCCAGCGGCACGGCGCCGCCGCGGGGTGACGCCACGGTGACCGCGATGCCGGCCGCCGTCACGGCCATGTAAGGCACGGCGAACTCCTCCAGCCACAGTCCGGTGGGGTGGTCGGGCGCCAGCTGGCTGGCACTGGTGGTGACGAACAAGGCATGCATGGCGGAGTCCCCTTGCGTGTGAATCGGTTGCCCACCACTCTAGGCACCCGACGGCGCCGCGGTTGTCAGCGGGGGCGCCGTAACGGCGTGCGGCGGCGCTGGTTGCGCGGGCGAGGAATCTTGTTGCCGTGGCGACGTGTGTGGCAGATGCCTGCCGGTAACCGGCCGTCGCCTGCTCGTGCTGGCGGTGTGCCAGGCGTGCTGCGATGCGCGCTTCGACTGGGGACGGCTGCTGGTGACGCGACGAGGCCGATCCTGCAGCGCCGGGCTGTTCAGCGTCCACCGACGTTACGTGGACAGCCTCCTTGTCGCAGGCGCCAGCCGGTTCAAGATGACCTTGCCAGACGCATACGGAACGACGGCTTTCAGGCGGCGAGTTCGATGGATCGGGGGACCGCAACGGGTCGATCTGCGACGCCCGCGTGACGCCATAGCAAGCACTGGACCCGTTCGCATGTAAGCGTCAGGCCCGGCGACCGGTTCCAAGGGCGAAGCCGCCAGCCAGGCGGCGCCAAGTCGGTCGACCGCTTCTGACAGCAGCAGTCATTCGGCGTCCATGGTCGAACGACCGAGACCCGCCCAAAGCAGCCAATCCAGCCGCCCCCCGTCCAACCCTTTGCTACCGCAGCCGCCCACCCGTCCCCACCCACTTCGGCCTCAAGCCCCGTCCTGCCCCCAGGGCAACATCAGCGACAGCAGCAACAGCTTCTCGAACTCCGGCGCGAAGTTGGCCACGATGGCCTCGGGGTCGGGGCACAGGCCGGTGTCGGTGATGAGGCCGAACTGCACGCGGCCGGCGTAGGTCAGGATGCTGACGCCCACGCCGATGTCGCCGGACTGCGGGACCCAGAACATGACCTGCTCGACCGTCGAGCCGCAGAACTTCAGCGCCTCGGCGGGCCCCGGCACATTGGTCATCACGGCCGTGGCCTTCTTGGCGAAGACGTTCAGCATGGCGTGCTGCACCGGCTTGATCAGCAGCCCGGCCACCGACAGCAGCCCGAAGGCCATGACCGGCTGGAAGCTGCCCTTGAGCTCGTTCATGCGCGCCCGCACCGCGAACAGCCGTTCCACCGGGTTGGCGATGCCGATGGGCAGCACCAGCGGCACCAGGCCGAAGCGGTTGCCGAGCTGCCAGGCCTGCTCCAGTGGCCGCAGGTTGACCGGCACCATGGCCCGGATCTCCTTGCCGGCCGGATCTTCGCCACGGTCGGCCAGGTATTGGCCGATGGCCCCGGCCGCGCAGGCCAGCAGCACATCGTTGATGGAGGCGCCGAGCGCCTTGCCCACGGCCTTGACCTCGTCCAGCGCCAGGCGATCGTCCCAGGCCACGGTCTTGCGCGCGCCGGGCTTGCCCTTGAGCCGCGTGTGCGAGTCATCGGGCATCAGCGCGAAGGCCGCCACATCGGACACCGCCTGGTAGCCCATGCGGGCCATCTCCAGCGACGAGTCCATGGGTGTCGTGCCGTGCAGGGCGAGGTCCACGCCCTTGGCCATGCCCTTGCCGGTCATGCCGATGGCCTTGACGGTCATGTTGGTCATGGGGCGCAGGAAGGCGTCGAGCAGCCAGTCGGTCTCGTGATGCGGCTCGGGCTCGCGCGTCTTGCGCTGCGGCGGGGCCTTGCCGCCATCGGTGATGGACAGCATGACCGCGATCAGCGCGATGCCGTCGGCGATGCAGTGGTGGATGCGGGCGATGAGTGCGCTGCTGCCGTCGCCCATGTCCTCGATGAGCTGGAACTGCCACAGGGGATGTGCCGGGTCCAGCGGCTGCGAGCACAGTTCGCCCACGCGCTCGCGCAGCACCTCGTCGCGGCTTTGCCCGCGCAGTGGCAACGGCACCTCGGCCACCACGTGGCGGGCGATGTCGAAGTCCTTGTCGATCACCCACTGCGCGCCGGTGAGCGCGTCCTCCACCACCTTCTGGCGAAAGCGCGGGTATTGCAGCAGCCGCTCGGCCACGCGCTCGCGCAGCGCGGCCAGCGTGATGCCCGGGCGGATGGACCACACCCCGACGATCATCATCAGGTTGGCCTCGGTGTCCATGCGCAGCCAGGCCGTGTCCACCTTGGACATGCGTTCGCTCAACGGGGCCACGGCGTCTCCTCCGAATCGTTGTTGGGCGGGCCTAAACTCGTGCGACCCGTGGCGCGATTGTCATGAGATTCGCGCCCCCCGATCAGCCTGGAGAACCCCGTGAGCCTGAAAGACCAATTCGAAGCCGCCGTCGCCGACTCCAAGAACCTGCCCGAGCGGCCGGACAACATGACGCTGCTGAAGATCTACGCCCTGTACAAGCAGGGCAGCAGCGGCGATGTGGACGGCAAGCGCCCCGGCTTCACCGACATGGTCGGCCGCGCGAAGTGGGACGCCTGGAACGAGCTCAAGGGCACGTCGCAGGACGAGGCGATGCAGCAGTACATCGACCTCATCGAATCGCTGAAGTAACCCACCCCCTACCGGCTTCGCCGGCCCCCTCAAGGGGGCGCCGCTGGCGGCCTGGCAAAGCCAGTTCCGCGGCGGCTGCTGAGTAGACGCCAGACCGGGCGCGAGACCTACGCGCGGATCAGCCCGCCTTCTTCTTGGCAGGCGCCTTCTTCTTGCCGCTGTCGGCCAGCAGGGTGTCGAGTTCCTTCTGGATCTCGGTCTCGATGGTGGCCTTGAAGGCGCCGAGCAGGAAGCCCAGTTGGGCCACCAGCTCGAAGTGGTCGGCGGCCACCGTCAGCACGCCCTTCACGCCGGAGCGCGTGAACTCGACCGTGTCTTCGTCGTCGCCCTCGACGACGGTGCAGTCCATGTCGAACTTCTCTTCGACCTGCTCCGCCCATTGCCAGGCGATTTCGCGGGCCTTCTTGAGGCCCAGGGCATGTTCTCGGTGAATGCGGATCTCGGCCATCGGCGGCCCTCCTTGTGACGTGGGGCGCACTCTAACGCCCGCGCCACCCCTGTGCCGGCCTGGCGCAGATTGCACGCATACTTCGCCGCCAAACGCCGGGCCCATGCGCCCGGGCCCGGGAGGAACCATGCGCCCCGCCGACCGCGAACCCGACACCCTCGACCCCTTGAGCCAAGGCCTGCTGCACTTCAATGCGCGGGAGCCCGACCATGAGCAGGCCGTGTACTGGTTCATGCAGGCCGCCGAGGCCGGCGACAACGAGGGCCGGGCGCTGCTGGCCTTCTGCCGGCTCGAAGGCCTGGGCCTGCCGCGCGACGTGACGCAGGCCCGCGCCGAGCTGGAAGTGGCAGCGGCGCAGGGCAGCCTGCTGGCCCAGTTTCATCTCGGCCGCGCCCTCGTGTCGGGCTGGGGCGGTGAGCCCGATGCCCCGCGCGGCGTAGCCCTCTACCAGGCGGCCGCCGCCCGTGGCCACGCCGATGCCACCTTCAATCTCGCCAGCTGCCTGGACGCCGGCTGGGGTTGCCAACCCGACCGCCTGGCGGCCAAGGCGCTCTTCCTGCGTGCCCGCCTGCTGGGCAGCCCGTTGAAGGCGCCGGGCCTGCGCGTGCAGCAACGCGAGCTCGGGCCCGTGCGGGACCTGGCGCGCCAGCTGGCCGACGGCAGCACCCTGGCCCGCATCCTCGACACTCGCCAGCAGGAGATCGCCCGCCGCCTGGAGCTGCGCCACCAACCGGCCCGCAAGGCCATGCTGATGCGCCAGCAGCGCCAGCGCCTGCTGTCCCGCATCGGCGGGCTGGCCGCGCTGGCGTCGGCTGTGTTCGCCGCGCTTTTTCAACACCGGGGCTCGCGCGGTTTCGCGCCGGACTCCGGCCCCACCTCCATCGCCTGAACCTCGCCCACGATGCCTTCCGCCCTGCCCCTGCGCACCCATTTCACTGACGCCAGCCCGCTCGTCTATGGCTGCATGGCCCTCGGCGGCGACTGGAACGGCGGCCCCGTCACCGAGGCCGACATCGCCCAGGCCCATGCCGCCATCGACGCCGCACTGGACATCGGCATCACGCTGTTCGACCACGCCGACATCTACCGCCGCGGCAAGGCCGAGGCCGTCTTCGGCGAGGTGCTGCGCCGCAACCCGGCGCTGCGTGGCCGCATGCGGCTGCAAAGCAAATGCGGCATCCGCTTTGCCGACGACCAGCACGTCGGACGCTTCGACCTGAGCGCCGACTGGATCGAGGCGAGCGTCAACGGCAGCCTGCAACGCCTGGGCGTGGAGCGGCTGGACATCCTGCTGCTGCATCGCCCCGACGCGCTGATGGAGCCCGCCGAGATCGCGCATGCTTTCGGGCGGCTCAAGGCGGCGGGCAAGGTCAGCCACCTGGGCGTGTCCAACATGCACGCGGGCCAGATGCGCTGGCTGCAGTCGGCCCTGGGCGAGCCGCTGGTCGTGAACCAGCTGGAGCTGAGCCTGGCCAAGCTCGACGCCTTCGACGCTGGCACCACCTTCAATGACCCGCAGGCGCTCTCGCGCCCAGGCGCCGCCGCCTGGGCCGGCGCGCTGGAGTACGCCCAGCAGCACGGCGTGCAGCTGCAGGCCTGGGGGTCGCTCGCCCAAGGCCGCTTCAACGACCGTGGGGCATCGCCCGCCGCCCAAGCCGTGCACGAGATCGCCGAAGCCCATCGCACCACGCCCAATGCGGTGCTGCTGGCCTGGCTGCTGCGCCACCCGGCCGGCATCCAGCCGGTCATCGGCACCGGCAACGCCGATCGCATCCGCGCCTGTGCCGACGCGGCGCGCCTCACGCTCAGCCGGGACGAGTGGTACCGGCTCTACGTGACGGCACGCGGGCAGGCGCTGCCATGAACCGCCGCGCGTGACGGCCGGCGCGGCACGGGGCGCTCAGTCGGTCGCGGGCAGTTGGGGCGGCTTCGGATGCAGCCGCGCCATCGCCAGCACATCGGTGTACTCGCCGCCCCGCAGCGCATAGGCCTTGAAGCGTCCCTCCGGTGCGAAGCCGTGCCGCTCGTACAGCCGGATGGCGCGCTGGTTGTCATGGAAGACGGTCAGCTCGACGCGCAGGATCTGGGCCCAGTTGTCGGCGTAGTCCAGCAGCGCGGCCATCAACGCATGGCCCACGCCCTGGCCCTGGTGCGCGCGGGACACGGTGATGCCCAGGCTCATCACATGCCGGCGTCGCACCGACGCGCCCACGGGGTGCAGCCCGGCCAGGCCGACGGGCTTGTCGTCGAGCACGGCAGCCAGCACGATCTCGCTGGAGCCTGCGGTCGGCGGGTTCTGGCCCACCAGGCGCTGCGCCCACAGCTCCTCGTTCGGGTAGGGCATCTGCAGCGTGCCGGCGTAGACGGCGGGGTCGGCGAACTGCTCGGTGATCGCGGCGGCGTCACTGACCCGGGCGCGGCGGATGATCAAGCTCATGAGGTCCTCCTGAGCCGCGCAAGGTAGCACGCCGCGCGTCGCGCGACAGCGGCTGGAGCGCCTGGACCGCCGCATGGAAGCACGCCCAGTCGCGGCCCTCGCGTTCGAACAGGCGCAGGAAGTCAGGCACGAGTTCGTCATAGGCCGACAGGATGGCGAAGCTCGCGTTGTTGGCACGCTCAAACCAGGCCTCGTAGCCCGGCGCCTCATGCGGCGCACGGGCACGCAGGTCGGCCAGGATGTCGGCCTTGGCCGCCGCACGGGTCTCGGCCGGGCCTGCGAAGGCCGCCTGCAGGCGCGCCCGGCCCTCGCGCGCCAGGGCCAGGAAGCGCTCGCGCCCCGCACGGCCCGCATCGAATGCCGCCAGCGCCACCGGCTTGTCCGCCAGCCAGGCCCGCGCGCCCAGCAGTTCCACCGCCACCGCGTACGACTCGTTGAAGGGGGTGTCGTCGGCCACATAGACGCGCTGGTGGGCCAGCTCGTGGAAGATCATGGCGGCCAGCTCGCCCTCGGGGTAGCGGATGAAGGTGCTGAGCAGCGGGTCGCCCCCCAGCCAGCGGCTCCAGCCGAGCGTGGAGTAGGCCGGAATGGCCTGCACCTGCACCTCCCAGCCGTCGGCCTTGAGCGCATCGGCCTGCTGGCGGGCCGCGTCGAGATCGAACCAGCCCTGGTAGCCGGCGCAGCCCATCAGCGGGTAGCACCAGGTCTTGAGCTGCAGGCTGAAGGCGGGTGCCGCCACCACGTTCCACACCACGGCCGGCCGGTGCAGGTCGGCATAACGGCGGTAGCTGTTGTTCTCGGGCAGGGCGAGCTGCCGGCTGGCGAAGTCGCGCATCTGCTGCGCCAGCCGCAGTCGCTCGGCGAGCTCGGGCGGCGTGGCGGGGTCGGCCAGCACCTCGGGCACCGGGCGCGCGGCGCGCAGCACGCCAAGATGGCCGCTGGCGGCCTGGGTCCAGTGGCCCAGGGTGCTGCAGCCGCTCAACAGCAGCGTCAGCAGCGCCAGCAGCAGGCGGCGGCTCAAGCGGGCTCGACCTGCACCAGGCAGTCGTAGAAGGCCGGTGCCTCGCCCATGTCGGTCAGGCGCTGGTGCGTCACCTCGTTGACGTTGCTGCCCTGCGGCCCCAGCTTGCGCCACCACACGCCCAGGCCGTTGACCACACCCGGGCGGGCACGCGGGCTCACCTTGAGCCGGGCCACGTAGCGGCCGCGGTCGTTGAAGGCGGCCACCAGCGTGCCGTCGGCCAGGCCGCGCGCGGCGGCGTCGTCGGCATGCATCTCGATGAGGGGTTCGCCTTCCATGTCGCGCAGGCTCTTCACGTTGACGAAGCTGCTGTTCAGGAAGTTGCGGGCCGGCGGCGAGATCATGGCCAACGGGTAGCGCGCCGCCAGCTCGGGCGCGGTCCGTGCACTCTCGTAGTTCGGCACGAAGTCAGCGCCCGCGGCATTGGCGCGGCCGTTGGGCGTGCGGAAGCCGCCTTCGGCGAACGGCGCCTCGGGGATGGGCAGCGGCTGCCAGCCCTGCGTGCGCAGCAGGCCCAGGTCGATGTCCGCCGTGAAAGCCTGGGCGGCGAGCTCCTCGTCGGTCTCGCGGAAGCACGGGTCGGTCAGGCCCAGCGCCGCGGCCAGCTCGCGAAAGATCTGGGTGTTGGGCTTGGCCTCGCCCAGGGGCGCGATCGCGGGCTGGTTCATCAGCACGTCGGTGTGGCCGTAGCTGGTGTGCACATCCAGGTGTTCGAGCTGGGTGGTGGCGGGCAGCACGTAGTCGGCCAGGTCGGCGGTGTCGGTCATGAAGTGTTCGAGCACCACCGTGAACAGGTCTTCACGCTGGAAGCCCTTCACCACCTTGGGCGACTCGGGCGCCACCGCGACGGGGTTGCTGTTGTAGACCACCAGCGCCTCGATGGGCGGGTCGGCCTGCAGCAGCGCATCGCCGATGGTGCTCATGTTGACCATGCGCGGCGTGCGGCCGGCGAGCAGGTCGGGCCGCTCCAGGTCCGGGTTCTTGAAGGGCGCGAACCAGCCCGAGGCCGACAGCAGCACGCCACCGCTGGGGTGGCGCCAGGCGCCGGTCAGGCAGGGCAGCAGGGCGATCAGCCGCACCGCATTACCGCCGCCGCGCACCCGCTGCAGGCCGTAGTTCATGCGGATGGCGGCCGGGGCCTCGACGACGTTCCTGTCGCCGTAGTCACGCGCCAGGCCTCGCACCTCGTCGGCGGTGATGCCGCAAACCTCGGCCACGCGCTCCGGCGGCCAGGCCAGGGCCTTGGCGCGGAGTTCGTCCCAGCCGTCCACATGGCGGGCGATGTAGTCGTGGTCCAGCCAGTCGTGCTGGATCAGCTCGTGCATCAGGCCCAGCGCCAGCGCGCCGTCGGTGCCGGGCAGCACGGCGATGTGCTGGTGGCATTTGTCGGCCGTCTCGGTCTTGCGCGGGTCGATGCAGATGAGCTTGGCGCCCTCGCGCTTGGCCTGGTTGGCATAGGTCCAGAAGTGCAGGTTGGACGTGATGCTGTTGCTGCCCCAGATCACGATGAGTCTGGCGCCCGCGAAGTGGCGCGTGTGCATGCCGAGCTTGTGGCCATAGGTCATGGCCAGGCCGGCGCCGCCGGCGGAGGCGCAGATCGTGCGGTCCAGCCGGGCGGCACCGAGGGCGTTCCAGACCCGGCCCGCCATGGCCTCGCCCTGCAGCAAGCCCATGGTGCCGGCATAGCTGTAGGGCTGGATGCGCTGGCCGTCGCGGGCAGCGATGGCCTTGAGCCGCGCGGCGATGTCGGTCAGGGCCTCGGCCCAGCTGACGCGCACGAAGGCCGGCGCCTCGGTCTTCTTGCTGACACGCTTGAGGGGATGCAGCACCCGCTCGGGGTGGTAGGTGCGCTCGGCATAGCGCGACACCTTGGTGCACAGCGCGCCGTGGGTGTTGGCATGCTCGGCCCGGCCCTGCACCTTGATGACACGCTCGTTCTCGACGGTGACCTGCAGGGCGCAGGTGTCGGGGCAGTCGTGGGGGCAGGCGCCGAAGACGGTGCGGGTGGACATGGCAGTCAGGGTTCAGGACACAAGCCCCGATTGTCGCCAGTCGCCGCGCTCAGCAGCGGTACAGGGGCAAGGCCAGCCGGGCGATACAGCCCTGCGGCGCCGCCGGCAGCAGCTCGGCGCTGCCGCCATGGCGCTCGGCGATCTCGCGCACGATGGCCAGGCCCAGGCCGCAGCCGTCGGCACTGAGCGCACTGCCCTGCTCACCGCGGGCGAAACGCTCGAACACCCGTTCCCGCTCGCCGGGCGGCAAGCCCGGGCCGTTGTCCTCGACCTCCAGCCAGAGATCGTCTCCCACCGCGCGCAGCCGCACCGTGAGCGTGGCGCCGCGGCCTGCGTAGCGCACGGCGTTGTCGATGAGATTGATGAGTGCCTCGCGCAGCAACAGCGCCACGCCCTGCACCTGCAGACCTTCGGCCGGCGCATCGGTCGCGATCTCCACGCCCAGGTCCATGCCCGCAGCCAGCGCACGCGGCACCCAGTCGGCGGCCACCTCCTGGACCAGGGCGGCACAGTCCACCGGCGCCCAGCCCTGCGCCGCGATGGCCTCGGGCTCGGCGCGGGCCAGCACCAGCAGCTGCGACACCAGGCGGGCGCAGCGCACCGCGCTGTCATGCACGCGCTGCAGGCGTTGGCGCAGCGCCGGGTCGGTGGCCGCCGCCAGGGCGAGCTCGGTCTGGCTCTTCAGGCCGGCCAGGGGTGTGCGCAGCTGGTGGGCGGCATCGCTGATGAAGCGCCGCTGCTGCCCCAGACTCTGCTGCACCTGGCCCAGCAACTCGTTGACGGCCCCCGCCAGCGCGCTGACCTCGGGTGGCGCCGCGCGAAGCTGCACCGGGTCCAGCGCATCGGCACGGCGGCCTTCCATCTCGCGCTGCAGCTCCGCCAGCGGGCGCAGGCCGCGCCGGATGCCGGCCCACACGCCCACGCTCATCAGGGCGATCAGCAGCGACAAGGGCAATGCGGTGTCCAGCAGCATGCGCCGGGCCAGCAGTTCGCGCGGGGCGCTGGCGCGCGCGATCTGTACCCGCAGCGCCGAATCGGCCGCGCCGGGGGCGCCCAGGTGCAGGTCCAGCGACACCACGCGCATCGGCTCCGGCACCGTGGCGTCGTAGAACACCGGGGCATTCATGGCCGGCGCGCCCGGGGGCGGGGGCATGCGGGCATCGCCCAGCAGCAACTGCCCGGGTGGCGAGCTCACGGTGTACATGACACGGTCGTCGGGGTCGGCGCTGAGGATGTCCTGCGCCGACCGGGGCAGGTCCACGAAGAGGCCACTGGCGGTGGGCTTGATCTGCCGCGCCAGCGCCCGCGCGGCCTGCAGCAGGCTGGCATCCACCAGCTCATCGGCATGGCGGCTGGCCACCCGGTACGCGCCGAAGGCCGCCACCAGCCACAGCACGATCTGCGGCAGCAGCAGCCACAACAGCAGCTGGCGATGCAGCGACCGGCCGGCGGCGGTTTTCACGCGGGCGTCGCCGTGGCTTCCAGCAGATAGCCCAGGCCGCGCACCGTGCGCACGGCCAGGCCCGAGCCTTCGAGCTTCTTGCGCAGGCGGTGGATGTAGACCTCGATGGAGCCGCCCGCGCTGTCCTCGCTGCCCCAGGCGGCGACGATCTGCGGCTTGGTCACCACGCGGTCGCGCTCGTTCACGAGCAGGTCCAGCAGGGTCCATTCGCGCGGGCTCAGCTCCATGGGCTCGCCGCCCACGCTGGCCCGGCGGGCCGCCCGGTCAAGCGTGAGCCGGCGCAGCTGCTGGCTCTGCGACGCCGGACGGCCACGGCGCATCAGCGCATGCAGCCGGGCTTCGAGCTCGGGGAAGTCGAAGGGCTTGGTGAGGTAGTCGTCGGCGCCCGCCTGCAGGCCGGCGACGCGGTGCTCCAGGGCGTCCAGCGCCGTCAGCACCAGGATGGGCACCGTGCGCCCGGCCTCGCGCACGCGCTTGAGCACCGTCAACCCGTCCACCAGCGGCAGGCCCAGGTCGAGGATGGCGACATCGAAATCCTGCTTGCGCAGCAGGTACTCGGCCACCGCGCCGTTCTCTGCCCATTCGACCTTGAACGACGCGTTCAGCAACTGCTGCTGCAGCGCATCGGCCAGCAGGGCGTCGTCTTCGGCGAGCAGGAGGTTCATGGGCGCACTGTAGCGGGGCAGGGAGTCTGCGCGGCAGAGCGTGGCGCCCGCGTTGGCCCTGGCTGAGGCGCAGGCAAGGCGTGAGGAGGCCGCGGGCTGGTGCCCGCAACGACGAGCAACGCGGCATGCGCCTCAGCCAGGGCCAACCCGAAGGGCCGGGGCGAGAGGCCAGGCCATGCGGCGTTGCCGCCTCGTTGTGGGTCCCGACCCACGCCTCTGCGGCGCCTTGCCTGGCCCGGCCTCTCGCCCCGGCGCGGGCGCCACGCTCTGCCGCGCAGACTCCCAGCGTCATGGTTAATACGATATTAAGTTTCTTAATTTGAAGTAATGATCGCGGGATGCTCCGCGCCTGCGCCCTCGCCTCCCTGCTGTTGGCCGCCACGGCCCAGGCCGGCCCCCCGAGCGACGTGCTGCACTGGTGGACCTCCCCAGGCGAGATGGCCGCCAAGCAGGCCCTGGCCGACGCCTACCGCGCCGCGGGCGGCCGTTGGCGGGACATGGCCCTGGTGTCTTCCGAGCAGGCGCGCGGCGCGCTGCAGGCCCGGCTGCGCGCCGGCAACCCGCCCATGGCCGCGCAGTTCAACCCGTCACGGGACTTCGTGCAGCTGGCCCGCGAGGGGCGCCTCACCGACCTGGACGACCTCGCCGCCCAGGGCCGCTGGGCCGCGGCCCTGCCCGCCGTGCTGCTGGATGCGGTGCGGGTGGACGGCCATGTGTACGCCGTGCCGCTGAGCGTGCACATGCCCGTGTGGCTGTGGAGCTCCAAGGCGGCGCTCGCGCGCGCCGGCGTGAAGGCCGAGCCGCGCACCATGGACGAGCTTTTCGCTGCGCTCGACCGGCTGCAGGCCGCCGGCCTGATTGCCCTGGCCCACGGGGGCCAGCCCTGGCAGGACCTGAACCTCTTCACCGCGGTGCTGGCCAACCAGGGCGGGCGCGAGCTCTACCTGGCCGTGCTGCGCGACCATGACGCCGCGGCCCTGCAAGGCGAGGCCCTGCGACAAGTGCTGCTGTCGTACAAGCGCCTGCGCCGTTATGTGGACAGCGCCTCACCCGGGCGCAGCTGGAACGACACGACCGCGCTGCTCATCAGCGGACGCGCGGGCTTTCAGTTCATGGGCGACTGGGTGAAGGGCGAGTTCACCGCCGCCGGCCAGCAGCCCGGCCGGGACTACGGCTGCGCGCCGGGCCTGACCCCACGCGCACCCTATGTGGTGGGCGGCGACGTGCTGGTGTTCCCGCGCAGCGAGGCCAGCGCGCAAGCGGCCCAGCGCCTGCTCGCCCAGGTGGCCATCCAGCCCGCGACCCAGCTCGCCTTCAGCGCCCGCAAGGGCTCGGTGCCGGTACGCACCGACCTCGACACCCGCTCGCTGGACAGCTGTGCGCAACTGGGCACCACGGCCCTGCGCGACGCCAGCCGCCTGGTGGGCAACACCGAGATGCTGCTGCCCCAGCCGCAACTGACGGCACTGGAACAAGCCGTCAGCGACTTCTGGCAACGCGACCTGCCCGTGGCCACGGCACAGCAGCGCATTGCCCAGGTTCTGCAGAACACCGACAACAGGAGACTCCCATGACCCGCGTCCACATCCAGGATCTCGGCATCCGCTTCGGCCATCACGACGTCATCAAGGGGCTGGACCTCGACGTGCGCAGCGGCGAATTCCTCGTGCTGCTCGGCCCCTCGGGCTGCGGCAAGTCCACGCTGCTGCACACCATCGCCGGCCTCAACCCGGTCAGCGCGGGCAGCATCCACATCGGCGAGCAGGACATGACCCGCGCCGAGCCCAGCCAGCGCGGCGTGGGCATGGTGTTCCAGAGCTATGCGCTCTACCCGACGATGACGGTGAAGGAGAACCTCGCCTTCCCGCTCAAGATGGCCAAGACCCCCAAGGCCGAGCTGGAGAAGCGCGTGGCTGCGGCCGCCGACATGCTGCAGCTGCAGCCCCTGCTGGACCGCAAGCCGGGTCAGCTCTCCGGCGGCCAGCGCCAGCGCGTGGCCATCGGCCGCGCCGTGGTGCGCGAGGCCAAGGTGCTGCTGCTGGACGAGCCGCTGTCCAACCTCGACGCCAAACTGCGCACCGACCTGCGCCGCGAGCTCAAGCAGCTGCATGCGCGCCTGGGCAACACCATGATCTACGTGACCCACGACCAGGTCGAGGCCATGACCCTGGCCACGCGCATCGTGGTCATGCACCAGGGCGTCATCCAGCAGATCGGCACGCCGGCGGAGGTCTACGACCGACCGAAGAACCTGCGTGTGGCGGGCTTTGTGGGCTCGCCGGCCGTCAACCGCATCGAAGGTCAGGTGGCGGCAGGCGGCCAGTTCGCATCGCCGGCCTTCAAGCTGCCGCTGCCCGCCGCCATCGCCGCACGCGCTGCGGGCGAGGTGCTGACGCTCGCCATCCGCCCCGAGCACGTGCGCGTGGGCCCGGGCGAGGCCTGGCCGGCCACCGTGCAGCTGGTCGAACCGTTGGGCAACCAGCATGTGGTGTGGATGAATTGCGGCGGCGTGACCGTCTCGGCGGTGCTGCCGGGGCAGCCTGAGGTGCAGGAGGGCGCGCAGGTGCAGCTCGGCCTGGACGCCTCGAAGACCCTGTGGTTTGACGCGGCAGGCGACCGGCTGGAGACGTAACGCCGCCACGCCGTGGCATTTGTCACGCTCGCTGGCACGAAGCATGCTGGTGTCACGAACGCCTGCTTGAATGGCAGGTTCGTCACGTGTCCAGCGCCCTGCAGTAACGCCATGCCTGACTTGCCCCGCCCATCCCACCTGCTGGCCACCCTGGGCCTGATGCTGCCGCTGCTCGCCGCGGCCCAGGCCCCTGCCCCCATGACCGACGCCGAACGGGCGCGGCGCGATGCGGAGAAGGTGTTCAGCTTCATCAAGTTCCAGACCGTGCCCAAAGCGGGGGCGGAATCAGCCCCCAAGCCACCCAAGCCGGCCGCGGCCAACGCCGAGCGCCCCAAGGTGGTGGCCCGCACGCCGGAGCCGCACGCCGCCTCGGGCTCGGGTTATCTCACCGCCGTCAAGCCCGCCGAGGACCCGAACGTGAAGACCGTGGCTGAGCTGGCCCCGGTCGAGCCGCCGCCCGCGCTCGCGCCGGTCGCTCTCTCCGCGCCCACGCCGCAAGTTCCGCAAGCCCCGACCGTGGCCGCGGTGGCGCTGGCACCGGCGCTCAACCCGACGCCCGCCGCGCCCAAGGCTGAAGACCCGGAGGACGACGAGGCCGACGACGGCGCGCTGCAGCTGCGCAGCTTTGTCCCGCCCGTGCTGACGCCAGCCGTGCAGCAGACCCTGGGCGCGGGATCCCGCAACGTCAAGGTGCGCTTCACGGTGGAGGCCGATGGCCGCGTCAGCCAGGCCGAGGCCGCGCCCCAGGTGCCGCGCCGCCTGGCCAAGCCCGCGGTGGACGCCATCCTGCAATGGCAGTTCGCGCCCCTGACGCAGGCGCGCACGGTGGACGTGGAGATCGCCTTCCGGCGCGATTGAGCCGGGGCGGCGGGGTTCTGTCGTCGTCAGTCGCCCCAGGCGACGGTGGCCGCCCGGCCCTGCGAAGGCCGCGCGAACAGGTAGCCCTGCATCAGCGTGATGCCCAGGTCCAGCAGCGCATTGCGCTCCGCCGGCGTCTCCACCCCCTCGGCAATGACGGCGATGCGCAAGTCCGCGCACAGGCGCACGAGGTGATTGACGATGAGGCGGCGCGCGGCATCGGTATCGATGTGGCGCACGAGGTCCATGTCGAGCTTGATGATGTCGGGCTGGAAGTCGGCCAGCAGCTTCAAGCCGGCATAGCCGGCACCGAAGTCATCGATGGCTGTCAGAAAGCCGACCCGTTTGTATTCACGCAGGATGGACGCGAACCAGGGTCCGTCTTCCACACGCTCACCCTCGGTCACCTCGAAGATGATGCGCTCCAGCGGGAAGCCGTGCGTGCGAGCCGCCTCCAGCGTGGTGCGGATGCAGATCTCGGGCCGGTAGATGGCGTTGGGCAGGAAGTTGATGGACAGCCGCTCCGCCAGCCCCAGTTCGGCCGCGCCCTTGATGGCCTTGACGCGGCAGCTCTGGTCAAAACGGTAGCGGTTGGCCTCGTTGACCTGCGCGAGCACCGCACCGGCGGGTTCACCGGCAGCCCCCCGCACCAGGGCCTCGTGCGCAAACACGCTGCGCCGGGCCAGGTCCACGATGGGCTGGTAGGCAAAGTCGAACAGAAAGCCCAGCCGCTCGCCGCGGGCGCAGGACTCGCAGTCTTCAGGCGTGCCGTCCAGCGGGGTGAACAGCGAGGGGAAGGAGCGGGTCGACATGGCGGGACGGTCGGGCGGCGTGCAACGCCAGGGAGCCTCTACCACCGCATTGTCACAACAGCGCCCGCAGCCGTTGCCGCTCAGTTTTCCTGGTAGATGCGCACCCAATCGACCTGCATCTGCGCCGGGAAGACCGTGCTGGCATCGGGCGCCCCGGGCCAGTCGCCGCCGACGGCCAGGTTGAGGATGACGAAAAAGGGTTTCTCGAACACCCAGCTGCCACCCGCCGGCAGGGTGGCGGGCGTGAGACGGTGGTACTCCTTGCCGTCGACCTGCCAGATGATCTCGTTGGGCCGCTTGATGATGGTGTAGGTGTGGAAGTCGGCCGAGACGGGTGCGCCCATGTCGAACGGCTTGTTGATGCCCTGGGCGCCGGAGTAGCCGGGGCCGTGCAGCGTGCCGTAGACGGTGTTGGGCGTCTTGCCGACGAACTCCATGATGTCGATCTCGCCAGACTTGGGCCAGCCGGCGGTGGCCAGGTCGGTGCCCAGGGCCCAGAAGGCGGGCCAGATGCCGGCGCCGGCCGGCAGCTTCATGCGCGCCTCGACCTTGCCGTAGGTGAAGCTGACCTTGCCATTGCTGTGGATGCGTGCCGAGGTGTAGTCGCAGGGCTTGCCGTTCCAGCAGGGGCCCGGGTTGCTGGCCTTCTCGGCGGTGATGACGAGCATGCCGTTGCCGTCGTGCTGAGCATTGCGGGCATTGGCGGTGTAGTACTGCAGCTCATGGTTGCCCCAGCCGCTGCTCTCGGCGTTGCCGAGGTCGTAGTTCCAGTTGGCGGCCTTGGGCACCGTGCCGGCTGCGCCGTCGAACTCGTCGCTCCAGACGAGCTTCCAGGTCGTGGCAGGCGCCGTGGCGCTTCCCGGGGCGGGTGCTGCGGTGGCGGTGCCGCCGCCACCGCCACAGGCCGTCAGCACGGCCGCGATCACGGGCAAGGCGTGGCGCCAGCGGCGCAGGGTGATGGGGGTCATGGGGTCTCCGTGTTGTTGTGAAGTTCGGGATTCAACCGCGCCAGTCGCGCAGGAACTGGCGGTACCACTCGGCGCTGGCCTTGGGCGTGCGGGCCTGGGTGGCGTAGTCGACATGCACGATACCGAAGCGCTTGAGGTAGCCGCTGGCCCACTCGAAGTTGTCCATCAGGCTCCAGACCATGTAGCCGGCCATGGGCACGCCCTGCTGCATGGCGCAAGCCACGGCGGCGATGTGCTCGCGCAGGTAGGCGATGCGGTCGTCGTCCTGCACGCGGCCCTGGGCCAGCGCGTCGTCCTTGAAGGCGCCGCCGTTCTCGGTGATGTAGACCGGCGGCAGGGCTGGGTAGTCGCGGTGCATCTGCACCAGCAGGTCGGTCAGGCCGCGGGGGTAGATCTCCCAGTCCATGTCGGACACCGGCAGGCCGCGGCCCTTGGCGTTCCAGTCCTCGCCGCTGGCGGCGATGACACTGCGGGTGTAGTAGTTGATGCCGAGGTAGTCCATCGGTTGCGCGATGGCCGCCATGTCGCCGGCCTGCACCACGGGCGCGTCCGCACCCAGCTCGGCCAGCACATCGGCCGGATAGTGGCCCTTGAAGAGCGGGTCGGCATACCAGCGGCGACTGCGCGAATCGGCCAGGTCAGCCGCGGCGATGTCGGCCGGCATCGCGGTGGCGGGCACCGTGGACGACAGGTTGAGCACGATGCCGAGCTGGCTCTTGGCGCCATCGGCCCGCAGGGCCTGCATGGCCAGCCCGTGGCTGAGCAGCAGGTGGTGCGACACCTGGGCCGCGATCTTGCGGCTCTTGATGCCGGGCGCGAAGTTGCCCTGGTCGTGGCCGAGGGTGGCAATCACCCAGGGCTCGTTGTGGGTGGTGATGCCGTGCAGGCGGTCGCCCAGGCGGGCCTGCACATGGCGGGCGTAGTCGACGAAGCGGTGCACCGTGTCGCGATCGTTCCAGCCGCCGCGGTCTTGCAGGCCTTGGGGCAGGTCCCAGTGGTTGAGCGTGGCCCAGGCCTGGATGCCGCGGCGCTGCAGACCGTCGACCAGCCGCTCGTAGAAGTCCAGCCCGCGCGGGTTGAACTCGCCATGGCCGAGCGCCTGCACCCGCGGCCAGGCGATGGAGAAGCGGTAGGCATTCACGCCCAGCGAGGCGATGAGATCGAGGTCGCTGTCCAGCCGGTGGAAATGGTCGCAGGCGATGTCGCCGTTGCTCGCGTCGGCGATGGCGCCGGGCTGCTTGCAGAAGCGGTCCCAGATGGACTCGCCCTTGCCGTCTTCATGGGCGGCGCCTTCGATCTGGAAACTGCTGGTGGCCACGCCCCAGACGAAATCGGCGGGGAACTGGCGGTGCAAAGGATTCATGGAGGCTTCTTACTTGACGGCGCCGGCGGTGAGGCCTGCGATCAGCTGGCGCGAGGAGATGACGAAGAGAACGATGAGGGGCAGCGTGGCGATGGCCGACCCGGCCATCAGGGCGCCCCACTCGGTGCTGGTGGTGCTGAACAGGCTGCGCAGAGCCAGCGGCAGGGTGTAGTTGTCAGCCGTGCGCATGACGATGAGCGGGTTCATGAAGTTGTTCCATGAACTGATGAAGGTGATGAGGCCGAGCGTGCCGAGGGCCGGCTTCATCAGCGGCAGCGCGATGCGCCAGTAGATGCCCAGCTCGCTGGCGCCGTCGATGCGGGCCGCGTTGAGCAGCTCCTTCGGTACCGTGCTGGCGGCGAACTGGCGCATCAGGAAGATGCCGAAGGCGCTGGCCGCGCCGGGCAGGTACAGCGCGCGGTGGGTGTCGATCCAGCCGAGGGTGTCCATGACCATGAACATCGGGATCATGTTCATGAAGGCCGGCACCATCATGGTGGCCATGACGAGCGCGAACAGCGCCTTCTTGAAGCGGAACTCCAGCATCGCAAAGGCATAGCCCGCCATGGAGCAGAAGAGCAGCGTGAGCGCCGTGGACATCAGCCCGACGTACAGGCTCCAGCCCACGTTCTTCCAGAACGGCAGCCGCGTGGTGAGCACCTTCAGGTTGTTGAGCAGCTCGCCACTGAACCACAGCGGCGGCGGCACGTTGAAGATGTCGGTGCGCGACTGGGTGGCGAACACGAACATGAAATAGAACGGCGCCAGCATGATGAGGGCCCCGACGCCCACGAGGGCGTAGGCGAGCAGCTTGGGCGCGGGCTTCATGACTGGGCCTGCCTTTCTGCAAACGCCTTATTGGTGAGCCAGGTCAGCAGCGCAATGACGCCGAACATGATCCAGGCCAGTGCACTGGCGGCACCGAAGTCGCTGAAGTCGAACGCCAGGCGGTAGAGGTAGATGCCCACCGTCATGGCCTGCTGGTCGGCGCCGCCCTTGCCATTGGTCAGGATGAAAGGCTCCTCGAAGAGCTGCAGGCCGCCGATGACCGACAGCGTGACGCCGAACAGGATCATGGGTTTCAAGCCCGGCAGCGTGATGCGCAGGAACTGCTGCCAGGAGCCGGCGCCGTCGAGCTTGGCGGCCTGGTAGAGGTCTTGCGGGATGGTCTGCAGCGCGGCGAGATACAGCACGAGGTTGAAGCCCACGTAGCGCCAGAACACCACCAGCGCCACCGCCGGCTTGATGGCCTCGGGCGAGCGCAGCCAGTGGATGTGCTCCATGCCGAACAGCGCATGCAGGGCCTGGTTGACCAGGCCGTAGTCGGTGGAGAAGAGCGAGCCGAACAGCATCGCGATCGCCACGGTGGAGGTGATGTAGGGCAGGAAGTACGCACCCGACACCAGGCCACGCCAGCGCCCGAAGGACCGGTGCAGGAACACCGCCAGCGGCAGGGCCACCAGGTGCTGCGGCACACCGGAGGCGATGGCCAGCCACAGCGTGTTGCGCAGCGACTTCCAGAACCAGCCGTCGGTCAGGGCGAACACGAAGTTGTCCAGGCCCACGAAGCGCATGGCCTCGATGCCGCTGGTGGGCTCCCACGACTGGAAAGCCAGCCACAGCGAGAACAGCAGGGGGAAGAGGCCGAAGACGGCGAAGAGGATGAGGAAGGGGCTGACCAGCAGGTAGGGGGCCCAGCGGTTGGGGATGCGCAGGGTCATGCGTGGGCCTCGTTGTTGCCCGCCAGGCGTGCTTGTTGTGGCGTGGGCTTGGTGGCACGGTCGGTGCCGGGAATTCGCCCCGGCGGGCGACCTACTTTGGCTGCGCCGAAACCTTCGGTTTTCTGGCCCGCCAGAAAGTAGGCAAAGAGCGGCCCCTGCAAAACCGCCCACCCTGCGGGTGGGTTCCCTGCGATGCTCGAAGCCCGGGGCCGCGCCCAACTCACTTCGCTCACTGCGTTCGCTACGTTTAGACAAAGGGGCGCGAAGTCAGAGGTTGATGCGCGCTGCGCGCGCGCCCCGGGCTTCTGCGCTTCTCGGCGGTTTTGAAGGGGAAGCCCAGAACAGCCGAAACAGCCAACAGCCAAACGCCACATCCCTTCGGTCGTGGCTGTTCCTGCTGTCCCCCCTTGAGCCCGCCGAGCAGCGGAAGGACTTGAGGGCGCGCGCGCAGCGCGCTTCAAGAACTGACTCCGCGCAACTGTTTGAGCGCAGCGTAGCGAAGCGAGTTTTGCGCGGGCCCTCAAGGCCTGAGCAGCGCAGGGAAGCCAGAGCGAAGCGAAAGGCCGGGCGGCTCGGGGGGCGACTTTTTGCCTACTTTTTGGTCGCTCAAAAAGTAGGTCGCCCGCCGGGGCGAATTCCCGGCATGGGCGTTGGCGTAAAGCCGCCCTTGCCTCAAGCAAGCGAGAGAGCGCAGCCATCACCATCACCGGTTCGCCCTGTGAACCAACAACGCCTGCGCATCCGCCAACGCCCGCTCGATCGGCTTGCCGTACTCCAGCACGTTGTCGAGCTCGGCATTGACGACCTCGTCGGCGAACTTCTGCTGCTTGTGCACCGGCATCACCGGAATGCGGCGTGCTGCGTCACGCCACAACAGCCGGGCCGGCTGGCCGCCGAGGAAGGGCACGGGCTGGTCGAAGAAGGCGTCATCCTGCGCGGCGAGCAACGCCGGGAAGGCATCCTGCGAACGGAAGGCGTCGAGCTGGCGCTGGCGGTCCAGCGTGAGCTCCTGGATGAGCTGCCAGGCCAGGGCCTTCTTGGCCGGGTCGGAGCGCCGCGGGATGGCGTAATAGGTGCCGCCGTAGGCGCAGAAGGTGCGCTCGGGCAACTGCGCCACGCGCCATTTGCCTGCTGTGCCGGGGGCGACCCAGTTGGCCATCTGGCCGGCCATCCAGCCGCCCGAGATCTCGGTGGCCAGGCGGCCGCGCTTGAGCATCTCGGCCCAGTCGTTGAACCACACCTCCACGCGCGCATCCAGGCCCAGGCGGCGCACCTTCTGCGCGAGCTCGAACGCCCGCACGAAGCGTGGCGAGGTGACCTGGGCGCGCTGCTGGCGGTCGAAGAAGATGTTCTCGCCTGCCGGCGTGCCGGCGCGCAGCACGATGTCCTTCAACAACCGCACGTCGCCGATCAGGTAAGCCCCCGTGCGGGCCTTGAGTTGCTGACCGGCCTGCACATAGCTGTCCCAGGAGGCGGTCAGGTCCGCCTCCTTGAGCCCAGCCTGGGCGAGCAGATCAGCACGGTAGAACAGCGAGCCTGGCCCGACATCGGTGGGCATGGCCACCACGCGCCCGTCACGGTTGCGACCTGTCTCGAACGCGAAGGAAACGAAGCGGTCCTTGAAGCGATCCGCGCCGTAGGCCGGCGCCGACAGGTCTTCCAGGCCCGTGCCCAGCGAGAAGCGGCCCAGATAGCTCGTTTCCAGCGCAATCACGTCGGGCAGATGGCCGGACGTGGACAGCGCCGTGGTCATGGCGGTGTGGTGGTCGTCGTACTGGCGGCTGATGACCCGGGCACGCACCTCGGGGTGACGCGTGGCCCAGCTCTTGAGCACGTCCTGGGCGATGACATCGACCAGCGGGAAGGCCGCCACGGTCAGCGGCTCGCCCGGCCGGGCCTGCACCGGGCTGGTGGCACCGCCCGCTGCCGTGCCGAGGGCGGCGGCGAGAACGTGTCGACGAGAGAGGGCGGACGAGGCAGACATGACTTTATGAAAGCGCTTTCAAGATTGTGCGTCATGGCGCCAGACACCCCAGCAGCACAAACCCTAGGCCCCGGGGACCGCGAAGGCAACAACCCTTTGGCCGCGGAGGCGCTGCAACGTTTTGTCACCCGATCCCTGGGTTTCCCCCGGTGACGGCGCCGCGACTGGTTTGCAAAGTGGTATCTAAGAGGTGGTAGCAGTCGCAAATTGGATGCATACCAGTTGAAGCCAGCTCGAGAGCCCGCACGGAGCGGCGGGCCCGCCGCGGCCGAGGCGCCCCGATCGAAGACCGGGTGCCTCAGCCTTTTCACGAGCCCTCGCCCTGCACAGGACCGACCCATGAAACAAGCTTCCCGCATCCCGACGCACCAGCTGCGCCGCCTGGCGGCCATCTCCGCCGCCGCTTTCGCCCTCACGGCCGCCGCCCAGACCACGCCCGCGTGGGCGCCCGACGTCTACTACACGGCCGGCACCGTCGTGACCTACAACGGCCGCCTCTACCGCGCCACCGTCAACCAGACCGACTACGCCAGCACGGGCTGGAACCCCACCAACGCCTCGCTGTGGACCGACCTCGGCCCGGTCTCGGGCACGGCGCCGACGCCTTCGCCGACACCGTCCCCTTCACCCTCACCGACACCCTCACCGACGCCCTCGCCGACGCCTTCTCCCACGCCCTCCCCGACGCCGAGCGGCACCTGCGCCGCCGCGTGGTCCAGCAGCACCGCCTACACGACCAACCAGGTCGCCAGCAAGGCCAGCATCAACTACAAGGCCAACTGGTGGACGCAGGGCAATGACCCCGCCACGAGCAGCGGCCCCACGGGCAGCGGCCAGCCGTGGACTTCACAGGGCGCCTGCACCACCAGCCCATCGCCGTCGCCGTCTCCTTCGCCGAGCCCGTCGCCAAGCCCTTCCCCCAGCCCGTCACCCAGCCCGGCCCCCTCGCCCGCGCCGGCCCCAGGCCTGAGCGACCCGGCCGCCAAGTCGGCCAACCAGAACGGCCGCGCCTACACCGTCTACTACCCGAGCTGGAGCGACAACTGGTTCGATGCCAGTGGCAAGACGCTCAACCAGGTGTTCCAGGCCAGCAACTTCGCGCGCATCCCCGCCAACTACACGCATGTGGTGGCGGCATTCGCGCAGCCCAACTTCAGCTGGGGCGGCATGGCGGCCAACAACTGGTCGGGCACGGGCATCAACTTCAACGGCCGGCCGTCGGACATCAAGGCCGCGATCGACGTGCTGCACGCCCGCAACATCAAGGTCATCCTGGCCGTGGGCGGCGCCACCTACAACAGCTGGAGCACGCTCTCGGCCGAAGGCCACGCAGGCAGCGGCCCCACCATCACCGCGCTGGCCAACATCATGAAAGATGTGGGCTTCGACGGCCTGGATGTCGACTACGAGATCGAAGGCCTGGACGGCTATGCCGGCGCCGTGAAGGCCATGCGCAAGGCAGTCGACCTGGCCGGCGGCGGGCGCATCCTGACGGTGGCCGCCTGGTCCACCGGCGCGGACTGCACCGGCGCCACGGCCAACGACCCGCAGTGCGCGGGTGTGGGCGTGAGCTACTGGGGCGGCAAGGCGGGGCTGGAGCGCCAGCTGGTCAACAGCGACCCGGCAATGAAGACGGCCTTCAACCTCGTGAACATCATGAGCTACGACGCCCGCTTCGAGCATTACGACGGCGTGACCGCCTGGAAGCAGTACCGGCAGCTCTTCCCGAGCAGCACCATCGTGTCCATCGGCTTCGAAACCGCACCCGAAGGCTGGGCCGGCGGGCAACTGGTGGTGAACAACGCCGACGCGCAATGCACCGGCTCGGTCATCCTGCAGAACAGCTACGGCGCCAACATCAACCAGCCCTACTCGGTGGAGCGCTACCTGAACGCGGTGACGACCAGCACGCTGGCCAACCGCAACCCGCGCGACGGCGCCATGCTGTGGCAGGCCCTGAAAACGGCCAGCGGCAGCTGCGGCAGCGCACCGCTGGCATCGCCCGGCAGCATCGGCAAGAAGGCGGCCGGCCTGCTGAATCTGGTGGACGACCCGGCGCTGCAGAACGCGCCGTGGAAGTGATGTCCCGCACCGGAAGCACCTGAACGCGCGCCTGAACGCGCCCCTCACCCCGCCGCTTCGGCCCCTGCACGGGCCGGGCGGCGGCGCACATCGCAACAACGCCGCGGGCCGGCATGGCCCGCCGGCAGGAGAACTTCATGATCCCGCGCCCTCCCCGGCCGCGCACGGCCAGCCCCTGGCTGCTTGCCGGCGCCCTGTTGCTGTCGCAGCCTGCCCTCGCGCAGAGCTACCCGGCCTGGCAGGCCGACACCTACTACACGGCCGGCACGGTCGTGACCTTCAACGGCCGGCTCTACCGTGCCACCGTCAATCAGACCGACTACGCCAGCACCGGCTGGAGCCCGGCGAATGCGTCGCTGTGGACCGATCTCGGTCCCGCGTCAGGCACGGCGCCCACGCCATCCCCGACGCCCTCGCCAACGCCCTCCCCCACCCCTTCACCGACGCCTTCACCCAGCCCATCACCCGCGCCTGCGCCCAGCGGCAGTTGTGCGGCCGCCTGGGTCAGCAGCACCGCCTACAGCGGCGGGCAGATCGCCAGCAAGGCCAGCATCAACTACAAGGCCAACTGGTGGACCCAAGGCAACGACCCCGCCACCAGCAATGGCCCTTCCGGCAGCGGCCAGCCCTGGACCTCGCAAGGCAGCTGTGGCGGCACGCCTTCGCCGAGCCCCTCGCCCAGTCCAGCGCCCAGTCCGCCCCCGAGCCCGTCCCCGAGTCCTTCTCCGAGCCCCGCCCCCGGTCCGGCCCCCTCACCGGCCCCAGCCCCCTCTCCGTCGCCCTCCCCATCGCCCGGCAAGCACCAGCTCATCGGCTATTGGCACAACTTCACCAACCCGTCGGGCCCGACCTTCCCGCTCAGCGAGGTCTCGGCGGACTACGACGTCATCGTGGTCGCGTTTGCCGATGACGGCGGCAACGGCAACATCGTGTTCAACCTCGACGGCGGCTCGGGCGGCGAGGCGCGCTTCATCGCCGACATCGCCGCGGCGCGCGCCAAAGGCCGCAAGGTGGTGCTGTCCTTCGGTGGGCAGAACGGCACGGTCACACTGACCAACGCCGCCCAGGTGGCCAACTTCGTCAACAGCGTGGAAGCCATCCTGCGCAAGTACGGGTTCGACGGCATCGACATCGACCTGGAAAGCGGCGCCGGCGTCACCTCGGGCGCCCCGGTGGTGGCCAACCTCGTCACGGCCGTGAAGCAGCTCAAGGCGCGGCTGGGCAGCGGCTTTTACCTGTCGATGGCTCCGGAGCATCCCTACGTGCAGGGCGGCTACGTTGCCTACGGCGGCATCTGGGGGGCTTACCTGCCGCTCATCGACGGCCTGCGCGACGAGCTCAACGTGCTGCACGTGCAGTACTACAACAACGGTGCGCTCTACACGCCCTACGCCACCTCGGGCCTGGCCGAGGGCAGCGTTGACCTGCTGGTGGCCGCCAGCCGCATGCTGATCGAAGGCTTCACCACCAACAACGGCAGCGGGCCGTACGTGTTCCGGGGCCTGCGACCCGACCAGGTGGCCTTCGGCCTGCCGTCCGGCCCGTCGTCCGCCAACAGCGGGCAGGCGAGCCTGGCGAACATCACCGCGGCGCTGAACTGCCTGACGCGCTTGACGCAGTGCGGCGCGATCAAGCCGCTGGCGGCCTACCCGACGCTGCGCGGCGTGATGACCTGGTCGATCAACTGGGACCGCAAGGACGGCCTGGCCTTTTCACGGGGCGTGCGCAACGCCCTGAACGCCCTGCCTTGATCGAACACGCCGGTGGCCGCCCCGGCGGCGGCTGCCGGCCCCAGGGTTCACCCGTCCCCGCCTTCGGCCACAGCGCCCCATTGCACGCGCCAGGCCGTGAAGGCCACACTGCAGCGCGCACTGAAAGCGCTTTCACATCGCCGACACAGGCGATGGTCACCCCACAGTTGGAGACATCTCATGAGCCTCTTCCGATCCTTCATCCGCCCGGCCCTGGCCGGCCTCGTGATGGCTGCCGCGGGTCTTGCGCAAGCGCAGTCCTGGCAGCTCGTCTGGAGTGACGAGTTCAACGGCAGCATCGGCCCGAACTGGGTCTTCGAGACCGGCGCCGGGGGCTGGGGCAACAACGAGCTGCAGTACTACCGCCGCGAGAACGCCACCGTCGAGAACGGCGCATTGGTGATCACGGCCAAGCGCGAGAACTTCGGCGGCGCGTCCTACACCTCGGCCCGCATGAAGACGCAGGGCCTGAAGACCTTCCGCTTCGGCCGCATCGAGGCGCGCATGAAGCTGCCGTCCTTCCTGGGCGCCTGGCCGGCGTTCTGGATGCTGGGCGCCAACCTACCCCAGGTCGGCTGGCCCGCCTCCGGCGAGATCGACGTCATGGAGCACGTCAACGACGAGAACAAGGTCTACGGCACCATCCACTGGCAAGACCACACCGGCGCCTATGCCCAGTACGGCGGCAACACCGCCACCACCGTGACCGACTGGCATGTGTATGCGGTGGAGTGGGACACCAACACCATCCGCTGGTTCGTCGACGGCAACAAGTACCACGAGGTCAACATCGCCAACGGCGTGAACGGCACCGACGAGTTCCAGAAGGACTTCTTCCTGCTGCTGAACTTCGCGGTCGGCGGCAACTGGCCGGGCTTCAACGTCAACAACGCGGCGCTGCCGGCACGCATGTACGTGGACTATGTGCGCGTGTACGCCCCGACCTGGTCGCGCCAGATCGAAGCCGAGGCCTTCAGCGCCCAGGCCGGCGTGCAGACCGAGGCCTGTACCGAAGGCGGGCTGAACGTCGGCTGGATCGATACCAATGACTGGATGGCCTACAACAGCATCACCTTCCCGAGCAGCGGCAGCTACCGGGTCGAGTACCGCGTGGCCAGCCCGAGCGGCGGCACGCTGTCGCTGGACCTCAACGCCGGCAGCATCCAGCTCGGCCAGCTCGGCGTGCCGGCCACCGGCGGCTGGCAGAACTGGACGACGGTCTCGCACACCGTGAACATCAATGCCGGCACCTACAACGTCGGCGTGTTCGCACCGAGGGGCGGCTGGAACCTGAACTGGCTGCGATTCACCAAGTTGTGACGGGTGCGGCAGGGCGGCACGGGGCCGCGCCTAAACTCGCGGCTTCGACCGCCTGCCGCCGATGAACCACAAGAACCTGCCCGCCAAGAAAGCGCTCCCCAGCCGCCCCGAAGGCGTCGTCACGCTGGAGCAGGTGGCTGAAGCCGCGGGCGTCTCGCCCAGCACGGTCTCACGCATCCTCAACGGCACCGCGGCCGTCAGCCAGGCCAAGAAGGATGCGGTGCAGGCCGCCATCCGCGACTTGGGCTTCCGGCCCAACCCGGTCGCGCGCGGGCTGGCCGGCGGGCGCACGCTGAGCGTGGGCGTGGTCACGCAGATCATCTCCAGCCCCTTCTACGGCGAGGCCCTGCTCGGCATCGAGCGCGAGCTCGAACGCGCTGGCTATGTGCCGCTGTTCGTGTCAGGTAACTGGCATGAAGACGACGAGCGCAAGGCCATCGAGACCCTGCTGTCGCGCCGGGTGGACGGCGTCATCGTGCTGGCCGGCCGACTGTCGGACGACGAACTCAGCCGAGTGTCGGACGCGCTGCCCATGGTGGTCGTGGGCCGGCAGCTGTCGGGGCCGCAGCTTTTCAGCTTCAGCTTCGACAACCGCGAGGGCGCCCGACTGGCCACGCAGCATCTCATCGAGCAGGGCCATCGGCGCATCGCCTTCATCGCCGGCGACCTGATGCACGACGACGCGGTGGAGCGCCAGAACGGCTACTTCGATGCCCTCGCCGCCGCCGGCATCCCCGTGGACCCGCAGCTCATCGTGCAGAGCGACTACACCGAGGCCGGCGGCATGCTGTCGGTCACCCGGCTGCTGGAGCGGGACATGCACTTCACGGCGCTGTTCGCCTCCAACGACCAGATGGCCATCGGCGCCTGCCTCGGGCTGCACCGCCGCAATGTGCGGGTGCCGGACGATGTCTCCCTCGTCGGCTTCGACGACCTCATCATGGCGCGCTACGCCATGCCGCCGCTGACCACGGTGCGGCAGTCGGTCTACGAGATCGGCGTCGAGGCGGCCACGGCCATGCTGGAGATGCTGCGCGGCGGCCAGCCCAAGGCCCAACTGCCGGCGCCCGAGCTGGTGGTGCGCGAGAGCACCCGGCGCCTGCCGCGCTGAAGCCGCACGCCCCGTTCCAACGCGGGAACTGTTGCGCGGCACGGGTAAACCATGTGGCCGCCCGGCGGGTCAGGCCGCATCATCAAATGAAAGCGCTTTCATCGCGAGAGCGAGCGGACGCTTTTCGACCTGGCATGTTCCGAGTTCGGGACGCGGCGGCTGATTTCTCCCATGGGAGCGATCACATCGCCTGCCTGACGCGGCAGGACGCCCGCAGCGCCCGCCGTTGCGGGCACACCGCACACCGAGGGTGTTGCCTAGGTTGAAAGCGCTTCCAATCGCTTATTCTTGAAAGCGCTTTCAGCTCATCACCGAGCACACGACAAGATCACAACTCTGGAGACAAGTGAATGAGACAGCTTCGCCCTGCCCTTCGCCTCACGACCCTGGCCGCCGCAAGCGGCCTGCTGTGCATGGGCGCTGCCCACGCCCAGCAACCCAATGCGGGCCCCACGCCCAGCACCTCGGTGCCGCAGGCGCTGGCCAGCACGACGCAGCTGGAGACGGTGGTCGTCACCGGCATCCGCAAGTCGCTGGAGACCTCGGTCAACCTGAAGCGCTCGTCCTCCGGCCTGGTCGACGGCATCGTGGCCGAGGACATCGGCAAGTTCCCCGACACCAACCTCGCTGAGTCGCTGAGCCGCATCTCCGGCGTGTCCATCGACCGCAGCAACGGCGAAGGCACCCGCGTGACCGTGCGCGGCATGGGCCCGGACTTCAACCTCGTGCTGCTCAACGGCCGCCAGATGCCGGCCTCCAGCATCGACGGCAGCGCCCCGAGCTCGCGCTCTTTCGACTTCTCCAACCTCGCCTCGGATGGCGTCGCCGCGCTGGAGGTCTACAAGACCAGCCGCGCCAGCAGCCCCACCGGCGGCATGGGCGCCACCATCAATGTGCGCACCCAGCGCCCGTTCGACATCAAGGACACCATCGCCCAGGTCGGCGTCAAGCTGGTCAGCGACCAGTCGGCCCGCCGCCTGCCCGGCGAGGAGCAGGGCAAGAACGCCACGCCCGAGCTGAGCGGCATCTACAGCACGCAAACCAACGACGGCATGTTCGGCATCGCGCTGATGGGTACCTACCAGGTGCGCGACTCCGGCTACTCGCAGGCCAACGTCAGCAGCGGCTGGAAGACCTTCGACGGCATCAAGGACAACGACTGGAGCGGCAGCAACGCCGTCTGGGGCGGCCTGCCGCCGGCCTCGTCGGGCGACATCAAGAACCGCCCGACCGCCAACTCCATCTACAGCGTGCCGCAGAACATGAACTACTCGTTCACCGGCGTGCACCGCGAGCGCCTGAACGGCCAGCTCGTGCTGCAGATGCGCCCGGTGAAAGACGTGGTCGGCACGCTGGACTTCATCATGTCGGAGCAGAAGTTCCGCCAGCGCCGCAACGACATCTCCGCCTGGTTCAACTACGGCGGCCAGTTCGGTGAATACCAGCAGGGCTCGCCCTCCTCGCCCGTCATCTACGGCGAGCGCATGACCAACTCCGACTTGGCCATGGGCGCCTCGCGCATCCAGACCAAGAACAAGAACCAGCAGATCGGCCTGAACCTGAAGTGGAAGGCCACCGATGCGCTGAACTTCGACTTCGACGCCCACCACGCCACCGCGACCTCGGGCGCCAACGACCCGCTGGGCACGAGCGTGACCCTGGGCACGGCCTCGCTGAACCGCAACGACACCTACGTCGACTTCAGCAACAAGTTCCCGGTGCTCAACATCAAGGGCACCACGCTGGACCCCAAGCTGATGGAGCTGCAGGGCTCGGTCTTCGGCAACAGCTACCAGAAGAACGAGGTCAACCAGATCCAGACCAAGGGCAACTGGAAGATCGACGCCGACAGCAGCCTGGACTTCGGCCTCTCGCTCACCGAGGTCAAGAACCGCTCGGCCTTCGCCAACGTGCAGCGCGACACCTGGGGTGGCGGCGCCGCCGGCGGCCCGTCGGCCATGCCGGACGACATCTGGAAGGTCGACTCCATCAGCAAGTACTTCAGCCGCATCCCGGGCTCCAACGACCCGCGGCTGTTCAACCAGTTCTTCTACTTCAACTTCGAGGACCTGCGCGCCGCGGCCATCAAGGCGCTGGGCTCGGACTCGCTGCTCAAGGCGTCGTTCAACTTCACCGACGACTACCGCACCACGGAAAAGTCGCAGGCGCTGTTCGGTCAGTACAACCTGGCCTGGGACTGGGGCGTGCCGATGGACCTCTCGGCCGGCCTGCGCTACGAGCGCACCAAGGTGCATTCGCCGAGCGTCGAATCCGTGCCCTCCACCGTGCGCTGGGTGTCGGCCAACGAGATCCCGATCACCTTCAACGGCACCACCAACGCCTCGCGCGACGGCAAGTACGGCTACGCCCTGCCCTCCATCGACTGGAGCGCTGACCTGAGCGCTGACTGGAAGGTGCGCGCCAGCTACGGCAAGACCATCGGTCGCCCCGGCTGGAACGCCATCCAGGGCGGTCGCACGCTCAATGGCCTGGCCCGCATCGACGGTGGTTCGGGCTCCGTGGGCAACCCCGACCTGAAGCCGCTGCAGTCCAACAACCTCGACTTCTCCAGCGAGTACTACTACGCCAAGAGCAGCTACATCGCGGCCAGCTACTTCCGCAAGTCGCTGAAGGACTACAACGAGGCCATCATCACCCCGCAGACCATCGCCGGCATCACCACGCCGATCGGCGGCGGCTACTTCCAGAAGGCGGTGCAGGTCGGCAAGTGCGCGGCGAACGATTCGGGTTGCATCCGCGACTACATCTTCGCCAACTTCGCCGGCCAGCCGGGCGTGGACGCGACCAACAAGATCATCACCGCCCAGCCCACCGACCCGCTGCTGGTGTTTCAGATGGGCACCTTCCAGAACAACCAGCGCACCAGCAAGCTCAACGGCATCGAGCTCAACGCCCAGCACATCTTCGGCAACACCGGCTTCGGCGTGTCGGCGAACTTCACCAAGGTCCGCTCCAACCTGAGCTACGACAACAACAAGGCCGGCGCGCAGACCGACGTGCTCGTGGGCCTGGGTGACTCGGGCAACCTGGTGGGCTTCTTCGAGAACGAGACCTGGACCACCCGCCTGGCCTACAACTGGCGCGGCAAGTTCCTGGCCGCCAACTACGGCGGCGTCGAAGGCGCCCAGCCGCTGTACGTCGAGCCCTATGGCCAGTTCGACCTGAGCGTGGGCTACAACTTCGACAAGAACCTGCGCCTGCAGTTCGAAGCCATCAACCTGACCGACCAGTACACCCGCACCCACCTGCGCAACGAGAACCAGATCGGCGCGGTGACCCAGCTGGGCCGCCGCATCATGATCGGCGCGCGTTACAAGTTCTGAGATCGCGCCTCGGGGCCGGCGCCGTCCGGCCCCCCTTCCCGCGGGGAGGTCAAGGAAAGTCGGGACGCAACGACGCGTCCTTGTGAGGCAAAGTCTGGTTCGGCGGTGCTGCCCTGCGTGGAGCTCCGCCCTTGTTCGCCGCTTGGCGAGGCCGCGCAAGCGGCCCTTTTTCTTTCAGGAGGTGCGTCCGTGAACGAGAGAGTGCGTGAAGTCGTGGTGCTGGGCGGCGGCTCGGCGGGCTGGCTGGTGGCGGGTCTGCTCGCGGCCGAGCACGGCGATCTGCGCATCACGCTGATCGAATCCACTGACGTCCCCACCATCGGCGTGGGCGAAGGTACCTGGCCCTCGATGCGCGACACCCTGCGCCGCATCGGGCTGGACGAGGCGGCCTTCATCCGCCGCTGCCAGGTCTCGTTCAAGCAGGGCTCACGCTTTGACGGCTGGTCGCGCGGTGCCCCCGGCGCCCAGGGCGACCGCTACTACCACCCCTTCATGCTGCCGGTCGGCTATGGCGATGTCGACCTGGTGCAGGCCTGGCTCGCCACCCAGCCTGAGCGGCCTTTCGCGGATGTCGTCAGCCCGTCGGTGCAGGTCTGCGAAGCCGGCCGTGCCCCCAAGCAGGTACAGACCCCCGGCTTCGCCGCCGTCGCCAACTACGCCTACCACTTCGATGCCGGCCTGTTTGCCCAGATGCTGCGCGAGCACGCCACGCAGCGGCTGAACGTGCGGCACGTCGTCGACCATGTCGATGCGGTGCTCACCAGCGCCGAGGGCGACATCACCGCGCTGCAGACCCGCGCCCATGGCCCGCTGCCCGGCGACCTGTTCATCGACTGCTCGGGCCTGTCGGCGCGGCTCATCGGCGAGCACTTCGGCGTGGGCCTGAAGAGCGAGCGCGACGTGCTGTTCAACGACGCCGCCATGCCGGTGCAGGTGCCCCACGCCCAGCCCGATGCGCCGCTGGCCACCTGCACCATCGCCACTGCCTGGGCCAAGGGTTGGATCTGGGACATCGGCCTGCCCAGCCGCCGCGGTGTGGGCTGCGTGTACTCGCGCCGGCATGCCAGCGATGACGAGGCCCAGGCCGCCCTGCAGGCCTACCTCGACGCGACCGGCACACCGCCCGACCGCCCCACGCCGCGGCAGATCCGCTACGACCCCGGCTACCGGGAGCGCTTCTGGGTGCGCAACTGCGTCGCCATCGGCCTGGCCTCGGGTTTCATCGAGCCGCTGGAAGCCTCCGCGCTGGCGATGGTGGAACTCTCCGTCCAGCGCCTGTGCGACGAGTTGCCGATGACCCGCACCACCATGGACGCCGTGGCCCGCCGCTTCAACGACGACTTCAGCTACCGCTGGGCCCGCGTCATCGACTTCCTGAAGCTGCATTACGCCCTCAGCCAGCGCGACGACAGCGCCTACTGGCGCGACCACCGCGACCCCGCCACCTGGCCCGAGCGGCTGCGCGAACTGCTGCCGATGTGGCGCCTGCGCGCCCCGGCCCGGCATGACTTCGGCCGCAATGACGAGGTCTTCCCATCCGCCAGCTACCAATACGTGCTCTACGGCATGGGCTTTCGCCCCGAGCGGCAGGCCCCGCCCGCTGATCGCCTGCAGGTGGCGCAGGCCTGCTTCGACGAAGCCGTCCGCCAGGCTCGCCGCTTCGTGCCGGGCCTGCCGGGCCATCGCGCCTTGATCGATCACCTCCACCAGTCCATCGCATGACTCCCGCCCTGCTCGACAACGTCACCCACCGCCATCTGCGCATCCACACCGATCGCTCCGCGGCCCACGGCGATGCCCGCCAGTCCTGCCTCGCGCTGCCGGCCGAGTTCCGCCAACTGCAGGCGCACTTCCCCATCGTCTTCCAGCTGGTGGAGGGCGACGCCGGCTTTCAGCCGGTCGCGCTGTTCGGCCTGGAAGAAGGCCAGAACCTCTTCCTGACCCCCACCGGCTGGGACGCACCCGTGATGCCCATGGCCCTGCAGCGCGACCCCTTCATGATCGGCCGCGCGCCCGACGACACGCTGCAGCTGCACATCGACCTGGCCAGCCCGCGCATCGTGCGGCCGGACGAAGGCGAGGTCGGCACGGCCCTCTTCATGCCGCATGGCGGCTTCAGCGACTACCTCGACCACATCGTGCAGCTGATGGAACACCTGCATGCACACGCGCAGCAGCTGCCCGTCTTCATCGAGGCGCTCACCCGCCACCAGCTGCTGGAGCCCTTCGTCATCGACATCGAGACCCCCAGCGGCGAGCAAGGGCGCCTGACAGGCCTGTTCACCATCAACGAGGAGCGCCTGGCCGCCCTGCCCGGCGCGGCGCTGGAGACGCTGGCGCGCGAGGGCCACCTGCTGCCCATCTACATGCAGATCGCCTCGCTCGCGCAGCTGCCGGTGCTGCTGGAGCGTGCCAGCCGGCAGCGGCGGAGCTGAGCGCAATGAACGTGGTCCCAGAGACAAAGAGGCACAGACCGATGGCCCGGGTGCGAACACGGGCCGGTTTCTCTGTGCCTCTGTGCCTCTGTGGCGAATCACCGACCTGGAAACAGCATGCCGTTGCGTGAGGTCCCCGCCTGGCCCGGCCCGTTCGACCCGAACGCGCTGCCCGATGATTTGCTGAAGGCCGAGCGGCCCTACGTGGTGCGCGGCGGCTTCGCGCACTGGCCGGTGGTGCAGGCGGCGCGCCAGTCTGACGAAGCCCTGGCCCGCTATCTGATGGGCCTGTACAACGGCGTGCACGTCGGCCTGTTCCAGCTCGAACCCCAGGAGCGCGGCCGTGTGTTCTACGCCGACGAGGGCCTGACCCGCTTCAACTTCAACCGCTACAGCGCCACCCTCGACCAGGTGCTCACCGGCTTGCTCGGTGTGGCCCCGGTGGCCGAGCCACCGGCGCTGTACGTGGGCTCGACCACGGTGGAGGCCGTGCTGCCCGGCTTCATGGAGGCCAACGGCCTGGGCCTGGGCGCGCGGGACGCGCTCGTCAGCCTGTGGCTGGGCAACCGCACCCGCATCGCCGCGCACTACGACCTGCCGGACAACCTCGCGGTGGTGGCGGCGGGCCGGCGGCGCTTCACGGTGTTCCCGCCGGAGCAGATCAAGAACCTCTACGTCGGGCCGCTCGACCCGACACCCGCCGGCCAGCCCATCAGCCTGGTGGACTTCGCCGCGCCTGACTTCAACCGCTTCCCCCGCTTCGCGCAGGCGCTGGCCGCCGGCGAGGTGGTGGAGCTGGACCCGGGGGATGCCCTCTTCATCCCGAGCATGTGGTTCCACCACGTGGAGGGCCTGGCGCCGGTCAACCTGCTGATCAACGCCTGGTGGCGGCAGACCCCCGAGTACGTGGATTCGCCGCTGAGCACGCTGCGCCTGGCGCTGATGACCCTGCGCGACCTGCCCGAGAAAGAAAAGCGCATCTGGCGCCACCACCTCGATCACTTCATCTTCAACGACGACCCGCAGCCCTGGGACCACATTCCCGCCACCGCCCGCGGCCTGCTCGGGCCCATCGACGAGACGCTGTCGCGCCAGGCCCGCACCCAACTCTTGAACCAACTCAAGCGATGAACACTTCCAAGCCCTTCAACCGCGTCGTCATTGCCGGCGGCGGCACCGCCGGCTGGATGATGGCCGCCCTGATGAGCAAGCTGCTCGGCAAGCAGCTCGACATCAAGCTGGTCGAGTCCGAGGAGATCGGCACCGTGGGCGTCGGCGAGGCGACCATCCCCGCCCTGCTGACCTTCCACAACCTGCTCGGCATCAACGAGGCCGAGTTCATGGCGGCCACCAACGCCACCTTCAAGCTCGGCATCAATTTCGAGGGCTGGAAGAACATCGGCCAGGACTATTTCCACTCCTTCGGCAGCACCGGCAACGACCACTGGAGCGCCGGTTTCCAGCACTTCTGGCTCAAGGGCCGGCGCGACGGCCTGGCGCGCACCTACACCGACTACAACCCCGAGACGGTGGCCGCCTTTGCCAACCGCTTCGCCCATGTGCCGCGCAGCGGCCTGAACTACGCCTACCACCTCGACGCCGGCCGCTATGCCAAGTACCTGCGCGCGATGAGCGAGGCGCATGGCGTCAAGCGCATCGAAGGCAAGATCGGCGCCGTGCTGATGGACGGCCCGCAGGGGCGGGACGGCCCCATCACCGCGCTGCAGATGCAGGATGGCAGCCGCATCGATGGCGACCTGTTCATCGACTGCACGGGCTTTCGCTCCATGCTGCTGGGCGAGGCCCTGGGCGTGGGTTATGAAGACTGGTCGTACTGGCTGCCCTGCGACCGCGCCGTCGCGGTGCAGACGGCCTCGGTGCGCGAGGCCTGGCCCTATACCCGCTCCATCGCCCACCCCTTTGGCTGGCAATGGCGCATCCCGCTGCAGCATCGCGTGGGCAATGGCCTCGTCTACAGCAGCAAGGAGATGAGCGACGCCGATGCGCCCGAGGTGCTCAAGAAGAACGTCGAGGGCGAACTGCTCACGCAGCCTCGCGTCATCAAGTTCCTGCCGGGTCAGCGCGACAAGGTCTGGCATCGCAACTGCATCGCGGTCGGCCTGGCCAGCGGCTTTGTCGAGCCGCTGGAGTCCACCAGCATCCACCTGATCCAGCGCGCGGCCGTGCGGCTGATGCAAACCTTCCCGTCAGGCGGCATCCAGCAGGCCGACGTCGACGAGTTCAATGCGCAGAGCAAGCGTGAGCTGGAGCACATCCGCGACTTCATCGTGCTGCACTATCACGTGAACGAACGCACCGACTCGGCGCTGTGGACGCATGTGCGCGAGATGGACATCCTGCCCTCGCTGCGCCACCGCATCGAGCTCTTCCGCGAGACGGCCCGGGTGTTCCGCCCGAGCGACGAGCTCTTTGCCGAGAACTCCTGGGTGCAGGTCATGATGGGCCAGGGCATCACGCCCGCGCGCTACCACCCGGTGGCCGACCTCATGGGCCGTGACGAGCTCACGCGCTTCCTGGGCGACATCCACACCAGGGTCGCGCGCACCGTGGCAGGGCTGCCCGGGCACCAGGCCTACGTCGAGCAGCTGTGCGCGCCGTACCGGCAGGCCAGCGTGAGCCAGCTGGCCGCCCTGCCTGCGGGGGCTTGAAAGACCCTGCCCCCTTCCCCAGATAGCCGTTCAGCCCACAATCTTGCCCATCATGAAGCTCAACCACACGATCCAAGCCCGCCTCAACACCTGAGCGCCCTTCGACCGTGTTCGGAAGGCGCCACCGCCTTCCGGTCCCAACCAACCCCGGCAGGCCTGTCCCTCCCGGGGTTTTTCGTTTTCAGAGTTCCACCATGTTCAACCGCACCTTCGACAAGCTGATCGCCACGATTCCCGAGCGCCGGAGCGCGGCTCGGCTGTGCCTGTCGCGTGCGCGCTTCGGCGTCCTGACCTCACGCTAGCCCCATGGCGGTTCCGCCGGGGCTGGCACGCCAACCCCGAATCAGGAATCACCATGAACTCGAACATCACCTTCCGCAACCTGCGCAACATCGGCGTCATCGCCCACGTCGACGCCGGCAAGACCACGACCACCGAACGCATCCTGTTCTACACCGGCGAAAACCACCGCATCGGCGAAGTCCACGACGGCGCCACCACGATGGACTTCGACCCGCAGGAACGCGCGCGCGGCATCACCATCCACAGCGCGGCCACCACCGTGCACTGGCAGGGCACGCAGATCAACCTGATCGACACCCCCGGACACATCGACTTCAACATCGAGGTGCGCCGTTCGCTGCGCGTGCTCGACGGCGCCGTGGTCGTGTTCGACGGCGTGGCCGGCGTGGAGCCGCAGACCGAGACCAACTGGCGCCTGGCCGACGAGTACCGCGTGCCGCGCATCGCCTTCGTCAACAAGCTGGACCGAACCGGCGCGGACTTCCACCGTGTGGTCGCGATGATGCGCGAGCGCCTGGGCGCGAATGTGCTGCCGCTGCAGCTCCCGATTGGCGCGGAAGGCGACTTCCGCGGCGTGGTGGACCTGCTCTCGCAGCAGGCCCTGGTATGGGACCGTGACGACGCCCAGGCGCCGCCGCGCGTGACCGGCATCCCGCCCGAACTGATCGGCCCGGCTCAGCTGGCCCGCGCCCGCCTGGTGGAAGCCGTGGTGGAGCGCGACGACGCCCTGCTGGACGCCTGGCTGCGCGGCGACAGCCCCTCGGTGGACGCCCTGCGGGCGGGCCTGCGCGCGGCCACGATTGCAGGCGAGCTGGTGCCGGTGCTGGCGGGTTCGGCCTTCCGCAACCGCGGCGTGGAGCCGCTGCTGGATGCGGTCGTGGCCTACCTGCCCGCGCCCGGCGAAGCCCCCGGCGCGGTGGCCGCGGACGGCCCGCTGTCCGCCCTCGCGTTCAAGCTGAGCGCGGATGACCACGGCACGATGGTGTTCGTGCGGGTCTACCGCGGCAGCCTGCGGCGCGGCGACACGGTGTTCAACGCCAGCACCGGCCAGGCCGAGCGCGTGACGCGGCTGTACGAGATCCATGCCGACCGGCGGGTCGAGCGCGACCAGCTGGTCGCGGGCGACATTGCCGGCATCGTGGGCCTGAAGGACGTGCTGACCGGCCACACGCTGGCGGCCACGCGCGACGCGCCGGTGCTGGAGAGCATCGCCGTGCCCGAGCCGGTCATCGACCTGGCCATCGAGCCACGCCAGCAGGCAGGTGCCGCCGCCCTGGCCAAGGGGCTGGGTGTGCTCGTGCGCGAGGACCCGTCGCTGCGCCTGCGTCAGGACGCCGAGACCGGACAGACGCTGCTGTCAGGCCTCGGTGAGCTGCAGCTGGAAGTGGCCGTGGAGAAGCTGCGTTCACGCTTCGGCGTGGAGGTCTCGGTCGGCCGCCCGCAGGTGGCTTACCGCGAGACCATCACGGCGGCGGCCGAGGTGCGGCATGTGCATCGCAAGCAAAGCGGCGGCCCCGGCCAGTTCGCTGAGCTGACGCTGCGCATCGCACCGCTGGCGCGCGGCGACGGCGTTCGCTTCAGCAGCACCGTGGTGGGCGGCGCGATTCCGCGCGAGTTCATCCCGGCGGTGGAAGCCGGCATCCGCAAGGCGGCCCAGGCCGGCCCGTTCGCGGGCCACCCGCTGGTGGACTTCGAGGCGGTGCTGGTGGACGGCAGCGCGCACGTGCGCGATTCGTCGGCGCTGGCTTTCGAGCTGGCGGCGGCCAGCGCGCTGCGCGAGGCGGTGCTGAAGGCAGCGCCCGTGGTGCTGGAGCCGGTGATGGCGGTGGAAGTCGTCACGCCGGCCGAAGCGCTGGGCGACGTCATCGGCGACCTGCTGCGCCGCCGCGGGCAGGTGCAGGGGCAGGATGTGCGCGGCAGCGCCGTCGTCGTGTCGGCCCAGGTGCCGCTGGCGCAGATGTTCGGCTACATCGGCCAGCTGCGCGCGCTGAGCGCGGGGCGGGCGCAGTTCACGATGCAGCTGAGCCACCATGCCGAGCTGCCGGCGCGGCTGGCCCTGGCGGCCTGAGGCCGGGGTGGACGGGGTGAGGTCTCGCAAGGGGCCTCACCCCTTTTTCTTCATGGCCCCTGCCAGCGCAGGTGCACCACGCGGTAGCCACCCGCCTTCAGGGTCTTGAGCAGGAAGGGCAGCGCGCGCGCTGTCTGGTCCTGCGCGTCGTGCAGCAGGATGATGCCGCCGCCCGGCTTCGCGAGCTGGCCCATGAGCTTGTCGGCCAGCCTCTGCGGCGTCTGGTCGGGCAACCAGTCCTCGGCGCCGGCGTCCACCGACATGACGGTGATGCCGAGCTTGTCGAGCGCCTTCATCAGCGTGGGCGACTCGGCCAGGAAGGGGAATCGGTAAGCGGCCGGCGCCTCGCCTAGCACCTCGACGTAGGTCGCGATCATGGCCTTGAGGTCGCGGCCCTGGTCTTCGGCGGGCAGCTGCGAGAAGTTGTCATGCCGATAGCCATGCATGCCTACGCTGTGACCGGCGTCGCGCACCGTGCGCGCCAGCTCGGGGTGGCGGGCCATGGGCTCGCCGTTCATGAAGAAGCTCGCCTGCACGCATTGCTCGGCCAGGGCCTTCAGCACCTGCGGCGTGGACCCGGGACGCGGGCCGTCGTCAAAGGTCAGCACCACTTCCTTGGGGGCGAGGCCCGGCAGCGGCGCGTGCTGGGCCGTGCCCCAGGCGGCTGCGGCCCGCGGCAGGGTGAGTGTGCGGGCGGTGCCCAGCGCATCAGGCGCGCAGGACGGCGCCGCGGCCGTGGCCAGGGCCAGGCTCAGCAGCAGGCTCATCAGTGGCCTCCCGCGATCGCCGGCTCGCCAGCGGCCTCGGGCGCTGCCGCGTGGTCGTGCGGGAAGGGAGCCAGCCAGGCCAGCACCACCGGCGGGATGGAGAACACCAGCACCCAGCCGAAGAAGCTCACGTAATGATGGTCAACCAGGTTCCAGAGCAGCCCGCTCACGCTGCCGGTGCTCCATTTCGTGAGCGCCATGACCCCGGTGGCCATGGCGTAGTGCGCCATGCGGAAGGGCCCGGGCGCGATCTGCTGCATCATGTAAAGCATGTGGCCGACCGAGCCCATGCCGAAGCCGAACTTCTCCAGCGCCACCACCACGGCGATGGTCGTCGTGTCGGTCGGCATGGACTGCGCCAGGTAGAAGTAGGTCAGGTGCGGGATGTTCAGCACCAGGGCCAGCAGGAAGAAGCTGCGCGGCAGCGTCCGCTTGGCGACCAGGAAGCCGCCCAGAAACGCGCCCGCGATGAAGGTCAGCGTGCCGACCGTGCCGTTGATGTGGCCGAGCGCCTCGTTGTCCAGGCCCAGGCCGCCGGCCTCGCGGCCATCGAGCAGGAACAGCGGGCCGAACTTCTCGATGAAGCCCTCGCCGAAGCGGTAGAAGAAGATGACCGCCAGCATCATCCAGATCTGCGGCTTCTGGAACAGCGTGACCCAGGCCTCGGCCGTGGCGCGAAGGCCCACGCCCAGGCCCTGCCCCTTCAGGGTCGACGGCGCGCCCGGCGGCAGCACGCGCAAGTGGTACACACCGAAGAGGGCCATCGCGCCGGCCGCGAGGGACACGACGATCACCCAGCACTGCACCCAGCTCAGGCCCAGGTGGTTGTGCAGATAGCCGGTCAGGGACACGAGCAGGCCCGAGGCGATGACGGCGCCCATGTTCCAGCACATGCCCTGCAGGCCGGCGTAGCGCGCCTGGTCGGTCTTGCTGACGGTGGTCATGAAGACACCGTCGGCGCAGGTGTCCTGCGTGGCCGAGGCGAAGCCGACGAGCCAGAAGAAGGCCAGCGACAGCTTGAAGAAGCCCTCCAGCGGCAGGCACAGGGCCACCAGGGCCAGGCCGGCGGCCATCGTGAACTCCATGCTGATGACCCAGAAGCGCTTGCTGCGGTAGGCCTCCAGCAGCGGCGCCCACAGCGGCTTGAGCACCCAGGGCAGGTACATCTGCGAGGTGTAGAGCGCGATGTCCTCGTTGGCGACGCCGAGGTTCTTGTAGATGATGGCCGCGACCACCCCCACCATCACGTTGGGCAGGCCCATGGCCAGGTAGAGCGAGGGCACCCAGACGAGCGGGTGGCGGTGGGGCGAGGTCATGATGTCTCCGTTTTTCTCTAGGGATGCCGGGTGAATCTCGGCGTTGCGGGGCAGGCGCCGCGCCGCGCCCGAGCCGGCCCGCGCGGGCCATGGGCTCGCGGCCCGAAGCCGCAAGCAGGGCCATCCCCTCGGGGAACCGGCCCACGTACGCGTCGGACGAGGGGCCTCATCTCGCGGGGGTCAGGGCCTGCAGCGCAGCCGACACATAGACCAGCGGCGCATTCCAGTTGATCGCCACCTCGTTGCTCGCATAACTGCAGAAGTGATCGAGGTAGGACAGCGCCGGCTGCTTGGAGGCATAGGGCACCGGGCAGCCTTGCTGGTCTTGCTGACCCGGGTTGGGGCCGCCGACCAGGAAGCCCGGCACCGGCGCCTCCACGCCATCGGCCTCGGAGGGCCGGTGGTGCGGGTGCCTCGGCGGGTGGGCGCCGAAGCCGGTGACATAGCTCTGGCCGAGCGGGTTGCGCCCGAGCACATGGTCGAACAGCGCCTGCGCCGCGGCCAGCAGCCGAGGCTGCCGGTCCAGGCGATAGGCCTGCAGCAGCATCAGCGCGCGGTTGAGCAGCACCGAGTTGCTGCCCCAGCCGAAGTCCTCCGGGCGCACGCCGAGCCGGTAGGCCGAGGCCTGCCAGAGGGCGAGCTGTTCCTGCGCGAAGGTCATGAGGCGGGCTTTGACGACAACGCTGTCATTTTCCCTGAGTTTGTCGAGATGCGCGCCTAGGGTTACCCACAGCAGGCCCTTCACATCGGCCCAGCCGGGCGTGCTGATCGGCAGCGCGTCGAGGTCGGGCCGGTAGCTCGCGTCGCCGGTGGCCAGCCAGAGTTCCGTGCCGGCCCAGGCGAATTCGTCGGCCAGCTGGTCATCGTCATAGCCGCCGGTGCGGATGTCCGGCGGCTGGCGATAGATCTCGGCGGGATGCTGCTGCGCCCAGGTCCAGGCCCGGCGGGCCGCGTCGCGCAGGCGCTGCGACAGCCCGGGTCGCTGGGCCTCGAAGGCGGAGAACACGCGGCTGGCCTGCGCCATCACGGCCGCGAAATCCAGCGTCGCCGCGGTCGACTTCTGCACCACATAGCGCTCGCCCCGCGCATCGACCGGCATCACCACGCCGTCGAAGCCCTTGTTGGTGAGCTTGTGGTAGACCCCGCCGTCCGCCGGGTCCTGCATGTCGAGCATCCATTCGAGGTTCCACAGCACCTCGTCGAGCAGGTCGGGCAGATCGTTGCCGCTCTCCGGAATGTTCAGGCGCTGGGCCTTGAACAGCTCCGGGTAATGCTCCCAGGCCGCCAGCAGGGTGTAGACCGTGATGCCGGAGTTGACGATGTACTTGTTGTAGTCACCCGCGTCATACCAGCCCTTGGGCGCGCGGATGACCGTGCCTTCCGGCCGGCCGGGGCCCGCGGCCGAGGCATGCACGCGCACCACATCGTCGGGGTGGCCCGCGGCGCGCGCCCAGCGGCCCGCATGCTCGGGCAGCAGCGGCGTGCTGGCCCGGTTGAAGTAGAAGGCCTTGATCGCGGCGGCGTTGACCGCGGCATAGGCATCGGGTGCGACCGTGAAGGTGGGCGAGTCCGGCAGGCCGGCCACGCGGATCCGGTACTGGCCAGGTCGTGTCAACGCGGAGAAGTCCATCAGCCGCACCTCACTGCCGGCAGGCGCCCACAGCGCGGGTGCGCCGAGGCGCCCGCCCAGCACCACGCGGCCGCTGCGGGCATCGACCACCTGGAAGCGGGCCGCCTTCCTGGCCGGGGCGGCTGGGGCCGCCGCCACCTTGGTCGTGCCCGGCAGGTAGCCCACCTGGTTGACCGCGATGCCGGCGTCCGCCCACGCCGCGCCGGCTCCCGCCACCAGCAGCGGCCACAGCAGGCCGCGCTTCATGCCGGCGTCCAGTTCAGGCGTGCACCGCGGGCCAGCACCGGGCTGCGGCGGCCGTCGACCTCGATGGCCCAGTCGTGCAGCGCGCCTTCGGCCACCTCGGCGGTGTAGGCCGCGCCGCGGCGGTTGACCGTGCCACGCGCCGCCACCGCGCCGTCCACGCCCACCACCGTGAAGGCTGCGCTCGCCCCGTCGGCCAGCTCGAACACGCGCAGCACCGTGCCGCGGACGTAGTCGTAGTCGGGCTTCTCGGTCTCCGCACCCCAGGCGATGACGCTGCCCGGCGCCGCATACAGCGGCATGGACAGGAAGCCATGCGTCTCGCGATGCCAACGCCCGCCCGCCTTCTTCTCGCCCGACAGCAGATGCGTCCAGGTGCCTGCGGGCAGATACACATCGACCTCACCGCTCTCGGTGAACACCGGCGCCACCAGCAGGCTGCCGCCCAGTTGGTACTGGCGGTCCAGCGCCGCGCAGGCGGGGTCGTCCGGGTGTTCCAGCACCATGGCCCGCATCATCGGCACGCCGGTCTGCGAGGCCTCCTGCGCAGTGGCATAGAGGTAGGGCATGAGCTGGTGCTTGAGCCGGGTGAAGACGCGCAGCACGTCGCAGCTTTCCTCGTCCACCAGCCATGGCACCCGGTAGCTGCTGCTGCCATGCAGTCGGCTGTGCGAGGACATCAGGCCGAACTGGATCCAGCGCTTGTAGACGGCCGGCGGCGGCTTGCCCTCGAAGCCGCCGATGTCGTGGCTCCAGAAGGCGAAGCCGCAGCTGGTCAGCGACAGGCCGCCGCGCAGGCTCTCGGCCATCGACTCGAAGGTGCTCCAGCAGTCGCCGCCCCAGTGCACCGGGAAGCGCTGGCCCGAGGCATAGGTGGAACGCGCGAACACGATGGCGTCGCGGCCCTGCACCTCCTGCAGCAGCTCGAAGACCGCTTCGTTGTACTGCAGCGCATAGAGGTTGTGCATCTCGACCGGGTCGGAGCCGTCGAAGTACTGCACGCCCTCGCTCGGGATGCGCTCGCCGAAGTCGGTCTTGAAGCAGTCCGCACCGGTGGCCAGCAGGCGGCGCAGATGGCCCTGGTACCAGGCCTTGGCCGCCGGGTTGGTGAAGTCGACGATGGCCATGCCGGGCTGCCAGAGGTCAGTCTGGAAGGTCAGGCCATCCTGCGGCCCGCCCTTGCGCTTGATGAAGTAGCCCTCCCGCACGCCCTCGGCGAACAGGGGCGACTTCTGCGCCACGTAGGGGTTGATCCAGAGGCTGATCTTCAGGCCCTTGGCATGCAGGCGCTGGAGCATGGCCTCGGGCTCGGGGAAGCCGCGCGGGTCCCACTGGAAGTCGCACCACTGGAACTCGCGCATCCAGAAGCAGTCGAAGTGAAAGACCGACAACGGCAGCTCGCGGCGCGCCATCTCGTCGATGAAATGCGTGGCGGTGGCTTCGTCGTACTGCGTGGTGAACGAGGTCGTCATCCACAGGCCGAAGCTCCAGGCCGGCGGCAGCGGGGCGCGGCCTGTCAGCGCTGTCAACCGGGACACGACATCCTTCGGCGTCGGACCCGCAATCACGCAGTAGTCCAGGCTCTCGCCCTCGCGGCTGAACTGCACACGCGCGACCTTCTCCGAGGCCACCTCGAAGGACACCGGGCCGGCCTCGTTCACCAGCACGCCGTAGCCCCGGTTGGTCAGGTAGAAAGGCACGTTCTTGTAGGCCTGCTCGCAGGCCGTGCCGCCGTCCTTGTTGGTGTTCTCCACCACCTGGCCGTTCTTCACCCAGGCGGTGAAGCGCTCGCCCAGGCCATAGACGTTCTCGCCCACGGCCAGGCTCAGCTGCTCGTGCACATGGTTGCCCTTGGGCCCCCACTGGATGAAGCCCAGGCCGCGCCAGTCGCTCTTGGTCAGGATGCGACTGCCCTCGCGGAAGGTCAGGCTCCAGCCCTCGCCCTTCTTCACATCCACCGAGATCGCGCCGGAGGTCAGCGTGGCGTGGGTGTCGGTCTCGGTGATCTGCACCGGCGCCTGCGTCGCGCCCACCATGGGGATGTGCAGGCGTGGCGCGCTGGATGCGGTGTAGTGGGCCACGCTCACCCGGATGACGCCCGGCAGCGGCGAGCTGAGCGTGACCGTGAGCGTGGGGCCCTGCAGCGTGTCGCCGCGGTGCTTGATGGGTCGGGTCGTGGCGAGCACGACCAGTCGGTCGGCGTGGGCTTCCACCTCGTAGGCCTCGGCCGCGTAATGCGCGGCGACGCCCGGTTGAAGCATCCACTGTCCGTCAGTGAACTTCATGAATCGGTCCTTGTTGTCTCCGTGGTCGAGCAGGCTTGGAGAAGGCCTGCACGGCGTTGTTCGTGTCGGTGTCGAGTCCGGCAGTCGGCCTCATCACCGGTGGCAAACACAGCCACAGAGACACCGAGGCACGGAGAGGCCATGCGCTGTTCTCCTCCGTGTCTCTGTGCCTCTGTGGCTTTGTTCGTGGGATTTCATGTCAAACGCTCGGCGCCAGGCAGTGCGGGGGGATGTAGTCGGCATGCAGCGGCATGCCGGCGGCCGTCTGCGCAATGGCCTGGCGCAGCCGGGCGAAGTGCTGCAGCAGGGCCTCGGGGTCGATGTGGTCGACGAAGGGGTCGTAGCGCTGGGGCACCAGGCCCAGGCCGAGGAACAACGACACCCACGAGGGCTCCGCAAAACTCTCCGGGTCGAGGATGGCCACGCGGCCGGCCTCGCGGAAGAGCTCGATCTGGTGGGCCAGCGTGTCGGGGATGGGCATGGCGGCGCAGTAGCGCCACAGCTCTGAGTCGCGCCGCTCGGTCAGCTTGTAATGCAGCACGATGAAGTCGCGGATGGACTCGTACTGCACGCTCATGCGGCGGTTGAACTCGGCGGCCAGATGCGGCTTGAAGCTGCGGTCGGGGAAGAACTGCAGCAGCCGGCCGACACCGTCCATGATGAGCTGGATGCTGGTGGACTCCAGCGGCTCCAGGAAGCCCCCCGCCAGCCCGATGGCCACCACGTTCTTGACCCAGCCCGCCTTGCGCCGGCCGGTGGTGAAGCGCAATTGGCGCGGGGTGTCCAGCGCTGGGCTGTCCAGCCCCGCCAGCAGGGTGGCGCTGGCTTCGTCGTCGCTGATGAAGTGGCTGCAGTACACATGGCCGTTGCCTGTGCGGTGCTGCAGCGGAATGCGCCATTGCCAGCCGGCGGCCTTGGCGGTGGAGGTGGTGTAGGGCGTGAGCGGCTCCGCGCGCGCGCTCGGCACGGCCTGGGCGCTGTTGCAGGGCAGCAGCGCGCTCCAATCCTCGAAGGGGCTTTGCATCGCGCTGCCGATGAGCAGGGCGCGAAAGCCCGAGCAGTCGATGAAGAGGTCGCCCTCGATGCGCCGGCCGTCCGCCAGCCGGACGGCGCTGACAAAGCCGTCCTCGGGGCGCAGCTCGACGTCGACGATCAGGCCCTCGACGCGCTGCGCACCGCGGGCCAGCGCGTACTCCCGCAGATAGGCCGCGTACAGGCCAGCGTCGAAGTGATAGGCGAAGGAATAGGCGTTGGCGGCCGACGGCGGCCCCTCCACCGGCGGCGTGAAGCGATGGCCCCGCGCCATGACGGTGGACGTGGACCAATCCTCGTACCCCGGCAGGCCGTCGACGATGCGCGACAGCCGCAGCCAGTGCTGCCAGGGCGAGCGGTTCTCGATGGCGGGGCCGAAATCGCCGAAGCCATGGAAGAAGCGATGGCCGATGCGGCCCCAGTCGCGGAACTCGATGCCGAGCTTGAAGCTGCCTTGCGTGCGCCGCACGAAGTCGGCGCCATCCAGGCCCAGGGTTCGGTTGTAGGCCCGGATGGGCGGCAGCGTGGCCTCACCGACGCCGATGGTGCCGATGTCAGGCGACTCGACCAGCACGACCTCGCAGCCGTGCGGCCCGGCCTGATGAAAGCGCTGCGCCAGCGGTGCCGCCGTCATCCAGCCGGCAGTGCCGCCGCCGACGATGACGATCTTGCGGATGGACGGGTCAGACATGGCGTGGGCGTGGGCAGGCGTGGTGCAGGTCTGGATCTCGGCGCCCCAAAACATGGCAGGGTGCGCCGCGGCGCGATCTTCGGTGAGGCATGGCTGCGCCGGATAGGTGCTTTCACCCTATTTACTTCGTTCATTGGTCGAACTAATATGAGTTCACAAAGCCGTCATGGCACCCACGACAACAGGAGACACATGCAGGCCGAAACCGCCGGCAGCCAGCAGCTGCTCAAGGTCATCAATCGCATGGCGCTGGTGCGGCATCTGTGTGCCAACCCGGGGCTGTCGCGGGCGGACCTCGCCGGTGCCGTGGGCCTGACCAAGTCCACCGTCAGCGGCCTGGTGCGCGAGCTGATCGGCGAAGGCTGGCTGGTGGGGCGCGAAGTCGTCGCCACCGGCGACCTGGGCCGCCGCCCCACGCCGCTTTTCATCGACCCCGACCGCCTGCTGCTGCTGGGCGCCGAAGTGGGCGTGGAATCGGTACGCGTCGTGGCGACCTCGCTGACGGGCGAGGTCAAGGCCTGCGCGGTGGCCAACTATGGCGCCAGCCGCACGGTGCGCGCCTGCATCACCATCCTGGCCACGGCCCTGCTCAAGCTGCGCAAGCAGTTGAACAGCGAGCAGCAGGTGCTGGGCATCGGCGTGGGCCTGCCGGGCGGCGTGAACGAGGCGCGCGGCGTGCTGCACTTCGCACCCAACCTCGGCTGGCGTGACATCCCCTTCGGCGAGCTGCTCGGCGAAAAGCTCCAGGGCGGCCCGCTCGACGGCGTGCCTCTGTTCCTGCAGAACGAAGCCGATGTGGCGGCCCTGGGCGAGATGGAATTCAACCCCTCGCCCGCGTCCGACCCGCTGCTGTATGTGTCCATCAACCAGGGCCTGGGTGCGGGCGTGATCGTCGGCGACCGGCTGCTCACCGGCAGCCGCGGCTTTGCCGGCGAAGTGGGCCACATGGTGCTGCAGCTGAGCGGCCCGCGCTGCTCCTGCGGCCGGCGCGGCTGCGCCGAGGCGTTGATCGCCACCCGCGCCATGCTGCACGGCAGCGGTGAGGACGCGGCGCTGCGCTCCCTCGGTGAGGTGCGCGCCCACCTGGTGGACGAAGACGCCGAAACCGTCAAGGCCGTGGCCTCGGCCGGCCGCTACCTCGGCGTGCTGCTGCAAAACCTCGCCACCGCCTACGACCCGGCCGCCATCGTGCTCGGCGGCTCGGTCGTGGAGCTGGGCGAACCCTTCCTGAAGCCGGCCCTGGACACCCTGCTCGACTACGCCGCCGCCGCCAGCCTGCCCCCGCCCAGCGTGCGCATCTCCCGCTTCGGTGCCAATGCGGTCGCCGTGGGCGCCGCCGCACTGGCCCGCTACCGGCTCACCCGCCCCGCCCTGCCGCTGGCCGACACCAGCGTCGTGGCTGCCGAGGTGGAGGAGACGCTCTGATGTTCCTCGGCATCGATCTCGGCACGTCCGAAGTCAAGCTGCTGCTGCTCGACGGCAGTGGCCACATCGTGGGCACGGCCGGCGCCGCCCTGTCGCTGTCGAGCCCGCAGCCGCTGTGGTCCGAGCAGCACCCTGACGACTGGTGGCAGGCCACGCAGGCTGCTGTCCAGCAATTGCGCGCGGCCCACCCGGCCGCCTTCGCGGCAGTGCGCGGCATCGGCCTGTCAGGCCAGATGCACGGCGCCGTGTTGCTCGATGACAGCGATGCCATCCTGCGCCCCGCCATCCTCTGGAACGACGGCCGCAGCCATGCGCAATGCGAGCAGCTCACGGCCGCCGTGCCGCGGTTGCACGCCATCGCCGGCAACCTCGCCATGCCCGGCTTCACCGCGCCGAAGCTGCTGTGGGTGAAGCAGCACGAGCCTGAAACCTTCGCCCGCGTTGCCAGCGTGCTGTTGCCCAAGGACTGGCTGCGCCTGCAGCTCACCGGGGACAAGGTCTCCGACCCGTCGGACGCCGCCGGCACGCTGTGGCTGGATGTTGCACGCCGCGACTGGTCCGATGAGCTGCTGGCTGCCTGCGGTCTGGCCCGCGCGCAGATGCCGCGCCTGGTGGAAAGCAACCAGGCCAGTGGCGTGCTCAAGCCCGAGCTGGCCCGCGCCTGGGGCCTGGGCCCCGAGGTGGTGGTGGCCGGTGGCGCGGGCGACAACGCGGCCAGCGCCATCGGCATCGGTGCCACCGAGCCGGGTGACGGCTTCATCTCGCTGGGCACCTCGGGCGTGCTGTTCGTCGTCAACGACCGCTTCTCGCCCAACCCCGCCTCGGCGGTGCACGCCTTCTGCCATGCACTGCCCACCCGCTGGCACCAGATGAGCGTGATGCTCTCGGCAGCGAGTTGCTTCAAGTGGTTCAGTCAGCTCGTGGGCCACGATGAAGCCGCGCTGCTGGCCGAATTGACGCGCGATGACAGCGCAGTCATCCGCGAGACCGGCGCGCCGCTCTTCCTGCCCTACCTCGCCGGCGAGCGCACCCCGCACAACGACCCCTTCGCGCCCGGCGTCTTCCACGGCCTGACGATGCAGACCACGCGCGCCGACTGCACCTATGCCGTGCTCGAAGGCGTCGCCTTCGGCCTGGCCGACGGGCTGGACGCGCTGCGCGCTGCCGGCACCCAGGTGCACCAGCTCTCGCTCGTGGGCGGCGGCTCGCGCAGCCACTTCTGGGCGCAGCTGATCGCCGATGTCCTGCAGGTGGACATCGTGCTGCACGCCGGCAGTGAAGCCGGCGGCGCCCTGGGTGCCGCACAGCTCGGCGGGCTGGCCTGTGGCGGCGCCGTCGACACCGTCTGCACCCGCCCGCCCGTGGCCGCCCTGTTCTCGCCCGATCCCCGACGCCATGCCCGCCTGGCCCCGCGCCTGGCGCGCTTCCGTGACCTTTACCGCCGTCTTCGCGGTGCCTGACCATGACTGCCTACTTCCAACACATCCCGCCCATCCGCTTCGAGGGCGCCGACAGCGACAACGAGCTGTCGTTCAAGCACTACGACAAAGACCGCCTCGTGCTGGGCAAGCGCATGGAAGACCACCTGCGCTTTGCCGCCTGCTACTGGCACAACTTCGTCTGGAATGGGCTGGACCCCTTCGGCGGCGCCACCTTCGAGCGCCCCTGGTTCCAGGGCGGCAGCCCGATGGAACTCGCCCGGCTCAAGGCCGACGCGGCCTTCGAGTTCTTCCACAAGCTCGGCGTGCCCTATTACTGCTTCCACGACCGTGACGTCGCCCCCGAGGGCGCGACGCCCCGCGAGAGCCAGGACAACTTCCACCGCATCGTCGACGTGCTCGCCGAGAAGCAGCAGGCCACCGGCGTGAAGCTGCTCTGGGGCACGGCCAACCTGTTCAGCCACCGGCGCTTCATGTCCGGCGCGGCGAGCAACCCCGACCCCGAGATCTTCAAGATGGCCGCGCTGCAGGTGCGCGACGCACTGGATGCCACGAAGCAACTCGGCGGCGAGAACTACGTGCTCTGGGGTGGCCGCGAAGGCTACGAGACACTGCTGAACACCCGCCTGGGCCAGGAGCTGGACCAGCTCGGCCGCTTCCTCAACATGGTCGTCGACCACAAGCACAAGATCGGCTTCAAGGGCACCCTCCTCATCGAGCCCAAGCCGCGCGAGCCGTCCAAGCACCAGTACGACTTCGACACGGCCACGGTCTACGGCTTCCTCGTGCGCTACGGCCTGGAGAAGGAAGTCAAGGTCAACATCGAGGCCAACCACGCCACGTTGTCGGGCCACAGCTTCGAGCATGAGATCGCCACGGCCGGCGCCCTCGGCATCCTCGGCAGCCTGGACATGAACCGCGGCGACCCGCAGCTGGGGTGGGACACCGACCAGTTCCCCAACAACGTGCCCGAGACAGCCATGGCGCTGTACCACGTGCTGCAGGCCGGCGGCCTGGGCTCGGGCGGCCTGAACTTCGACGCCAAGGTACGCCGCCAGAGCATTGACGCCGCCGACCTCTTCCACGGTCACATCGGCGGCATGGACGTCTGTGCGCAGGCCCTGCTCGTGGCCGAAAAGATGATCGAGGACGGCCGCCTCGAGGCGGCCGTCGACCAGCGCTACGCCGGCTGGGACGCCGAGCCGGGCCAGGCCATCCTGCAAGGCCGCCGCAGCCTGTCCGAGCTCGCCGACGAGGTGCTCGAGCGCAACACCGACATCGCCCCCGTCTCCGGCCGCCAGGAAGTGCTGGAGAACCTGTTCAACCGCTACTGCGCCTGACGCGCCGCAGCACCTCCACCAACACACCACGACCCCAGGGCTGATCGATGACGAAGACCTCCGCCCTTCATCACCGCCCGGCTCGGCCGCGGCGATGTTGAACCCCTGACCGCCGAACCCGCAGTCCCGACAGAGAGACACAACGAGGAGACATCGTGAAAAGACTTCAACGCACGGCCGTATCGCTGGCCGCAGCCCAGGCCGCCCTGCTCTGCAGCGGCTTCGCCCTGGCCCAGACCGCCCCCGCCCCCGCGGCACCTGCCTCCGCCCCGGATGCCAAGGTGCAGAAGGTGGAGACCGTGACCGTCAGCGGCCGCCGTGCGGCGCTGCAGTCGGCCCAGAAGATCAAGCAGGACTCCGACGAAGTCGTCGACTCCATCGTGGCCGACGACATCGGCAAGCTGCCCGACCGCTCGGTGACCGAAGTGCTGCAGCGCATCGTCGGCATCACCATCGACCGCACCATGGCCAAGGGCGACCCGGAGCACTCCTCCGTGGAAGGCTCCAGCGTCAACATCCGCGGCCTGTCCTACGTGCGCTCGGAAGTGAACGGCCGCGACACCTTCTCGGCCAACGGCGGGCGTTCGCTGAACTTCGAGGACGTGCCGCCCGAGCTCATGGCCGCCGTGGACGTCTACAAGAACCCGTCGGCCGTGCAGATCGAAGGCGCCGTCGGCGGCCTCGTGAACCTGCGCACCGCCTTGCCGTTCGACTACGCGGGCGTGCGCCTCGGCGGCTCGGTCAGTGGCAACTACAACGCCGTGGAAGGCAAGTGGAGCCCCGCCGGCTCTGTGCTGGCCTCCAACCGCTGGAAGACGGATGCCGGCGAGTTCGGTGCCCTGCTGAGCCTGGCCCACAGCGTGAGCAACACCCGCACCGACAAGTGGCAGGTCGAGCCGTACTACAAGATCGACGGCACGCACTGGGTGCCCAAGGGTGCGCAGTGGCGCGACTCCTACTTCGATCGCACCCGTGACGGCCTGTACGGCGCGCTGCAGTACCGCAACGATGCGATCGAGAGCTCGCTCACCTACTTCGAGTCCAAGTACAAGATGCACTGGGACGAGAACGCGCTCTTCTCGCAGACCAACCCCTGGAACCTCGTCATCGGCAACGGTGCCACCTTCGGTGCCAACGGCCAGCTGCTGACCGGCACGCTGACCTCGCCCGCGGACGGCGGCGTGAACTTCGGCGCCGACACGCGCTACATGACGCGCAACTCCAAGACGCGCGACCTGGGCTGGAACCTGAAGTGGAAGCTCAACAACCGCTGGACGGTCAGCACGGACCTGCAGGTGGTCAAGTCCAAGACGAACGCCTTCGACTCGACCGTGGCCACCGGCCTGCAGATGCCCAAGGAGACGCTGGACCTGAGCGGCTCCACCCCGCGCGTGGTGTTCGACGCCTCCGACCTCGCAGCGCTGTCCAACAAGGCCAACTACTACTGGGCCTTCACGATGGAGCATCTGGATCGCAGCACGGCCGAGCAGAAGGCCTGGCGCACCGATGCCAAGGTCAACTTCGACCACCCGGTGCTGCAAGACCTGCAGTTCGGCATCCGCCTGACCGAGCGCGACGCCACCACGGTCAACTCCAACCCCAGCTACAACTGGCAGGCCATCACGCAGACCTGGCAGCAGGGCTGGAACATCTCGGGCCTGGCGCGCCTGAACGACCCGCGCTTCAATGCGCCGGTGCAGCTGCACCAGTTCAACAACTTCTTCGGCGGCCAGAACGTGCCGGCGATCTATGTGCCGGACGTGTCGCTCGCCAAGGGCTACCCCGACAGCTACGCCGCCCTGCACAAGTACCACGACATCCTGTGTGCCGAGCAGGTGGCCGCGCAGGGCTGGGGCAGCTGCGACGCCTGGAAGCCGGCCACCTTCGGCGTCGATCCGCAGGGCACCAACGAGCAGCACGAGAAGACCCAGGCCGGCTACGCCCAGTTGCGCTTCGGCTTCGACGACCTGCCCATGCCCGTGGATGGCAATGTCGGCTTGCGCCTGGTGCGCACCGACATGGCGGCCAAGGGCTACATGACCTTCAAGAGCAACGCGCCCACGCTGCAAGCCGGCCAGAGTCTGGGGGGCGTGCCCATCCCGAATGTGACGCCGTTCTCCAAGGCACTCGATGCGGGCCAGGTCTACACCCATGTGCTGCCCAGCCTGAACCTGCGCATGAAGGTCAACGAGCAGGTGCAGTTCCGCGCGGCATTGGCCCAGGCCATCTCGCGCCCGGACTTCTCCGACATGCAGGCCTATACCGAGCTGTCACTGGACACCACGCAGCACACCACCGGCAACACGGTCGTCATCGACAACGTGGCCCTCACCGGCAAGGCCAACGGCAATCCGCTGCTCAAGCCCGTTAAGTCCAACCAGCTGGACCTGACCGGTGAGTGGTACTTCTCCAAGAGCGGCTCGCTCACCGTCGCGCTGTTCGACAAGGAGCTCAAGGACATCATCATCAAGCAGTCGTCCACCGTGCAGCTGCTGGATGGTGCCGGCAAGCCGGTGAACTTCACGGTCACCTCGCCGGTCAACGGCGCCAAGGGCCACGCCCGCGGCCTGGAGATCGCGTTCCAGCGCTACCTCGACATGCTGCCCGGCTGGCTCTCGGGCTTCGGCATTCAGGCCAACTACACCTACGTCGACAGCAAGACCAAGCCCTACAACCCGGTCCTGAATGCCTACTGCGCCGGCACCAGCACCAGCGCGGACAACCTCAACCTGAACACCAACGGCTGCGACACCGACGGCAAGACCTTCGGCAACCTGCCGCTGCTGAACCTGTCCAAGAACGCCTACAACCTGGCCGCGCTGTACGACTACGGTCCCATCTCGGCACGCCTGGCCTACAGCTGGCGCTCGCGCTACCTGCAGGGTGTCAACGTCAATGGCACCAACGGCAGTGACGGCCGCCTCGCCGATGGCACCTCGGTCGCGTGGGCGCTGCCCACCTGGCAGTCGTCCTACGGCCAGCTCGACGGCGGCATCACCTACCGCGTGAACGACCACTTCAGCGTCAGCCTGGAAGGCCAGAATCTGAGCAACAGCCTGCCGCGCCAGCTGATGCAACAACAGATCGGCTTCATGACCCGTTCCGTGGAGTACACCGGCCGTCGCTACAGCGTGCAGGCCAGCTTCACCTACTGACCACCGGTCTGGCCGGGCGCCGCTGCGGCGGTGCCCGGCCTTCTTGGCTTCTGGGACACCGATGAAGAAATACGCCCTCCTCGCGGCAGCGCTCGCCTGCCTGCTCACCGCCACGGCCGCCCCGGCTGCCGAGGCACCTCGCCTGGTCACGCGCGAGGGCCGCCACGCACTGCTGGTGGACGGCAAGCCCTTCCTCATCCTCGGCGCACAGGCCCACAACTCCAGCAACTACCCGGGCGCGCTCAAGCCGGTGTGGGACGCCGCCCGTGACCTCAAGGCCAACACGGTGCTGATGCCGGTGGCCTGGGAACAAGTGGAGCCCGAGGAAGGCCGCTTCGACTTCAGCTTTGTCGACACCCTGGTGCGCGAGGCGCGCCAACAGAAGCAGCGGCTGGTGATCCTGTGGTTCGGCACCTGGAAGAACACCAGCGCGCAGTACACGCCGGCCTGGGTCAAGCTCGACCCCAAGCGCTTTCCCTTCAACGTCGACCGCGACGGCGTGGCCAACTACAGCCTGAGCCCCTTTGGCGACGAGACCCTCAAGGCCGACAAGCGCGCCTTCGTCGCGCTGATGGGCCACCTGAAGAAGATCGATGCCGACCAGCGCACCGTGCTGATGGTGCAGGTCGAGAACGAGGTCGGCACCTATGGCCTCGTGCGTGACTTCGGCCCCGCCGCGCAGGCCGCCTTCGAGCAGCCGGTGCCGCCCGCGGTGCTGGCCCGCCAGAAACCCAAGCTGGCGGCCACGGGCAGCTGGCGCGAGGTCTACGGCGACTACGCCGACGAGTACTTCCACGCCTGGGCCATCGCCCGCTACATCGGCGAGATCGCCGCCGCCGGCCGTGCGGTGTACGACCTGCCCATGTACGTCAACAACGCGTTGCGCAACCCGCTGGAGCAGCCGCCCAAGCCCTGGAACAAGAACTTCGCCAGCGGCGGCCCGACCTGGGACGTGATCGACATCTACAAGGCCGCGGCACCGGCGCTGGACATCGTCAGCCCCGACATCTACAGCCCCGAATCCGAGCAGGTGAACGCCAACCTTCGCCTCTTCCAGCGCCCCGACAACCCGCTGTGGATTCCGGAGATCGGCACCAAGCCGTCTTATGGCCGCCTGCTGTACGCCATGCTCGGGCGCGGCGCGATCGGCGTGTCGCCGTTCGGCATCGACTACTTCAACTACAGCAACCACCCGCTCGGCAGCACCGCCACCGACAAGACCCTCGTCGAACCCTTCGAGCCCGTCTACCGCATGTTCGGGCCCATCCAGCGCCAGTGGGCGCAGTGGGCCTTCGAGGGCCGCACGCGGGGCGCGGGTGAAGGCGACGACCGCAAACCCCAGCAACTGGAGTTCCCCGGCTGGACGGCCAAGCTCACCTACCGCCTCGGCAGCTTCGGCGAGCCCGCCTGGGGCGGCGAGTTCGCCAAGGCCGCGGCCGGCACCGAACAACCCACCGGCGGGGCAGCCATCGCACAGATCGGCACCGACGAGTTCCTCGTCATCGGGCAGCGCGTGCGCGTGCGCATGGAGCCGGCCGAGGGCACCCGAGGCTTTCAGCTGCGCGTGGAGCAGGGCCACTACGACGCCCAGGGCCGATGGATGATGGAGCGCGTCTGGAATGGAGACCAGGTCGACTACGGCCTGAACCTGCCGGCCCAGCCCGTCATGCTCAAGGTCAGGATGGGTCGCCCGCGCTGAGCGTCGCCCACGCGCATGAAACGCCTGCTGCTCGCCTGCTGCCTCGCTCTCTCGCTGCCCCTGCAGGCGGCCGAGTGGGTGATGCGTTATGCCGCGCCCGCCCCGGACACGCCCCAGGGCTGGGAGCAGCTGGCCCTGCCCATCGGCAACGGCCGGCTCGGCGCCATGCTGTTCGGCCAGGTGGCCAGAGACCGGCTGCAGTTCAACGACATCACGCTGTGGACGGGCGACACCCAGGCCATGGGTGCCTACCAGCCTTTCGGCGATGTGGTGCTCACGCTCGACGGTGCCGACGCGCCCGTGCAGCAGTACCGCCGCGAGCTGGACATCGCCCGCGCCGTCAACCGCCTCTGCTACACCCAGCACGGCGTGCGCTTTACCCGCGAGGCGCTGGCCAGCCACCCGGCCCAGGTCATCGCCTGGCGGCTGACTGCCGACCGGCCCGGCCGCTACAGCGGCAGCCTCGCGCTGACCGACCGCCACGGCGCTGCGCTGAGCGCCGCCGGCCGCACCCTCACCGCCGTGGGCCAGCTGCCCAACGGCCTGGCTTACGCCAGCCAGCTGCGCGTGCAGCATGAGGGCGGCAGACTGAGCCAGCAAGGCACGACGCTGCGGTTCGATGGCGTGACCGCTCTCACGCTCATCCTTGCGGCCGGCACCAGCTTCGGCGACGGCCAGCCGCCGCTGCCCCGCGTGCAGCGTCAGGCAGCCGCTGCCGCTGCCGCGCGCTGGCCACAGCTGCTCGCGGCCAACGAACGCGACGTGCAGGCCCGGCTCGGCCGCGTGCAGCTCGACCTGGGCACGAGCCCCGCCGAGCGCCGCGCCCTCACGACCGACGCCCGCCTGGCCGCCTACACCCGCCAGGGCGGCGATCCCGAGCTGGAGGCGCTGTACTTCCAATTCGGCCGCTACCTGCTGCTCAGCAGCTCGCGCCTGAGCGCCCAGCCTGGGCTGCCCGCCAACCTGCAAGGCCTGTGGAACGACCAGCTGCAGCCCCCCTGGAACAGCGACTACCACTCCAACATCAACCTGCAGATGAACTACTGGCCGGCCGAGGTGACGAACCTCGCCGAGTCGGCGCGACCATTCCACCGCTTCGTGCAGCGGCTGATTCCACAATGGCGGCGCGCGGTCAGCGAACGGGCCGCACTCGCCAAGCTCGACCCGTCGCGCCTGCCGCCCGAGACGCCTCCGTGGGACAACTCGGTGCAGCCGCCGCAGGAAACCTTCCTGCGTGCCGACGGCCAGCCCATGCGCGGCTGGGCCCTGCGCACCGAGACCAACCCCTTCGGCGCCCAGAGCTACCTCTGGCACATGACCGGCAACGCCTGGTACGCCCGCCACTTCTGGGAGCACTACGCCTTCACGCAGGACCGTGCCTTCCTGCGCGATGTGGCCTGGCCGGTGATGAAGGAAGTGGGCGAGTTCTGGGAAGACCGACTGAAGCCGCTGCCGGACGGCCGGCTGGTGGCCCCGAACGGCTGGTCGCCCGAGCATGGCCCCATCCAGGACGGCGTGGCCTACGACCAGCAGATCCTCTGGGACCTCTTCGACCACCTCGCCCAGGCGGCCACCGTCCTCGGTGACACCGCCGCGCACCAGCAGGCCGTGGCGGTGCGCGACCGTCTCGCCGGCCCGCGTATCGGCAGCTGGGGTCAGCTGCTGGAGTGGCTGGACGAGCTGAAGGACCCGGTGCTCGACACCCCGGCCGACACGCATCGCCACGTGTCCCACCTGTACGCCCTCTTCCCCGGCCGGCAGATCTCGCCCACCCGCACGCCCGAGCTGGCCGCGGCGGCGCGCCAGACGCTGGAGGCCCGGGGCGACGTGAGCACCGGCTGGTCCATGGCCTGGAAGATGGCCTGGTGGGCCCGGCTGCGCGACGGTGACCGCGCCTACCGCCTGCTGCGCGGCCTGCTGGCCGAGCCCGGTGCGCAGGCCGCGCGGCCCGGTGCCGAGGTGCACCAGGGCGGCACCTATCCCAACCTGTTCGACACCCACCCGCCCTTCCAGATCGATGGCAACTTCGGCGCCACGGCCGCCATCGCCGAGATGCTGCTGCAATCGCACGACGGCGTCATCGACCTGCTGCCGGCCCTGCCCGCCGCCTGGCCGAGCGGTACGGTGCGCGGCCTGCGCGCGCGGGGCGGCTTTGTGGTCGACATCACCTGGGCTGCGGGCCGCGTTCAAAGCGCCACCGTCCGCTCGGTAGCAGGCGCTGGCGGTGGCCGGCTGCGCGTGGGTGACCGCACCCTGGACCTTCATCTGAAACCCGGCCAGTCCCGCACGCTGCGGGCTGCTGAACTGGACTGACATGGACAGCCTCAAGAACACAGCCACAGAGACACCGAGACACCGAGACGCAGGTTTGATGCACCGATTCCTCTGTGCCTCTGTGTCTCTGTGGCTGTGTTGCCTCGGCGCCGCGCAAGCCGCGCCCTCGCAGACCGTTGACCTCAGCCGCGGCTGGCAGATAGCCGTCACCGATGTCGAGGGCGAGACGCTGCTGCGTGGCGACCGCGTCACCGTGCCCAAGCCGGCCCAGCCGCGCGTGCCCGCCAGCCGTGTCGCCGCGGCGCGCGGAGACGATGGCCTGCTGACCCTGCAGTTCAGCAACAGCTGGATCGCCCAGCTGCGCTGGCAGGGCGGCCCGCCGCTGGACCTGCAGGCCGACGTGCCGCGCGGCACGGTCGAGTTCGACCTGGACGTGGTGGACCTCGCCCACGGCGGCATGAAGTTCAAGCTCGGCTGCGGCACCGACTGCGAGCGCAAGGTCCCCTTCCTGTTCGCCGGCCGGGCACTGGCGGGCAAGGGCAGAAGGCATGTGTCGCTGGCACTGAGCTGCTTCTGGCGCGAAGGCGACGACTTCCGTGCCGTGCCGGTGCCCTTCACGCTGGAAGGCACCGGCAGCGGCGAGATCCGCATCAGCCCGCCCATCTTCAAGCGCACCGGCAAGCCCAACACCGCCTGCCCGGACTACCGCACGCAATCGGTCACGCCCGAGCCGCTGCAGGAGTCCTGGGCCGTGGACTGGTGGGGGCCGCGCCACGAAGCCAAGCTCGACGAGATCCGTGCCCACCGCGCGGCCGGCCGGCAGGTTCAGCTCGTCTTCCTGGGCGACTCCATCACCCAGGGCTGGGAGAAGGAAGGCCAGGCCGCCTGGCGGGAGCACTTCGCGAAGTACAACGCCGTCGCGCTGGGCTTTGGCGGCGACCGCACCGAGAACCTGCTGTGGCGCCTGCAGCACGGCGAACTCGACGGCATGGCGCCCAAGGCGATCGTGCTGCTGATCGGCACCAACAACACGGGCGAGCGGCGGGAAGACCCCGCCCTGACTCTCGCCGGCATCCGCGCCAACCTCGACGAAATCCGCCGCCGCCAGCCGCAGGCCAAGGTGCTGCTGCTGGCCCTCTTCCCGCGCGACGAGAAGCCCGACGGCCTGCTGCGCCGGCACAACGCGAAGATCAACGCGCTGCTGCCCACGCTGGCCGATGGCCGGCAGGTGGTGTTCCTGGACATCGGCAGCGCCCTGACCAACCCCGACGGCACCCTGTCCCGCGACATCCTGCCGGACTGGCTCCACCTCAGCCCCACGGGCTACGACCGCTGGGCCCGCAGCCTGGCTCCTCTCCTGACCCCATGGCTCGCGCCCTGACGGCACTCGCCCCTGACCTCATGACCGCACTGACCTCCCTCACCTACGCCAGTCCCTTCCCTGCCGACTTCGTGTTCGGTGTTGCCGCCGCCGCGCCGCAGATCGAGGGCGCCGCCTTCGAGGGCGGCAAGGGCGAATCCATCTGGGACCGTTTCTGCCGCCAGCCCGGCGCCGTGCATGACGGCGACACGCTCGACGTCGCCTGCGACCACTACCACCGCTTCGACGACGACTTCGCGCTGATGGCCTCGCTCGGCGTCAAGCACTACCGCCTGTCGCTGGCCTGGCCGCGCATCTACCCCAACGGCGATGGCGAGCTCAACCCCGCCGGGCTGGACTTCTATCACCGGCTGTTCGCCAGCATGAAGAAGCACGGCATCACGCCCTGGGTCACGATGTTCCACTGGGACCTGCCGCAGGCGCTGGAAGACCGCGGCGGCTGGACGGCCCGCGTGACCGTGGACGCCTTCGCCCGCTATGCCGACACGGTGGTGAAGGCCTTCGCGGGCGAGGTCAGGCACTGGATCACGATGAACGAGATCCGCTGCTTCACGCAGCTGGCCTACGGCTACGGCACCAAGGCGCCCGGCCGCAAGGAAAGCGCGGCGGTGGTGAACCAGACCTTCCACCATGCGCTGCTGTGCCACGGCCACGGCGTGCGTGCGGTGCGCGAGTTCGGCGGCGCGGGTGCCGTCGTCGGCCTGACCGACAACTGCGACGTCTGCATCCCCGTCACCGAGACGCCGGCCGACATCGCCGCCGCCAAGGCCTGGTTCCTGGAGAAGAACGCCCACGTGCTGGGCGCCATGCACGCGGGCCGCTACCCGCAGGACTACCTGGATCGCGTCGGCGCCGATGCGCCCCAGGTGCTGCCCGGCGACTTCGACCTCATCAGCCTGCCCACCGACCACCTCGGCCTGAACATCTACACCGGCACCTATGTGCGCGCCAGCACGAGGGGTGCCGCCTACGAGGCGCTGCCCAACCCGATCAACTACCCGCGGGCCGACAGCCCCTGGCTGCGCCTGGTGCCGCAGTCCATCTACTGGGCCACGCGCTTCGCGGCCGAGTGCTACGGCCACGCCTCGCTGTACATCACCGAAAACGGCTGCGGCTACAACGACGAACCTGTGGTCAACGGCGAAGTGCTGGACCTGCACCGCCGCGACTTCCTGCGCAACCACCTGCGCGAGGCCCACCGCGCGATTGCCGACGGCGTGCCGCTGCACGGCTACTTCCTGTGGAGCTTCATCGACAACTACGAGTGGGAAGACGGCTACCAACGCCGCTTCGGCATCGTGCACTGCGACTACGCGACGCAGGTGCGCACGCCCAAGCTCTCGGCCCGCTACTACGCTGCGGTGATGGCCGCAAGGAAGGTGCTGTGAACGCCGCCACACTGCACCTGGACCGCGTGACGCCTGGCAGCGACCGGCTGCCGATGCGACAGAAGATCGGCTTCGGCCTGGGCGCCTTCCTCGACATGTGGGGCCACTGGCTCTACCCGTCGCTGGCCTTCCACGTCTTCAACATCTTCCTGGGCGTGGCGCCGGGGCTGATCAGCACCGTGCAGATGGTGAAGATCTTCATCGACGCCGCGAGCGACGCCATCTTCGGCTGGATCTCCGACAACACCCGCACCCGCTACGGGCGCCGTCGTCCGTTCATCCTGGTGGGCGGCGTGCTGGCGGGCATCGGCCTGCCGCTGATGTTCGCGGTGGGCCGCGGCTGGACCGACACGCAGTACTTCATCTTCATGCTGGTCAGCATGGTGATCTACGTGCCGGTGATGAGCTGCTTCAACATGCCCTGGGTGAGCCTCGGGTCGGAGATGACGCCCGACTACCACGAGCGCACCACCGTGATGGCCATCCGCAATGCCATCCAGAAGCTGCCCGAGCTCGCGATGTTCTTCGCCGCGCAGTTCACGACGCTGGCCATCTTCCACGACGAGAGCGGCAAGCCCGACATCCTGCGCGGCGCCCAGGTCTACACCGCCATCCTCGGCGCCATCATGGTGGCGGTCTCCATCGCCATCTTCCTGCTGACACGCGAGCGCTACTACGAGAAGCTGGTGTCGCGCACCCAGACCCACATCCCCTTCACCGACACCCTGTGGCGCACGCTGCGCTGCCAGCCCTTCCGCCACGTGCTGCTGATGGCGCTGGCCTACGGCATCGGCACCGCCATGGTGGGCGCCCTGGGCTACTACGCGACCGTCTACTACGTCTGCAAGGGCGACGTGACGCTGGCCACGCAATGGAACACCGCGATGGGGCTGGCCGGCATGGCCTTCGGCTTCGCGGGCATCCCGTTCTTCTCGTGGATCGCGCGCCGCCAGGGCAAGCGCACCGCGCTGGCCACCGTGCTGGTGATGGCGATCGCCGCCTTCATCGGCGACTGGTGGCTGTACGACCCCGAGCGCCCCTATCTGCAGCTCTTCGCCTGCGGCTTCGTGGCATTCACCGGCGCCGGCTTCTGGACGCTCTACGGCGCCACGCTCGGCGATGTCATCGACTACGACGAGACCCAGACCGGTCAGCGCCGCGAGGGCTCGTTCTCGGCCTGCCAGTCCTGGATCACCAAGGTCGGCATCGCGCTCGGCGTGGGCGCCTCCGGCTGGATCCTGCAGTTCACCGGCTTCGACGCCAAGCAGGCCGTGCAGACGCCGGAAGCCATCTTCTGGATCCGCATCCTGCTGTCGGGCATCCCGGTCATCGGCCTGGTGCTGGCACTGATCGCCATCCTGCGCTTCCCGCTCACCGAGGCCCGCATGGGCGAGATCCGCCAGCGGCTCGAAGCCACCCGCGGGCAGGTTTGAGACGCCATCGACGCGCCGCCTGACCGCCGCTTGCCCTTCCCGAGGAGACACCCGTGATTTCTCAACGCCGCCGCCAGTTGCTGGCCGCCGTCGCCACCGCGCCGCTGATCAGCGGCGTGCAGGCGGCCACCACCGCCCGGGCCAAGGCCCGCCGCATCGTGCTCGACCTGTCCCGGGCCAGCACGCCGCTGGACCGCTTCTTCGACCACTGCGTGGGCTCCGACTTCCCCGGCACGCTGTTCCGCGACGATTCACTCGCGCAGCTCACGACCGCCGTCGAAGAACTCGGCTTTCGCTACCTGCGCTTTCACGCCATCTTCCATGACGTGTTCAAGACCGTCACGCGCGACGCCGCCGGCCAGCTGGTGTTCGACTTCACGAACATCGACAAGCTCTACGACGCGCTCCTGGCCCGCCGCATCAAGCCCTTCGTCGAACTCGGCTTCACGCCGCTGGCACTCAAGACCTCCGACAACAAGATCTTCTACTGGGAAGGCAACACCTCCCACCCCGAGCCGGCGGGCTGGGTGGCCCTGATCGAAGCCTTCACCCGCCATTTGTTGCAGCGTTATGGCGCGGCCGAGGTGCGCAGCTGGTACTTCGAGGTGTGGAACGAACCCAACCTCGACGGCTTCTGGGAGAAGGCCGACCAGGCCGCCTACTTCGACCTCTACACCCGCACGGCCAAGGCCATCAAGGCCATCGACCCGGCGCTGCGCGTCGGCGGCCCGTCCACGGCTGGCGCGGCCTGGGTGCCGGAGTTCCTGGCGCATGCCAAGGCCACCAACTCGCCCGTGGACTTCGTCACCACCCACACCTATGGCGTGGACCATGGCTACCTCGACGAGTTCGGTGTGGAGGACCGCATGCTGTCGCCCAACCCCGATGCCATCGTCGGCGACGTGCGCCGCGTGCGCCAGCAGATCGAGGCCTCGCACCTGCCGGGCCTGCCGCTGTTCTTCACCGAGTGGAGCACCAGCTACAACCCGCGCGACCTGGTGCACGACAGCTACATGAGCGCGGCCTACGTGCTGACCAAACTCAAGCAGACGCAAGGCCTCGTCCAGCACATGAGCTACTGGACCTACACCGACCTCTTCGAGGAGCCCGGCCCGCCGGACGCGCCCTTCCACGGCGGCTTCGGCCTGATGACTCGGGAGGGCATCCGCAAGCCGGTGTGGTTCGCCTACAAATACCTCGCCGCACTGCGGGGCCGCGAGGTGCCGACCACCGATGCCTTCACCTGGGCGGCCACCGATGGCGAGCAGCTGCAGGCCCTCGTCTGGGACTGGCGCAACACCGGCCAGAAGGTCAGTAACCGCAGCTTCTTCGGCAAGCCGCAGCCGGCCCGCGACGTGGGCAGCGCCACCGTCGAGCTGCGCCATCTGAAGCCCGGTCGCTACCAGCTCACGCAGCACCGCACCGGCTACCTCGCCAACGACGCGCACACGCCCTACCTGACCATGGGCTCGCCCAAGCACCTGGACGACGCCCAGTTGGCCCGACTGCAAGGTCTGACCGCCGACCGCCCGGAGATCACGCGCGAGATCCGTGTCGGCGCCACCGGCACGGCCTCGCTCAGTCTCAAGTTGCGCAGCCACGACGTGGTGCTGTTGAGCCTGAAGAAGGTGGGGTCGTGAGGCGCCGCGAAGCCACCCTCGGCCTCTTGGCGGGCCGGGCCGGTTGCGGCCCCGGTGCCGTGCCAAGCGGCTTGGCGCTCAAGCGCTGAGCCGCTTGAAGTCCATCACCCAGTTGGTCTCCCAGGTCTGGCCGCCGTCGGCCGAGAAGGCCTGGGCCCAGCGCGGCTGCGGGCCGTCGGTCTGCGTCCACAGGAAGCGCACGCGGATGGGCCGCCCGTCCAGCACGTCATCGCACTGGAACTCACCCACGCCATGGGCAAAGCGGCCGATGACGGGCGGGTCCAGCCGGTGCGGCTGGCGGCCGTCGAGCCACCAGATCGACCACTGCCGCGTGGTGGCATCGAAGCTGCGCAGCGACACCGCACGGTAGCCACCGCCCGGCAGGTCCAGCCAGTTGTCGTCGACATTGCCCGCGCCGCCGAGCAGCGGCCAGACCTGGCTCTCGCCGTCGAATTCGTCCCAGACCTGGCAGCCCACCAACCGCTGCTGCAGACGCCGATGGCGCACCTGCCAGCGGCCGATGAAGAAGTCGAAGTCCTGCGGCGTAGCTGACGGGGGCACGGTGGCGTGCAAGGAAGGCATGGGTGGCACCTGCAGTGGAGAAGGTGCTGCGCAGTCTGCGCGCCGGCTCCTGCCAGCGCGCGTCAGGTGAGGCGCCTGCGACCGCCCGGCTCAGTCGGACGACTCGGCGGCCGCCTTGCCCACTTCGCTGCGGTATTGCTCGAAACCCGAGCCGGGCACGGTCTCGTCGTCACGGTCGCTCACCTCGGCCAGGCGCGCGCACAGCTGCTCGCCTGCGGTGGCCGTATCGGCGAGATGGATGCCGCGCGTCATCGTGATGTGGGCCGCCTCGAAGCTGCCGGCACCGGCCAGCAGGATCATGCGCGTCGGCGCGGCGTCCACGCACAGCGGAATCAGCGCAGGGCTGACCTTCTCGGGCGCCAGGCGCTCCAGCGCGTCCGGCGGCAGGATGCCGTGCGTCATGCCGGTGGCCGCGGTGGGCGCCAGGCTGTTGACGCGGATGTCGTACTTGGCGCCTTCCAGCGCCAGCGTCTGCATCAGGCCCACCAACGCCATCTTGGCCGCGCCGTAGTTGGCCTGGCCGAAGTTACCGTACAGGCCCGACGATGAAGTCGTCATGACGATGCGGCCATGCCCCTGCGCCTGCATGGTGGGCCAGACGGCGTGCGTCGCGTTGGCCGCGCCCATCACGTGAACGTCCAGCACCAGTCGGAAGTCCTCCAGCGACATCTTGGCGAAGCTCTTGTCGCGCAGGATGCCGGCGTTGTTGACCAGGATGTCGATGCGCCCCCAGGCCGCCAGTGCCTGCGCCGCCATGGCCTGCATGTCTTCAGCGCGGGTCACATCGCCCAGGTGCACCTGGGCTTCACCGCCTGCCGCACGGATCTCGTCAGCCACCGCACGGGCGCCCTGGCCATCGTTTGGCCCGGCGAGGTCATTGATGAGCACCCGGGCGCCATGCCGGGCCAACTCCAGCGCATGGGCCCGCCCCAGGCCACCACCCGCCCCCGTCACGATGGCCACACGGCCCTGCAGCAACTGCTTCATTCGCTTCCTTCCAGAACAGGAGAAAACTGCATTCTCGCGGCGGGCAGATGAGCCGCCAGCGGTGGGTGCAAACGGCCGGCAGCGATGGAGACGATGGTCAGGGGTGTAGGTTCAGAGGGAGGGCGCAGGGCCGTTGTGCAGCGGTTGCGGCGCTTCGCTTTCCGGCACTAGACGCCTACAGACGGTCCTTCAATGTTGGACGTGCTTGCGAACCATTCGACCAGCTCCTCGTGTTCGTACCTCAGCGATGTAAGCGTGGATTTCAGGTGGAGTCCTAGCGCCGCTTCAGCAGCCATTCGGCAAGCGCCTTGCGCCACCGATACGAGCGCGAGGTCGGCAGGTGCGGCCGATCATTCAAGTCGAATATCGGGTCACTTGCGGACCGGTACACGAGCGGTTGGTTGCGTTTCATGAACACCATCGCCTCTTTCTCGCTAGGCAGGATCTTGCCGACTGCGATCTCGTTGATGCTGAACTCAATGTCGCCAACGTCGAACTCGACCAGACCGGCCGGATGCCGGTTGATCACGACCCATTCGCCGGACTCGGCGCTTCTGGACTCCGCGGCCAGGAGCGTGGAGCAATACAGAACGTCGGCCGCGGCAACGCGGCGGTGAAGATGGACCGGGAAGTGGCCGTATCCGCCGTCGTCGCCCCAGCTGTTCAGCGTGTCCATCTCAAACTGCACCGTGCCATGCCCGAGCATCTCCGCTGCCAGCTTCAATTTCACGATCTGTCCCGCTTGCCCTTGCAGTTCTGGGGCACCGTAGAAGCCGGGTAGTTGGCCAAACGTCTCATCCCGAACCCCGCGGCGTAACTGGACGTGGGTGAGCCCCTTGGCGGCGAGACAAGTCTGCGTGTGAGCGTGCAACTCGCGCAGCTCGTGCGCGATTGCATCGATGCGAAGTGGCGTCAAGGTATCGACCAGCTGCTGCAGGTGCGCGCGCTCTTCGGAGCCGAGATAGTCGCTCAGCAGCCGGTCTTCGTGATACGGCAGCCGGTACAGGTCTAATGCCCGCTTAGCGAACCACGTCAACAAGACCGCGCCTAGAGCCTTGCCCCACACCCAGCTCTTGAGTTCCCGATCGCCGCCCGGCGACGGTTGGTCAGCGAGGATCAGCGCGCGCAGCAGCGGATCCTTCAGCTGGAACTTGTGCGCCGGGTACGTGGGCGTGCCGTGGGGGTCCTTGATGCGCCGTTCGAGGTGGGCTGCCTGATCGACCCTCCAGAGGTCGAGTTGTTTGATCATGGGCGGGCGCCGCGAAGGGGTGGATGTGGCTGCGGTCATGTGGGTCAAGCTATTCCAGAGGGGGATGCGGCGCAGGGTTAGGTTCGGCGAGGCCGGCGCGAATGGGCAGCGTTTCTATGTCGAGGTGATCCGGCGGGCAGCGTCTCTTTGAGCCGGGTACTCACGATTTGCAGTAGGTCGGACTGAGTGGGGGCTCGGAACATGCAGATGGACTCATCTATCGGGTTACTGAACGGCCGAAGAGCTGTCGTTGATGAGTTTCAACCTTCAGCATTCAGACTTCAGCAGACAAACACGGACATCAGGCGCATTTGCTTGGCAGGCAGGTTCGACGCGCCTCAGCCCTCAGCCCCGATCGCCTGGTTCCGCCCGGCATGTTTGGCCTGATAGAGCGCAGCGTCCGCACGGCCGACTGCCTCGGCAAGCGGCTCGCCGACGAGGACGGACGCATAGCCGACCGAAGCGGTCACGGCATGCGAGGTGCCGTCGGGCAAGTGCAGTGGCGACCGCTCCAGGCTGGCTCGCAGCTTCCCGGCCACGGACCGCGCGCCGGCCAGATCGGTGCCTGGCAGGACCACGCAGAACTCCTCGCCGCCCCAGCGGATCAGCGTGTCGCCTTGGCGCAATGCGGCCTGCAGACGCTCGGCCGCTGCGCACAACACCGCGTCACCCACTGCATGGCCGTGCGTGTCGTTCACCGACTTGAAGTGATCCAGGTCGACCAACGCCACCGCGGCGGGTGGATCGAACTCGGTCAAACGGCGGACCTTGGCCGCGAGCAGATCGGCCGCACCCCGGTGGGGCAGCCCCGTCAAGGCGTCACGATGCGCAGCGCGCGACAACTCCGCCTGTTTTGCCACCATGGACAGCAGCGCGCTGAAAAGCTGGCCCAGGGCCTCGAACAATCCCACGCCGACGCGATCGAAGTAGTCTTCGACGTCGGAATACAGCACGAACAAGCCTCGGCGCTCGTCATGGGTGCTGCTCAGCGGCAACGCCAGCACGCTCCTGACACCGTGCTCGCGCGCGGCGAATCGCCAGGGGCCATACAGCGAGCGCCGCGAGACGTTGAACGGCTCCAGCCGCTGGCCGGCCAGGGTTCGGAATGCGGGGCCGATGGCGCTGAGCCGGTTGCGCTCGATGACCAGCCCACGCGCGTACGCGGAAGCCGCGCCCGCCACGGCCTGGGGTTGCAGCCGCTGCGCCCCCGGATCGCCGAACCACGTCCAGGCCAGCACGATGTGCGGCGCCAGCTGGGTCAGCATGTGGCATTTGCGCTCGATGAGCGCCTGCGGGTCGCCGTCGAAACTGACCAGGGCGGCCGCGGAGCGCACCACGACCTCGGCGACGAGGGCACGCTCCGCGCGAGGGTCAAACCCCGCGCGTTGCCCGAATGGGAACACCAGCCCCGGAATGAAGAATCGACCCATGCGCACCCAGTATCGGTGCAAGGCCAGAGCGCTTGGACGGCGGGTTAGCAGGCAGACGGCGCACCGTGAAGTCTTGCTCGCCCGGCAGGCTGACACGCAGGGCTGTCGGGTGCCCGGCAGGTCGAGCGCAACCTCAGCCCGCCATCCGCGCCCCGGCACTGCCTCGCCTCGCTTCGCTTCACGCGCCTGCCTCCAGCATCACCTCGTGATGCCCTCGCCCCGCCGGGATCATCGGGAAGCAGTTCTCCTGGCTGCGCACCCGCACATCCAGGAAGTACGGCTCCTCGGACGCCAGGCACTGCGCGAGTGCAGCCGGCAGCGCCGCGCGCTCGTCCACCCGTGCCGCCTGCCAGCCGAAGCCGCGGGCCACGGTGACGAAGTCGGGCATGCACTCGTGGTAACTGTGGCTGTAGCGCTCGCCGTGGATGAGCTGCTGCCACTGCCGCACCATGCCCATGTGGCTGTTGTTGCACAGCACGAGCTTGACGGGCGTGCGGTGCTGGCGAGCGGTGGCGAGTTCCTGCAGGTTCATCAGCACCGAGGCGTCGCCGCTGACGCACACCACCAGCCGCCCCGGATGGGCGATCTGCGCGCCGATGGCGGCCGGCAGGCCGTAGCCCATGGTGCCGGCGCCGCCCGAGGTCAGCCAGCGGCGCGGCGCCTCGAAGGCCAGGTGCTGCGCGGCCCACATCTGGTGCTGGCCCACGTCGGTCGACACGATGGCATCGCGCCCCTGCAATTGCTGCTGCAGCTGCTGCATCAGCGCCTGCGGCGCGATGGCCTCGGGCGTGTCGACAAACGCGAGGCAGCGCCGGGCGCGCCAGCCGTCGATGCGCGACCACCAATCCGCTAGACGTTCAGGCGCAGGACGTGCCGCCTGCAGCGCCTGCCGCAGCCGCGTGAGCAGCTCGGTGGCATCGCCCACGAAAGGCAGGTCGGCACGCCGCACCTTGTGGATGGACCTGGGGTCGATGTCGAAGTGGATGACGCGGGCCTGCGGCGCGAACTGGTCGAGCCGGCCGGTCACGCGGTCGTCGAAGCGCGCACCCACCGCCACGATGAGATCAGCCTCGTGCATGGCCAGGTTGGCCTCCAGCGTGCCGTGCATGCCCAGCATGCCAAGCCACTGCGGCGCTGACGCGGGAAAGGCGCCCAGGCCCATCAGGGTCAGCGTGCAAGGCGCACCGGCCAGACGCACCACGTCCGAGAAGGCCTCGCAGGCCGCCGGCCCTGCATTGATGAGGCCCCCGCCGCCATAGAACACCGGCCGCTTGGCCTCGGCCAGCCATTGCGCGGCCTGGGCCATGCGCAGGTCATGCGACGGCGCGCGCGGCGACGGCACCGGGCGCCCGCGCGGTGGGGGCAAGGGGTGCTGCGGCACGGCCTGCTGTTGCAGGTCCTTGGGGAAGTCGATCAGCACCGGGCCAGGCCGCCCGCCGCAGGCCACCTCGAAACCCTGGCGCACCAGCGCGCGCACCAGGCCGGCATCCCGGATCTGGACATTCCACTTGGTCACCGGCCGGCTGATGCCGAGGGCATCGCATTCCTGGAAGGCATCGGTGCCAATGGCGCTCAACGCCACCTGACCGCTGATGCACAGCACGGGCACCGAGTCCGACAGGGCATCCAGCAGCCCGGTGGTGGTGTTGCTCATGCCCGGGCCCGAGGTCACCAGCACCACGCCCACACGGCCGGTGCTGCGCGCATAGCCTTGCGCCGCATGCACGGCGGCCTGCTCGTGGCGCACGAGGATGTGGCGCAGGCGCGGCTCGCCATGCAACGCGTCGTACAGGGGCAGCACGGCGCCGCCGGGGTAGCCGAAGAGGGTGTCCACGCCCAGCTCCACCAGCGTGTCCAGCAGCACCTGGGCGCCGGTGCGTGGCGTGCCGGCCGAGGGAGGCGGCGATGCGGGCGGTGCAGCCAGGGCCAGGCGGTCGACGAATGCATTCATGGCCGACAGTGTGGAAGCCCTGGCGCCGAAAAGGCTGCTTCATTTCCTACACGATCGACTAAATTCAGCAAACTTTGCTGAGCCAATGGAATGCCACAGGAAATCAAACTCGACCGTCACGACCTCGCCCTGCTGCGGGCCTTGCAGCGCAACGCCCGGGCCAGCCTGCAGGAGCTCAGCGCCGAGGTCGGGCTGAGCAGCTCGCCCTGCTGGGCGCGCATCAAGCGCATGGAGGAGGCGGGGGTCATCGAGGGCTACACCATCAAGGTGAATGCCGAACTCGTCGGCGTGCCCGACCAGCTCATCGTGCAGCTCACGCTGGACTCCCACTCCGAAGACGCGCTGGAGGCCTTCGGCCGCCAGCTCGAGGCCATCCCCGAAGTGCTGGAGGCTTACCTTGTATCGGGCGACTACGACTACGTGCTGCGCCTGGCCGTGAAGGGCACGCGCGACTATGAGCGGCTGCTGCGCGAGCAGCTCTACAAGATCCCCGGCATCCGGCACAGCAAATCCAGCTTCGTGTTGCGCCGCCTGAAGAGCGGCAACCTCGCGCTATGACGAACCCATGCCGCACCGCCCCCGACGCCACGCCCCTGGGGCATGATGCGCGCATGCAGTACCCCACCGCCCCCGGCCTTGCCGCACGCCTGAAGGCGGAAACCCGCAGCCTCCACACCTTGGCCGAACGCGCCGGCGTGATGGCGGACCTGATGCACGGCCGGTTGAGCCTGGCGCGCTACTGCACCCTGCTCCGCAATCTGCAGGCCATCTATGCGGCGCTGGAGTCCGGCCTGGATGCCACCCACGCCGATGCGCGGCTGTGGCGCCCCGAACTGCGCCGCCTGCCCGCCTTGGAACAGGACCTCGATGAACTCCATGGGGGCGACTGGCGTGCCGACACCCCCCTGGCCCACGCCACGCGGGCCTACGTCGAGCGTCTGGCCGCCCTCGCCGCCCACGACCCCGACCTGCTGCTGGCCCACGCCTACCTGCGCTACCTCGGCGACCTGCACGGCGGGCAGGTGCTCGCGCGGCTGATCCAGCGGCAATACGGGCTGACCGCCCACGGCGGCACCGCCTTCTATGCCTTCGGTGACGCAGCCGAAGTGGAGGCCCTCAAGCACGACTTCCGCGCCGGCCTCGACGCGCTGGCGCTCGCGCCACCGCAAGCGGATGCCTTCGTCGCCGAAGCCTGCGAGGCCTTCCGGTGGCATCAGCGCATGTTCGAGGAGTTGCAGGGCTGAGGCGAGAATCCGGGCCCACGCCGCCCGGTGCATGCCGGACCTTTCGGCCCGACCGCCCCGCCAGGCCACCCCCGATGACCGACGCCCCCGCCCTCGCCCCCTACGCGACCCTGCCCTCCTGGCCCCGCGCCTACCTGGCCAGCGGCGCGACCGCCACGCTCAAGGCCTTCAACGAAGACTTCATCGTGACCGAGCTGCCCTTGCAGCGGCCCACGGGTGCTGGCGAACACGTGTGGCTGGAGGTCGAGAAGAACGGCGCCAACACGGCCTTCGTCGCCGAACGATTGGCCGAGGCAGCCGGCGTGCAGACCTGGGACGTCGGGTACGCGGGCCTGAAGGACCGCCATGCCATCACCCGGCAATGGTTCAGCCTTTACCTTCCCAAGGGCGAGACACCAGAACTCACCGCGCTTGAGCATCCGGAGTTCAAGGTGCTGAGCCAGAGCCGCCATGTGAAGAAGCTGCGGCCCGGCGACCTGCAAGGCAATCACTTCCGCATCCTGCTGCGCGAGGTGACGGGCAGCCGCGAGGCCATCGAGGCCAACCTGCGCGCCGTCGTGGCGCAGGGTGTGCCGAACTACTTCGGCGCGCAGCGCTTCGGCCATGACGGCGGCAACGTCGAGCAGGGCCGCGCGATGCTGGCGCGCGAGATCCGCGTGCGCAACCCGAAGAAGAAGGGCATTTACCTTTCGGCGGTGCGCTCCTTCGTCTTCAATGAGATGCTGGGGCTGCGCATCCAGCAAGGCCTGTGGGGCCAGGCCTTGCCCGGCGATGTGATGGACGCCGCCGGTCGCCCCACCGGCCCGCTCTGGGGCCGCGGCCGCGTCAGCACGACGGACGAGGCGCAGGCCCTGGAAAACAGCATCGCCACGCGCCATGCAGCGCTGTGCGACGGCATGGAACACGCCGGCCTCGACCAGGAGCGCCGCGCCCTCGTGGCCCACCCGGCCGACCTGACCTGGGACTGGCCGCAAGCTGACCAGCTCGTGCTCAGCTTTTCACTGCCGGCAGGCACCTATGCGACGTCGGTGTTGAGCGAGGTCCTCACCGCCACGGAGCCGGATCGGCAGGACGGCCCGGAAGCGCCCACCGAGTGAGGCCACGGGCCCCGCGGTGAGCATGGGCTGGCGCTCCCGTGCAGGTCTGCCGAAGTTGAATGCTTTCACCCCTACCCCGCTGAAAGATCACGTCATGTTCAACAAGATCCGACGGATGTGGCAGGACTACCTGCGCTCCATTCCGCAGCCTGACGAGCCGGAGCCGGTTTCAGACCGGGAGATCGTCGATGACCACTTCAAGGCGCCCCCGGTGCCCCGCGAGCAACGCGAGGCATTCGAGGCCCTGAGTGCCTTGCTGCTGGCGCACCTGCCCGACGCGCTGTCCCTCCCGAAGGGCAAGCAGCTCAGGGCACGGCTGAAGCCGGGCGTCGAGCCGGCGGAGGCGCTGGGCGGGTGGATCAACGACAACAACGGCCCCAAGTCGCGGGTGGGGGTGATGGCGCTGGATTGGAAAGCACGCGAGGAGGTGCAATGGCAAGCCGCCTCCCTGGCCCGTGCGCACGGCGTGGCGCTCGACTGGGCCTATGACGTGAGCCGCGACACCGAGTGGGAAGACTGGCAGGCGCGCCATGAGGCCCCGGTGGACACGCCCCTGCGGCACCTCGCCAAGGCCCTGCTGCCACACGGTCTGGCCTTGTGCCGGTTCAGCGTGGACGATGCGGTCTATGCCTTCGCCGTCAGGGTCGAGCAACGGCCCCAGGTCCAGCAGTACAGCGCGGTGCTGGGCATCGAGGTGGCCTGACGCCGGGGGGCGCCAGGCCGGCCCTCACTTGGAGAAGCTGCGAATCTGCGCGTACAAGCCCGCCGCGCGCCGCGTGGAGTTTTCAAGTTCCTGCAGCAGCGGCGCCGCCGGGGGACCACCGCGGGCGTCGGCGATGTCCATGGCGGCGAGGCTGGCATTGGTGAGGATGGCCGAGATAACTTCGTCCGCCTCGCTCGCGCTGCTCTGGGCCGCCATGCGCAATGAGGTTTCGAGGTTGAGCCGGGCGGTGTCGGCGCGACGCGCCTCGCGCAGGTCCATCAGGGTGATGACGAAGCCGAGCATCTGGCCATCGCTGCCGCTGATGGGCTCCGCGTGCACCGCCACCGGCACGGCACTGCCATCGGCAGCGCGCAAGTCCAGCTCGCGACGCCAGCCGTGGTGGGATGCGCGCATCTGCGCGAGCGCCTCCTGCACCACCGGCGCCAGCACGAAGAGCTCGGCCACCGGGCGGCCCCTGTCGACCGACGCGCCATGCAGGGCTTGCAGCGCGTCATTCGCGAACACGACCTCGCCCTGCGCGTGGGCCACCAGCACCGCCTCGCGTGCACCGGCGACGGCGCTGCGGATCTTGAGCAGTTGATGCTCGGCGATCAGCAGCCGCACGGCCTGCACCTGCACGATGATGTCCACCAGGGCCACGCCAATGCCACGGGCCAGCGCCACTTCGGTGGTCGACCAGGGCACGGCCGTGCCGCGCACGATCTCCGACCAAGCAGCGAAGGAGCGCCGCGGCGAGAGTTCCAGCGGATTGCTGGCGACCATGGGCTTGGCCGGGTCGCCGGCCCAGGTCACGCTTTGCAGCTGCTCCTTGCGCAGCCACATCAGCCAGTCAGGGCTGCGGTCGGACAGGCGCACCGCCAACACGCCACTGGCCGTGGGGGTGAGGCTGTCCAGCGCCGGGTTGGCTTGGCCCACCGAAGCGCACGCGAACGGCGCATCGCCCGCGCCGGCCTCGGCCTGCACCCAGGCGAGCAGCGCGCGCAGTTCGGGGGTGGACGGCGTCTCGCCGGTGGTGAGCACCTCGCCTTCGCAGAAGAGCACCGCGCCGGTGGCGTCCAGTGGCTGGAGCAAGGTGCGCGGGTTGCGAAAGAGCGCATAACGCCATTCGCCCTCGGTAGAGGTGGCCTCCACCAGCCGCTGCTCCAGCCGCCGCACCATCAGGGCCACCTGGGCATGGGCGTAGTTCTCGATGGCGGAGATGCGCGTGGACGCCACCTCGGCCAGCAGGTCGGTGGCGGCGCGCATGGTGCTGCGCAGGTAGCGCGGCGAATAGTGGTGCGCCGCGATCAGGCCCCAGAGCTGGCCCTCGCGCACGAGGGAGGCCGTCAGCGTGGCCGTGACGCCCATGTTGCGCAGGTACTGCAGGTGGATGGGTGACATGCTGCGCAGCTGGCACATCGACATGTCCAGCGGCGCTTCGGTGCCCGGCAGCAGCGCGGGCATCAGAGGCGCCTGCGGCGCATCCACGTCCACCAGCATGCGCACGCGGTTGAGCAGGTAGAGGGCACGGGCGCGCTGCGGGATGTCGCTGGCCGGGTAGTGGTGTCCGAGCAGCGACTCCAGCCGCGGATGCCGCGCCTCGGCGATGACCTTGCCGTGGCCGTCGGGGTCGAACTTGTAGACCACCACGCGGTCGTAGCCGGTCAGGTTGCGCACCACCTCCACCACCGCGTCGGCCAGCACACCGACCGACGGCGCCGCGCCGAAGCGCTGCAGGGCGCTCGACAGCGTGGCCGCCATCACGTCGGGGGCCAGGTCTTGCAGTTCGACATCCAGCGCCGCCCCGGGCGCGGGCTACAGCTCCAGCACCAGGGCACCCGTGGCGACCTGGTGGAGCGCGGCGTCGAAGCTGCGCTGATCAGCGCCCAGCTCGCATTGCAGGGCGACCGGCTCGCGCAGGTCGGCCGTGCGGCGCAGCGCCGCAATGCGGTCGGCGAGGTCACCGCCCAGCGCGGTCAGCGGCTGCTGCAGCAGGCCTTCAGCCGCCACACCGAGCAGGCGCTGCACATTGCCGCTGACCTGCAGCACGCGCAGGTCGCCGCTGTCCAGCACCAACAGCGCGCCATGCGGCTGCACGGCGCCAGCCAGGTGGATCAGCTCGCGCTCGCAGTTGGTCAGGTCGGTCTGACCGAATGCGGGGTCGGGCTGCAGGTGGGCCTCGTCTGCCACGGTGTCTGCGGGCCGATCAGTTGAGGGAAGGCGGTTGGCCGGACGGGCTGCCCGGGTAGCCCAGGCCGGCGAGCCCGTGGCGTTGCATGCGCAGCGCCAGGGCCTCGGGCGTCATGCCCAGGGCCTCGGCGGCGACGTCGATCTGGCCGGCCACGCGCAGCAGCGCGCTGGCGATCAGCTGGCGCTCGGCCCGGTGCGCCACCTCCACGAGCAGGTCGGCCAGGGGCACACGGCCGACCTGGTCGAGCAGCCCGGCCAACACGTCGTCACCCGCCAGGTGTTCAGGCAGGCGATGGTCGGGGCGCAGCACGAAGCCCAGGCAGGCCTGCTCGCCTTCGGCCATCAGGGCGGCCGCCGCCCGCACGCGCTGGCGGCTGCCGTCCTGCGCTCCCACGTCCAGCGCCAGGTTGGACACCATGCCAACGCTGCGCAC
>JAIPCJ010000059.1 GCA_021738245.1 Methylotenera sp. | reverse complement strand
GCTCGGCCGGCTGCGTGGCCCGGGCCAGCGCGCGCTCGAAGCAGGCCAGCGCGCGGTCGAAATCGCGCAGGTCCAGCGCCAGACGGCCGGCGGCAAGCAGGTCGACGGCCTCCGCCCGTTCGTCTTGCAGCACGTCGCGCGTGCGCCGGTCAATGGCGGCGCCGTCGTCGCGGGCGAAGAGCCAGCCGTAGATGAGGGCGCGGTCGGCCGCGTCGGGTGCGGGCTTGCGCAGCAGCGCCTCCAGTTCGGGGCGGGCGCTGGCGTAGCGCTGCTCCGTCAGCAGCGTCTGCAGGCCCGTCAGGTCGCTGGCCTGCGCCGCCGCGGGAGCGAACGTCAGGCAGGCCGCCAGCGCAGCAGGCAGGACAACAACAGCAAAGAGGCCGCTCCAGCGAACGGCCGGCGTGCGCAAGGGCATGCGGGGGGCTCCTACTCGGGCTGACATGCTAGCGGTTGCCATACGCCCCCTGCCCGAGCGAGGCCGAGATTTGCAGGTCCGAAACCAGCGCGACGCCCGCTGCGGCGCCCCGCAGAGTACGGCTGATGCTTCACACCCCAAACGACCTCATGTCCTGGCAAGGCAAGACCCTGCTCATCACCGGCGCCAGTGCCGGCATCGGCCGCGCGACGGCGCTGCTTGCCGCTGCCGAAGGGGCTCGCCTTGTGCTCACCGCCCGCCAGCCCGGCCCCTTGCAGGACCTGGCCGACACGATCCACGCCAGCGGCGGTCAAGCCGCTGTGCTGGCGGGCGACGTGGGCGACGAAGCCCACGCCCATCGCGTGGTGGACCTCGCGCTGCGCCGGTTCGGCCGGCTCGACGCCGCCTTCAACAACGCCGGCACCCTGGGCGCGCTCGGACCCACGCCGGAGGTCGCGCTCGAAGCCTGGGAGGCCACGCTGCGCACCAACCTCACCGCCGCCTTCCTGGCGGCGAAGGCGCAGATCCCGGCGCTGCTGGCCGGGGGCGCCGGCAGCCTGGTGTTCACGGGCACCTTCGTCGGCCACACGGCGGGCTTTCCGGGGGCTGCGGCCTATGCAGCCAGCAAGGCCGGCCTCGTGGGCCTGGTGCAGGCGCTGGCGACCGAGTTCGGGCCGCGCGGCCTGCGCGTGAATGCGCTGCTGCCCGGCGGCACCGACACCGCGATGGGCCGCCAGATGAACCCCACGCCAGAGGGCCTGGCCGAGGTGGCCGGCCTGCATGCCCTCAAGCGTCTGGCCGAACCGCAAGAGATCGCCCGGGCGGCGCTCTTTCTGCTGTCGGGCGCATCCTCGTTCATGACCGGGGCTGCGATGCTGGTGGACGGCGGCGTGTCGATCAACCGCAGCTGAGGCTCAATCGTCCGACGAGAAGCCCGAGGCCTTGACGACCGGGCCCCAGTAGTCACGCTCGGCCACCAGCCGCTTGGCGTAGTCAGCCGGGTTGAGGCTCAGCGGCTCGAAGCCGAGCTTGGCCAGCGCCTCCACCACACTGGGCTCGCGCACCGCCGCACGGGCGATGTCGGCCAGCTTGTCGACCACCGCCTGCGGCGTTTTCGCGGGCACGAAGAGGCCGTAGCTCTCCACGCCGACGATGCCCTTGAAGCCCTGTTCCTCGAACGTGGGCACGTCGGGCGCAAAGCGTGACCGGGCCTTGTCGGTCACGCCCAGCAGGCGCACCCGGCCGCTGGGCAGGTGGGGCAGGAAGTCGCCGATGGAGAAGCAGCCCGACGCGATCTGGCCGCCCATCAGGTCTTGCATGCCCGGCGCAGCACCCCGGTAGGGCGCATGGGTGAGCTTGAGGCCGGCCGCATGCTCGAACTGGTTGCCCAGGAAGTGCGGCATGGCGCCGGCTGCGGGTGAGGCGTAGGCGGCCTTGTCGGGGTTGGCCTTGGCCCAGTCGGCAAACTGCGCCAGGGTCTTGACGGAAGCCGGCACCATGGGGCCGACACCGAAGCCGCAGGTCGACAGCGCCAGCGGCGCCACGGGGATGGCGTCGGTCGCGGGGTTGTAGGCCAGCTTGCGGTAGGCGTGCGGATAGATGGTGAACATCGACGACGGGCTGATCAGCAGCGTCTGGCCGTCGGGGGCGGCGTCCTTCAGGCCGGCGATGGCGATGCGCCCGCCAGCGCCCACTTTCTGCTCGACGATGACGGTCTCGGCCAGCTTGCCGCGGCTGAACTCCGCGAAGCGCCGGGCGGTGGTGTCCACCGACCCGCCGGCCGGGAAGCCCACCAGGATGCGCGGCGGCTGGCCCTGGGCGCGGGCAGCGAGGGGCAGGGCCGCAAAGGCGGCAAGGAGGTGGCGGCGGTCGATCATGGGGTTTGTCTCCTGGGGTTGTTGTCGGGGGCGGTGCTCTGTGCGGTGGCGGCCCAGGCCAGGCGTTCGAGCCCGGCCTTGAGGGCCGGGCCCTGCTCGCCCAGCGCGGCGATCAGGGCCCGGTCATGTTCGGCCACGGCGGCCTCGAGCTTGGCGAGGCGGCGCTTGCCGGTGGCGGTGAGATGCAGGCCCCAGGCGCGCGCGTCGCCCGGGGTGTCGCGGCGTTCGGCCCAGCCGTTGGCCGTGAGCCAGTCCGTCAGGCGCAGCGCGCCGCTGCGGTGCAGCCCCATGGCCTGGCCGAGCAGGCCCTGGCGCATGCCGGGGTTGCGGGCGATGAGCACCAGCGCGGCGAAGCGCTGGGGGCTCACATCCCAGGGGGCGGTGGCGCGGTAGAAGTCCAGGTACAGCGCGTTCTGCGCGCGGCGCAGCGCATAGCCCAGCAGCTGGTCAAGCGGCCCATAGTCAACGCCCGGCACGGGCAGCATGAGGCCTTCGGGATCAGGGCTGTCGGTCTTGCTCACGGGCTCAGGGTAGGTTTGGTTGCCTACTGCAACAATCTCGCATACCCTGACCTAATGCAGATCATCATTTCGGGTGGCGGCATCGGGGGCCTCACCGCCGCGCTCGCCCTGCAGGCGCGCGGCCATGAGGTCACGGTGCTCGAAGCGGTGCGCGAGCCCAAGCCGCTGGGCGTGGGCATCAACCTCCTGCCGCATGCGGTGGGCGTGCTGAGCGGCCTGGGCCTGCTGCCGGCACTGCGCGAGATGGCGGTCGAGACCTCGGCCCTCGTCTTCGCCAACCGGCACGGCCAGCCCATCTACCGCGACCCGCGCGGCCTGGGCGGCGGCTACGCGCACCCGCAGATCAGCATCCATCGCGGCCAGTTGCAGATGCGGCTGTGGGCCGAGGCAGCGGCGAAACTGACGGTGATCAGCGGCCAGCGCGTGGTGAATGTGCGCGACGAGGGCCGCCGCGCGATTGCCGAGATCGAAGCCGCCGACGGCCCGCGGGAGATGACCGCCGACCTCGTCATCGGCGCTGACGGCATTCACTCCGCACTGCGCCGCCGCCTCGCGCCTGACGAAGGCCCGCCCTGCTGGCGCGGCGTGATGATGTGGCGCGGCACGACCTGGGCGCCGCCCTTCCTGGACGGTCGCACGATGGTGCAGGCCGGCTACAGCCAGGCCAAGTTCGTCGTCTACCCCATCGGCGCGCCGCGCGCGGACGGGCTGCAACTGATCAACTGGATTGCCGACCGCCGCGTGCGCGAGCCCGTGCCCGGCCTCACCGCGCCCGACCGCGCCGACTGGAGCCGCGCCGGCCGGCTGGACGACCTCATGCCCACCTTCGGCCGCTGGCGCTTCGACTGGCTGGACGTGCCCGGCCTCATCACACGCGCCGAGCAGATGCTGGAGTGGCCCATGGTGGACCGCGACCCGCTGCCGCGCTGGCAGCTCGGCCGCTCCACGCTGCTGGGCGATGCGGCGCACCCGATGGTGCCCATCGGCTCCAACGGCGCCACGCAGGCCATCATGGACGCGCAGGCGCTGGCCGAGGCGCTGGCCAGCGGCGCTGACCTGGACGCCGCCCTGGCCGCCTACGAGAACGAGCGCCGACCGCAATGCGCACGCATCGTCGAGATGAACCGGCGCGAGGGGCTGGATGCCATCCTCGACCGGGTGGAGGCGCTGGCGCCCGAGGGCTTCACACGGCTCGAAGACGTCATCGACCCGGCCGAAGTGGCCCGCGAGATCAACAGCTACAAGGCCGCCGCCGGCCACCGCGTGCAGGGCGCCTGACGCGGCGGCCGGGCGCCGGCTTCGTCCTCAAGCGGGCACAGGAAGACGTGAGCTGCCCCACGTCTGCGCGCTGATCAGGCCTTCAACATCTCCGCGGCAATCAGCCGCACCGGCGCACTGCCGTAGCTCAGGAACTGCTCATGGAAGGCCTTGAGCCGGAAGCCCGGCCGCGCCTTGAGCTGCTCGCGCAGCGCGAAGATTTCGCTGTAGCCGCTGAAATAGCTGGTCAGCTGCACCGAGGTCAGCTGCACGCGGCGCCACTTCTCCTTGGCCTCGCGTTCGGTCTGGAAGGCCTGGCGCACCAGCAGGTTCAGCGCATCGGCCTCGGTCATGCCGAGCACGTGCACGCTGTAGTCGAGCACGGTGTTGGTGACCGAGCGCAGGTGCCACTTGCCCCACATCAGCGTCATCTCGGGCGAGGCGCCGTAGCCGCTCTCGATCATCATGCGCTCGCCATACACGGCCCAGCCCTCGACCATGGCGCCGTTGCCGAACAGCGCCTTGACCTTGCTGGGCGTGCGGTTGGCATGCACCAGCTGCGTGTAGTGGCCCGGAATCGCCTCGTGGATGTTGAGGATCTGCAGGATCCAGTGGTTGTACTCGCGCAGCGAGCTTTCGGCCTGCTCGGGCGTCAGGTCGGTCAGCGGCGTGACGTTGTAGTAGGTCTTGTCCTGGGGACGGTAGGGGCCGGGGGCCTCGATGCTGGCGCCGGCCACGCCGCGCTGGTACTCCGGCGTCTCGCGCACGGCCAGGGGCTTGCTGGCGTCCTGGCTGAGCAGGTCGTGGTCGCGCACCCAGGCCTCGAGCTGCGGGATCTGCGCGCGGATCTCGTCGACAAAGCGCTCGCGCGCCACATGCCGCTCGCTGAGCTTGTCGATGACACGGCCGATGACGGCGAAGCGATCGGCCGGCAGGGGCTCGCTGCCGATGACCGTCGGCCACAGCTGCACGGCCTGGGCCTGCATGCTGGCCAGCACCTCTTCGCGGCGCTGCTGGGCCAGCTCATAGGTCTCGCGGGCCGTGCGGGCCGACTGGATGTCGTGCTGGAACTTGGGCTCGTACAGCGCCGCCCCGAGCTGGTAGCCGCGCGTCGGCTGCAGGGTCTTGAGGTAGGCCACGTAGCCGCTGACCGATGCGCGCGCGGCCGCCAGCGGCGCCTGCCAGGCCGTCGCCTGGCCGGCCTCGGCGGCGCGGCCGGCAATGTCGTCCAGCACGCCCAGCACACCCGGCGCCTGCTGGATGGCGAGCTCGGTGTGCTCCCGTGTGACGCCCGTGAGGCTGGCCTGCGCGGCCCGGTAGAAGGCCGGCAAGCCGGCCACCCGCGGCAGCAGCGCGCGCAGGCGTTGCGGCAGCGGCGCATGCTCGGTGTTGAGCAGCAGGTCCAGCGGCGCGGCCGGGTTGTGCTCGGCGGGGTTCCACGACCACTCCTTGAGCACCTCCAGCCGCCACAGGTCGCTTTGCAGCTTGCCGATCAGCAGCGCACGGTCCATGCGGTCACTCACCGACAGCGACGCCTCGGGCACCGCCTCGAAGCGGCGCAGCCAGGACTTGGCAAACGCCTGCACGCGCTGGCGCTGGGCCGCGCTCGGCAGCGTCAGCCGCGAGGCGAACTCGAAGCGCCCGGCAGCCACGGCGGCGTCGGGGTCGAGTTGCCAGAGGGCTTCGAGAAAACGGTCGGCCAGTGCGGCAAACGCCGAGGGCTTCGCGGCGGTCTTGGCCCAGGCTGGCAGCGCCAGCGGGGTCAGCGCGAAGGCGGCAAAGTCACGGCGCTTCATGCCAGGGCTTCCTCCAGTGCGTCGACGAACATCCGGGCCACGTCGAACCCGCTCTGGTCGGTGATCTCCTGGAAGCAGGTGGGGCTGGTGACGTTGATCTCGGTGACGTTCTCGCCGATGACGTCCAGGCCCACCAGCAGCAGGCCGCGGGCGGCGAGGACGGGGCCGAGGTAGTCGGCGATCTCGCGGTCGCGCGCGGTCAGCGGCCGGGCCACGCCCTTGCCGCCGGCCGCCAGGTTGCCGCGCACCTCACCGCCTTGCGGGATGCGGGCCAGGCAGTGCGGCACCGGCTTGCCGCCGATGATGAGGATGCGCTTGTCGCCCTCCGAAATGGCCGGGATGAAGCGCTGCACCATCACCGTCTGCGCGCCGCCCTGGTTCAGCGTCTCGATGATGCTGCCGAGGTTGAGCCCGTCGTCCTTGACGCGGAAGATGCCCATGCCACCCATGCCGTCCAGCGGCTTGAGGATGATGTCGCGGTGCTCGGCGTGGAAGGCGCGAATCTCGGCCGGGTCGCGCGTGACGACCGTGGGCGAGATGAATTGCGGGAACTCCAGGATGGCGAGCTTCTCGGGATGCTCCCGCAAGGCGCTGGGCTTGTTGAAGACGCGCGCGCCCTCGCGCTCGGCCTGGCTGAGCAGGTGGGTGGCGTAGAAGAACTCGCTGTCGAACGGCGGGTCCTTGCGCATCAACACGGCGTCGACATCCGCCAGGGCGACGTCGGTGGTGGCGGCCACGGTGTACCAGTGGTCAGCATCGCCGGTCAGCGTGATCTCGACGGCACGCCGCGCCGTCACGCGGCTGCCGCGCACCCACACGAGCTGCTGCGGCTCACAGGCCAGGATGACATGGCCGCGCCGCGCGGCCTCGCGCATCATGGCGAAGGTGGAGTCCTTGTAGGTCTTGAAGGTGTCGAGGGGGTCGGCAACGAATAGCAGCTTCATGGTGGTCTGGCCCGTGCAATCCGGGCAGTGTTGCACAGGGGCCGCCGGCTTGCCGCCGCAGGGCCGGCTGAGGGCTGCCTCAGGGCTGCGAACGCCGCCAGCGCGCCACGACCGCAGCCACGCCGCCGGCCACCACGCCCCAGAAGGCCGCCCCGATGCCGAAGGCGCTGATGCCCGACAGGCAGACGAGGAAGGTCAGGATGGCCGCATCGCGATGCGCCTCGTCCTTGAGCGCCGCGGCCAGTGCGCCGGCAATGGTGCCCAGCAGGGCCAGGCCGGCAATCGCCGCCACCAGCTCACGCGGGAAGGCCGACAGCAGCACCGCCACCGCCCCGCCCGCCAGGCCCAGCAGCACGTAGAACACGCCCGCCGCCACGCTGGCGGTGTAGCGCCGCGCCGGGTCTTCATGCGCCTCGCGGCCCATGCAGATGGCAGCCGTGATGGCCGCGAGATTGAAGGCATAGCCGCCGAAGGGCGCCAGCAGCGTGGTGGCCGCGCCGGTCACGGCGATGCTGGCCGACACCGGCGTCTGGTAGCCGCTCGCCCGTTGCGCGGCCACGCCCGGCAGGTTCTGCGAGGCCATGGTGACGATGAACAGCGGCAGCGCCACGCCGATGGCGGCATGCCAGGTGAACTGCGGCGTGGTCCAGACCGGCAGCGCGATGAGCTGCGAGGTATCCACACCCAGGAAGCTCAAGCGCCCCTGCGCCAGCGCCACGGCCACGCCCGCCACGAGCACCGCGGGCACGGCATAGCGCGGCCACCAGCGCCGGCCGGCCAGGAAGACGGCCGCCATCACCAGCACCAGCAGCGGTGCGGTTTTGGCGCTGCCTACGGCATCGAGACCGAAGCGCGCCAGCACACCCGCGAGCAGGGCCGAGGCGATGGCCACGGGGATGCGGTCCATCAGCTTCTCGAACCAGCCGGTGGCGCCGGCCAGCGTGATGAGCAGGCCGCACACGATGAAGGCGCCGATGGCCTCGGGCATCTCCACGCCCGCCGTGGAGGCCAGCAGGGCCGCGCCCGGGGTGGACCAGGCGGTCAGCACCGGCTGGCGCGTCCACAGGCTCAGGGCCAGGCTGGTGATCCCCATGCCCAGGCCCAGCGCCCACAGCCACGATGCCGTCTGGGCCGGCGTGGCGCCCAAGGCCACGGTGGCCTGGAAGATGATGGCGACCGAGCTGGTGTAGCCCACCAGCACCGCCACGAAGCCCGCGACGACGGTGGCGGGAGAAAAGTCTTGCAGCAATCGCCTCATGCGGCCAGCATAGCCGTGAGGAACATGGGAACGAGGGTGAGGGATGTGCCGCTTCCTGGCGTATTCGGGTGAATCGATCTTTCTGGAAGACCTGGTCTGCAAGCCGCGCCACTCGCTGGTGCGCCAGAGCCTGCAGGCCGCCGAGGCCAAGGCGGTGACCAACGGCGACGGCTTCGGCATCGGCTGGTATGGCGAACGCGAGACGCCCGGCGTCTACCGCGAGGTGATGCCGGCCTGGAGCGACGACAACCTGCTGGCCCTGTGCGCCAACGTGCGCTCGCATCTCTTCATGGCCCATGTGCGCGCCGCCACCGGCGGCGGGGTGTCACGGCTGAACTGCCACCCGTTCACGCTCGGGCGCGTTCTGTTCATCCACAACGGCCAGGTGGGCGACTTCGCCCGCGTGCGCCGCCGGCTGGAGGCGCAGTTGCCCGACGAGCTCTATGACGAGCGCCGCGGCTCGACCGACTCGGAGCTGCTCTTCCTGCTGATCATGGCCCGGGTACGGGCCGGCGCAACCGTGGAAGACGCCATCTGCCAGGTGCTGCACGACACCGCCGACGAAATGGACGACCGGGGCGTGAGCGCACCGCTGCGCTTCTCGGCCGCCCTGTCCGACGGCGAGCAGCTCTGGGCCATCCGCTGGGCCAGCGACCACAAGCCGCCCAGCCTCTACCTCAAGCCCCAGCGGGGCGGCTGGGCGATCGCCTCCGAGCCCCTGGGCGACGATGCCCAGGCCTGGACGGCCATCGAGCGCGGCCAGCTGGTGCATGTGCGCGGCACCGAGATCGATCAGCGCGAGATCTGCTGACGCCAGCGGCCGTGGCCCCACAGCAAGGCTGCCCCCACGGCCAGCACCGCGACGCCCACCACCGCACCGGCCTTCACGTACACCACGCTGGACCACAGCACATAGGCGCTGCTGGCCGCAAACAGCAAGGGCAGCCATGGGTAGAGCGGCACGCGCACCGGCCGCGGCCGGTCGGGCTCGCGATGGCGCAGCACGATGACGGCCAGCGCGCTGAGCGTCATGAAGAACCAGTAGACCGGCGAGAGGTAGTCCACCATGGTCGAGAAGCCGCCGCGCGTGAGGTCGCCGAAGGCCACCAGCAGCAGCGCCACCGCCGCCGTGGCCAGCACCGCGCCGGTGGGCGTACCGCGGGCATGGTTCCAGCGGGCGAGGTGCCATTCGGTAGCCAGGTCGCGCGCGGCGGCGTACGTGGTGCGCGGGCCGGCGATCAGCAACGCATTCATGACCGAGAGCGCGGTCAGCGTGACCACGCCCACCATCAGCAGCTCGGCCGCCGGGCCGAAGGCGGTGCGCATCAGCGCAGCCGCCGGGGCATCGCTCGCGGCCAGGCCGGCCACGCCGAGCACGCGCAGATAGGCCCAGTTGGCCATCAGATACAGGCCCATCACCAACCCCAGGCCCAGCAGCAGCGCGCGGCGGATGCCCCGCTCGGGGTCACGCATCTCGGCCGACAGCGTGGCCGCGTCGCTCCAGCCGCCATAGGCCAGGAAGACGAACACCAGCGCCAGGCCCCAGTCGCTGCCCGGTGACGCGGGTGGTGCGGTCGCCGGCGGCGCGCCAGCGAGCACCTGTGCGCCGGCGCCCAGGCCCAGCAGCACGAGGCCGAGCAGCACGGCGGCACTCAGGCCGAGCTGCGTGCCCAGGCCCACCCGCACGCCCAGCAGGTTGAGCGCCGTCAGGCCGATGATCAGCGCGGCCGCCATCAGCGCGCTGGCATGCGGGCCGAGCCAGGGCGTGAGGTCCACCACCTGCGCGAGATAGTCGCCGAAGACGAAGCCCAGCAGCGCCATCGACCCGGTGTGGATGACCGCAAAGCGCGACCACGCGAAGAGAAACCCCAGCCGGTGGCCGTAGGCGCGGCGCAGGAAGTGGTAGTCGCCACCGGTGTCGGGGAAGGCCGCCGCCAGCTCGGCAAAGCACAGCCCGCCCACCAGCGACAACACGCCGCCCAGCGCCCAGGCCAGCAGCAGCTGGGTCGGGTCGCCCAGGGCCTGCGCGGCCAGCGGCGAGGTCTTGAAGATGCCCGCGCCGATCACCATGCCCACGCACAGGGCGCCGGCATGCCGCACATCGAGGCGGCGTTCGGGCTGGGCTGGGGTGGAAGACATGGCGCGTGACGTGGGCGAAGCGCGCGATGCTAGTGCAGGTCGAGACGGCATTTGCATATGCGCAACATGTCTGAAGCCTGGCACATCAGAGGCCGTAGGCTCATGGCCCCCCTGTTGTCCCGCTGCCCGCATGCCCACGCTCCGCCTCATCGCCCTCGCGGCCTCCCAGGCCCTGCTCGCCACCGCCGCCATCGCCCAGACCACCGCGCTGGATGCGGTCGTCGTGACCGGCACCCGCGCCAAGGACCGCACGCTGGCCGACACCGCGGTGCCGGTGGACGTGCTGGGCCGCGACGAACTGCTGCGTGCCGCCGGCCCCGACGGCAACCTGGCCGCCGCCCTGCAGGCCCTGCTCCCGGCCTTCAACTTCCCGCGGCAGTCCAACTCCGGCGGTGGCGACCATGTGCGGGCGGCCCAGCTGCGCGGCCTGTCGCCCGACCAGGTGCTGGTGCTGGTCAACGGCAAGCGCCGCAACACCTCGGCCGTGGTGAACCTGGAGTCCAAGACGGGCAAGGGCACCAACCCGGTGGACTTCAACACGATCCCGCTGTCCGCCGTGGCCCGCATCGAGGTGCTGCGCGACGGCGCGGGCGCGCAGTACGGCTCGGACGCCATCGCCGGCGTGGTCAACATCATCCTGGACGAGCGCAAGGCCGGTGGCGAGCTGGCCACCGAGGTGGGCGCCTTCCACACCAAGTTCGCGCCGACCGGCGAGCGCATCACCGACGGCCAGACGCAATCGGCCAGCCTCACCCAGGGCTGGGCGCTGGCCGGCAACGGCTTCCTGCGCGCCGGCCTGGAGGGCCTGCACCGCAACCCCACCAACCGCGCCGGCCTGGACGAGCTGCCGCCCTGGGAAGACCAGACGCCCGCCAACCTCGCCACCGTCGGCCAGCGCAACTACGCGCCGGGCGAGCCGGCCACCCACCAGTGGCAGACCTGGTTCAACGCCGCGGCCGACCTGCAGCCCGGCACGCGCGCCTACGCCTTCGGCACCTGGCAGCAACGCCGCACGCTGGGCGCGGCCTACTTCCGCTACCCCGACAGCAGCGCCAACGTGAAAGCCGTCTACCCCAACGGCTACCGGCCACAGACCACTGGGGACAACCGCGACCTGCAGCTGGTGGCCGGCCTCAAGACGACCTGGGCCGACTGGGATGTGGACGTCGCGCTGAACCACGGCCGCAACGACTTCGACTACGGCGTACGGCGCACGATCAATGCGTCCCTCGGCGCGGCCAGCCCGCGCGAATTCCACCTGGCGGATTTCGGCAGCCGCCTCACCGGCATGACGCTGGACCTGAGCCGGGAGCTCGCGGTCGCCGGCCTGGCCCGGCCGCTGACGCTGGCCACCGGCCTGGACGTGCGCCGCGACGGCTTCGTGACCGGCGCGGGCGATGCGGCCTCGTATGCAGTTGGCAGCTTTGACGCGCCGGCCGGTGCCCAGGCCGGCCCGGGCCTGCAGGCGGGCGACGCGACGACCCGCCACCGCAATGTCGTGGGCGCCTACCTCGACCTCAGCGCCGACCTGACCCGCGACTGGCAGGGCAACCTCGCGCTGCGGCACGACCACTACAGCGACTTCGGCGGCGCCACCACCGCCAAGCTCTCGACCCGCCTCGCGCTGGACCGCACGCTGGCGCTGCGCGGTGCGGTGTCGAGCAACTTCCGCGCGCCGTCGCTGGCCCAGCAGGGCTTTGCCTTCACCGTGACCGACCGCGGCGATGGCGGCGCGCTCAGCCAGGTGCGCACGCTGCCGGTGGACCACCCGATTGCCCGCTACCTCGGCGCGCAAGACCTGAAGGCCGAGACCTCGCGCAACGCGAGCCTGGGCCTGAGCTGGCAGCCGAGCCCGGCCTGGTCGACGACGCTGGACGCCTACGCCATCCGCGTGAAGAACCGCATCACGCTGTCGCAGCGCATCAGCCGTGACGGCCTGGCCGAAGAACTCGCCACCAAGTTCGGCGCCACGGGCATCGACGGCGTCAACTTCTTCACCAATGCGCTGGACACCCGCACCCGCGGCGCCGATCTCGTCACCCAGTGGCGCGGCGCGGCGCTCGGCGGCGAGCTGCGCTTGGGCTGGACGGCCTCGTTCAACCGCACCACGGTGCGCGGCGGTGACAGCGTCGGCCTGGAGGAGATCAACACCCTCACCGACGCCTCGCCGCGCCAGCGCCACATCCTGAGCGCCAACTGGCAGGGCGGCATCTGGGGCCTGCAGGCGCGCGCCACGCGCCACGGCAGCACGACCCGCGTGTTCGACTTCGGCGACGGCTTCGTGCCGACGCAGACCTATGCCGCCGTCTGGCAGCTGGACCTGGAGGCTCAGGTGCAGGTGAGCCGTGCGCTGAACCTGAGCTTTGGCGCGATGAACGCCACCGACAAATACCCGACGCGCTCCATCGCCGACATCAGCTACTTCGGCAACTTCCCGTACGACGTGCTGTCGCCCATCGGCTTCAACGGCGCGTACTACTACGCCCGCGCCCGCCTGAGCTTCTGACCGCCTTGAAAACCGGCCCGCGCCAAGGCCATGCGCATGGCCTGCTGCGGCGCATGCCGGGCCTTGGCACCATGCCGCCCCTTTGCGTTTTTGTGTCTCCCATGACCACCCTGATCGACAAGCTGCAGTGGCGCTACGCCACCAAGAAGATGAACCCGGCCCTGCCCGTGCCGCAGGACAAGCTCGACCGCATCCTGGAAGCCGTCCGCCTCACCGCCACCTCCAGCGGTCTTCAGCCTTATGAAGTGCTGATCGTGCAAGACCCGGCCCTGCGCCAGCGCATCCGCGAGCACGCCTGGAACCAGGCCCAGGTGACCGACGCCTCGCACCTGTTGGTGTTTGCGGCCTGGGACAACTACACCACCGAGCGCATCAACCAGATGTTCGACCTGACGAACGAGGTGCGCGGCTTCAAGAACGAAGGCTGGGAGGCCTACCGCCAGAAGCTGCTGTCGGTTTACCCGCAGCGCAGCGCCGAAGAGAACTTCCAGCATGCCGCCCGCCAGGCCTACATCGGCCTGGGCACTGCACTGATCGCTGCCGCCGAAGAGCAGGTGGACGCGACGCCGATGGAAGGCTTCGACCCCGCGAAGGTCGACGAGATCCTCGACCTCAAGGCCCGCGGCCTGCGCTCGGTACTGCTGCTGCCGCTGGGCTACCGCCAGCCGGACGGCGACTGGCTCGTGAACCTGAAGAAGGTGCGTCGCGCCAAGGAGCAGTTCGTCTCGACGATCTGAGCGCCCGACGCGCCCTGAACGACGGCCCTGCGGGGCCATCTTGGCGCCTCGGCGGTTGCCTTCAGCGACTGGCGGGCAACCCCTGCCCCGCCCTACGGACTCGATGACGCGGGCGGTGGCGCCTTGGGTGGCGCGACCTGCTTGCCGCCCTGAGGACCGGGCGACGGCTGCAGCGCCCGCTCGACCAGCCACCACTTCAAGGCCCCGCTGGCCAGCGCAAGCGCCACCGCGACCATCCACACCCGGCTGCGTCGTGGCGACCAGCTCATGGCGACGGCCTTGCGTGTGGCGTCAGATCTCGACCTTGCTGCCGAGTTCCACGATGCGATTGGTCGGCAGATGCAGGAAGTCCGCCGCCGCCGCCGCGTTGCGGTGCATGCTGGCGAAGAGCTTCTCGCGCCACAGGGCCATGCCAGAGCCGATGGTCGGGATTACGATGTCGCGGCTCAGGAAGTAGCTGGTTTCCATCTCCTCCAGCTGCACGCCGTGCTTCTTCAGCAGCTCCAGCGCCTCGGGCACATCGGGCTCGTTCTTGAAGCCGAAGTGCAGGGCCACCTGCCAGCAGTGGTTGCCCAGGGGCTCGACCTCGCACCGCTTGTCGAAGCCGATCCAGGGCACCTCATGGTGCTTCACGGTGACGAAGATGTTCTGCTCGTGCAGCACCTTGTTGTGCTTGAGGTTGTGCAGCAGCGCATTGGGCGTGGAGCCCTTCTCGGCAGACAGGAACACCGCCGTGCCGGCCACGCGCGTGGGCGGGTTGATGAAGACCGCCTCCAGGAAGGCGGTGAGCTCGATGGCGTCTTCGCGCAGCTTGGCCGAAAGCTGGCGGCGGCCCTGCTTCCAGGTCAGCATGAGCGTGAACATGCCGATGCCGATCAGCAGCGGGAACCAGCCGCCGGCGGCGATCTTCAGCAGGTTGGACGCGAGGAAGGTCACGTCGATCACGAAGAAGATCCCGGTGGCGGCGACGCACAGCGCCAGCGGGTACTTCCAGCCGTGGCGGATGACGAAGAAGGTCATCACGGTGGTGATGGTCATGTCGATGGTGACCGCCACGCCGTAGGCACCGGCCAGCTTGCTCGACGAACCGAAGAACACCACGGCCACGATGACGAGGGCGTACAGGCTCCAGTTCACGAAGGGCACGTAGATCTGGCCGGTGTCGCGCACGCTGGTGTGCAGGATGCGCAGGCGCGGCAGGATGCCCAGCTGGATGGCCTGCTTGGTGACCGAGAAGGCGGCCGTGATCAGCGCCTGCGAGGCCACGATGGCCGCTGCGGTGGCGAGCAGGAAGAGCGGGATCTCGGCCCAGTCGGGTGCGAGCAGGAAGAACGGGTTCTTCACGCCCTCGGGGTTGTCCAGCAGCATGGCGCCCTGGCCGAAGTAGTTCAGCACCAGGGCCGGCATGACGACGCCGTACCAGGCGATGCGGATGGGCTTCTTGCCGAAGTGGCCGAGGTCGGCATAGAGCGCCTCGCCGCCGGTCACCACCAGCACCACCGCGCCCAGCGCCACGAAGGCCACCCAGCGGTACTCCAGGCAGAAGTGCAGCGCGTACATCGGGTTGACCGCGACGAGCACATGCGGGTTGTCGAGGATGTGCGGCACGCCGAGCGCAGCCAGCACCAGGAACCAGGCCAGCATGACCGGCCCGAAGGCCTTGCCAATGCCACCCGTACCGAAGCGCTGCACAGCGAACAGCCCGGTCATGACGATGAGGGTCAAGGGCAGGATGGCGTCGTGCAGCTGCGGCTCGTAGACGTCGATGCCCTCCACGGCGCCCAGCACCGTCATGGCAGGCGTGATGACCGCATCGCCGAAGAAGATGGCGGTGCCGAACAGCCCGACCATCATCAGCGTGCGGCGCAGCACGGGCTTGTCGTTCACGGCGTTGGTGGCCAGTGCCAGCATGGCGATCAGGCCGCCCTCGCCGTTGTTGTCGGCGCGCAGGATGAGCAGGACGTACTTGATCGAGACGATGACCGTCATCGTCCAGAACAACAGGGAGAGCACCCCGAGGATGTTGTCGGGCGTCGTGGCGACATGCCCGCCATGGAAGACTTCTTTGAGGGCGTACAGCGGGCTGGTGCCGATGTCGCCATAGACAACCCCCAGAGCCCCGAGGGTCAAGCCCGCCATCGCCGAAGGGCTGCGGGCCGCGTGGGAAGAACTCACTTCACGGTGGCCACCGGCTTGGGGTGGCGTTATCGAAAGTGGGGATTTTGCGCCCGGTTTTGGTGTTTGGTGCGGTGCAGCAAAACCACGTAAGCGAGGCTTGACGCCGCCTTGTCACCAGCGTACGGCGGCCGTCGGCTCAAAAAACACCGCCCATCCTGCCGGCCAACGGCCGGCAGGCCCTCCGGCGGACCTCGGCGATCCGGCTCTGCCGGGCGGAGGAGGTCGCCCCCTTGAGGGGGCTGAAGCCGGTCGGGGGTGGGCCGTTACGCCGCCTCGGCTTCGGCCTGCGGGTCGGTCGCCTCGAGCTCGTAGCTGGCCGCCAGCATGGCCAGGCGGCCGATGACGCCGTACATGTAGAAGCGGTTGGGCGCGCTCACACCCGGCTTCTCGCCCGGGCGCGGCAGGTGGGGCGACTCGGCGAAGGCCAGCGGCACGTAGCTGGCGCCGGGCGCGTTCAGGTTTTCGTCGATGCCGCGGTGGGCATGCACGCGGTAGTAGCCGCCGACCACGTAGCGGTCCATGGTGTAGACGACCGGCTCGGCCACCGCCTCGTGCACCCGCTCGTGCGTGGGCACGCCTTCCTGCACGATGATCTCGTGGCCGATGTTCTCCGGCAGCGAGGTGGCCAGGGTTTCGATGTCCTTCGCGTCGCGCACCGTCAGCACGCCCCGGCCGTAGCTGCCCACGTCGCTCTTGATGATGACGAAGGGCTTTTCGTTGATGCCGTATTCCTTGTACTTGCGGCGCACCTTGGTGAGCTGCGCGTCGGCGGCGGTCTGGAGCGCCTCCAGGCCGGACTTGCCGTGCAGGTCGACGCTCTGGAACATCGGCGTGATCAGCCAGGGGTCCATGCCCAGCAGCTTGCCGAAGCGCTTGGCCACTTCGTCGTAGGCGCGGAAATGCTGGCTCTTGCGGCGCACCGTCCAGCCGGCGTGCAGCGGCGGCAGCAGGTATTGCTCATGCAGGCCCATCAGCTGCGGCGGCGTGCCGGCGGCGAGGTCGTTGTTGAGCAGGATGGTGCAGGGGTCGAAGCCCTTGAGCATCAGGCGGCCGCGCTTGCGCACCAAAGGCTCCAGCGTGATGCGCTCGCCATTGGCCAGCGGCATCTCGGTGGGCTCGGTGATGGCGGTGTCCAGCGTGCCGAAGCGCACGTTCAGGCCGGCCTGCGTGAAGATGCGGGCCAACGTTGCGAGGTTGTCCAGGTAGAAGCTGCAGCGCGCGCCGGTTTCGGGGATGACCAGCAGGTTGCGCGCCTCGGGGCAGATCTTCTCGATGGCCGCCATGGCCGCCTGCACGGCCTGGGGCAGCATCTGCGCGGTGAGGTGATTGAAGCCGCCGGGGAAGAGGTTGGTGTCCACCGGCGCCAGTTTGAAGCCGGCATTGCGCAGGTCCACCGACGCGTAGAAGGTCGGTGTGTGCTCCATCCATTCGAGGCGGAACCAGCGCTCGGTGGCGGGCATGGATTCCAGGACGCGAGCTTCCAGCTCGTTGATGGGGCCGTTCAGGGCGGTGATCAGATGGGGGACCATGACCGAATGATCTCAAACTTGGGCGACCGCCCACTTGGGGGCAGCCAAAAGGATCACAAGACGCCGGGGGCACAGCAGGTCTGCGCCCGGCCGGCATGCTTGGCGCGGTAGAGCTGGTCATCGGCGCGCTGAATGGCCGACGCCAGGGTCTCGCCCGGCGGCACCCGCACCGCGCCCGCGCTGAAATCCACGGCAAAGCCGAGGCTGGCCTCGCAGCGGCGCCGCAGGGCCTGGTGCAGCCGGGCGTCCAGCCGGCCAAAGGCCTCGGGGTCACAGTGCCGCAGCAGCAGGCAGAACTCCTCGCCGCCATAGCGGCCGATCAGGTCGGTCTGCCGCAGTTCGCCCCGCAGCACCTCGCCGGCCAGCTTGAGCACCTCGTCACCCACCGGGTGGCCGCGTTCGTCGTTGATGCGCTTGAAATGGTCCAGGTCCAGCATCAGCAGCACGGCGCCCTCGGGGGCTGTGCCGAGCGCCCGGCCGGCGCGCTGCATCCATTCGCGCCGGTTCAGCAGGCCGGTGAGGTTGTCGAGCGACGCCAGCCGCACCAACGCCTGCTCGGCGGCATCCCGGTGCGCCAGCAAGAAGCCCATGGTGCCTAGCACCAGGCTGGCATTGAGCAGCATGAGGTGGGCGATATTGATGGGGTGCGGCACCAGAAAGCGCGGGTAGATCTCCGGCCAGCCCAGCACCAGCACGCCGCGGGCAAAGGTCAGCACCGCATTGGCCAGGGCCGCCACGCCGCACAGCCAGCGCCAGCGCACCCGCCCTGCCCCCTTGAGCAGCAGCCAGCTCGCCCAGCCGATCTGCAGGCCGATGGTGAGGTTGGTCACGCCGGTGGTCTGCTTGAGGCCCGGGAACAGGAACACGTGCACGATGCCCAGCAGCACCGGGGGCAACCACAGACCGCGGCGAGGCACGGGCTGGCTCAGGAAACGGGCGGAGGTCAGCACCATGGCCGAGGCTGAACCGCTCAGCGCCATCACGCCCAACGTGGCCATGACCAGCGGCCAGACCTGGGTCGCCGCGATCAGCAGACCGAAGCCGAGCGCCTGGCCGAGCAACATCAGCTGCCAGGCCTGCAGGCCGCCGCGGGCACGCATGCCGACACTGACCGCCAGCGCCAGCAGCATCAGCAGCGCATTGACCAGCACCGCCGACAGCAGGGTGATCACATCCATGGCAGGCCAGCATACCGGCCGGCCTGCGCCGCGCACGAAAAAGCCGCCCCGGCCTGGCGGCGCGGAGCGGCTTTGCGTGAAAGAGGACCGGCAAGCGCCGGCCGCTCACGTCAGATCACTTGTGATAGGCGGTCTCGCCGTGCGAGGAGATGTCCAGGCCTTCGCGCTCTTCCTCTTCGGTGACGCGCAGGCCGATGGTCAGGTCGACCAGCTTGTAGGCCACCACCGAGACCACGCCCGACCACACCACGGTCACCAGCACCGCCTTGGTCTGGATCCAGACCTGGCTGGCGATGGAGTAGGCATCCGGGGCGACCATGGAGGCCGTGACCCAGTCACCCACGGCGCTCGGGCCGCCCAGGTTGGGGCTGTTGAACACGCCGGTCAGCAGCGCGCCGATGATGCCGCCCACGCCGTGCACGCCGAAGACGTCCAGCGAGTCGTCAGCACCCAGCAGCTTCTTCAGGCCGGACACGCCCCACAGGCAGGCGAAACCAGCGATGAAGCCGATGACCAGGGCGCCACCGATGCCGACGTTGCCGGCAGCGGGGGTGATGGCCACCAGGCCGGCGACAGCACCCGAGGCCGCACCCAGCATGGACGCCTTGCCCTTGAGCAGGGCCTCACCGATGCACCAGGCCAGCACGGCAGCCGCAGTGGCCGCGAAGGTGTTGATGAAGGCCAGGGCCGCGAAGCCGTTGGCTTCCAGGGCGGAGCCGGCGTTGAAGCCGAACCAGCCCACCCACAGCAGCGAGGCACCGACCATGGTCAGCGTCAGGCTGTGCGGCGTGAAGGCTTCCTTGCCGTAGCCCACGCGCTTGCCCACCATGAAGGCACCCACGAGGCCGGCGACGGCAGCGTTGATGTGCACCACGGTACCGCCCGCGAAGTCCAGCGCGCCCCACTGCCAGATCAGACCGGCCTTGGCGTTGGTCTCATCCACCACGGCGGCGGCCGTGTAGGCATCCGGGCCGGCCCAGAACCACACCATGTGGGCGATGGGCAGGTAGCTGAAGGTGAACCACAGCGTCAGGAAGGCGAGCACGGCCGAGAACTTGATGCGCTCGGCAAAGGCGCCGACGATCAGGCAGGCGGTGATGCCGGCGAAGGTCGCCTGGAAGGCCGCGAACACGATCTCGTACATCGGCACACCCTTGCTGAAGGTGGCGCCGGGGGCGAAGGTGCCGGCGACGTTGTCCCAGATGCCCTTCATGAAGAGACGATCGGTCCCGCCGATGAACTTGTTGCCCTCGGTGAACGCGAAGCTGTAGCCATACAGGAACCACAGCACCACGATCAGCGAGAAGCCGACCATCACCTGCATCAGCACCGACAGCATGTTCTTGCTGCGCACCAGGCCGCCGTAGAACAGGGCCAGGCCCGGCACGGTCATCAGGATGACCAGCAGGGTGGACAGCATCATCCAGGACGTGTCGCCCTTGTTGGGCTGCACGGCGGGTGCGGCGGCCGAGGCAGCCTCGGCCGGGGCAGAGGCGGCAGCGTCTGCGGCCGGCGGGGAAGCGAGCGCATCGGCCACGGCCATGACAGCGGCGGAAGCCGGCGCCGAGGCTGGGTCCTGGGCCCAGGCGGCTGGCGCGAGCAGGCCGGCGGCGAGCGCAAGGCCGGCGAGGAGTTTCTTCATTTGAGGTTTCTCCAAACGGTTGTTATGAGCGCGCTTCAGAGCGCGTCGTTGCCGGTCTCGCCGGTGCGGATGCGAACGACCTGGTCCAGCGGCGACACGAACACCTTGCCATCGCCGATCTTGCCGGTGCGGGCCGAGGACTCGATGGCTTCGATGACGCGCTCGACCACGTCGTCATTGACCGCTGCCTCGATCTTGACCTTGGGCAGGAAGTCCACGACGTACTCGGCACCGCGGTACAGCTCGGTGTGGCCCTTCTGACGACCGAAGCCCTTGACCTCGGTGACCGTCAGCCCCTGCACGCCGATGGCGCTGAGGGCCTCACGCACCTCGTCGAGCTTGAAGGGCTTGATGACGGCAGTGATCATTTTCATGACGAACTCCAGTGCGCTTTAGAAGGTCTTCTTCAGGCCGACGACCAGCATGGTCTTGCCCATGAACTTGCCGTTGACCGGGCTGGCGTAGGCCGTCTTGCTGGCATCGGTGCCGATGACGGCGCCGCTGAGCACCAGACCGGAGAAGTCCTTGGCCAGGGTCAGCGAGTAGTCGGTGTAGGAAGCGGCCGAGTTGCGCTTGACGGTCTGGTGGCCGACGTGCGGGGTCAGGGTCATGCCGTCGCCCAGGTCGAAGTTGGCCGTCACGTCGAAGTAGCCGGAGTTCTTGCTGTCGGCGAAGCCGAACAGGTTGGTCGTGCTTTGCGAGTACTTGGCCGTCACGGGGCCGTAGCTCAGGGCGCCGTACACCTCCAGCGTGTTGGCGCTGGGATTGAGCTTGTTGCTGGGGTAGTAGTACTGCAGCAGGCCCACGTCCAGGGTCAGGCCCTTGGCGACTTCGGTCTTGTAGCCGCCGTACAGGTCGATCTCGACCTGGGCGTCGCCGCCGGCGTCCTTGATCCACTTGATGGTGGAGGCCCAGGTGCCGACGTAGAAGCCGCTCGGGTCGGCGTAGTCGATGCCGCCTTGCAGGGCCGGCTTCAGGCGCGTTTGGGAGATGCCACGGTAGCGGTACTCAGACACCGCGCCGATGTTGAACGACAGCGGGTCCGGCGCCGGCTCGTCGGCAGCGGCCGGCAGGACGACGGCAGCCATGGCCAGAACGAGCAGCGAAGGGGACAACTTCATGGCGAATCTCCTCAATCAGGTGTTGGAAAAGGACGGTCTGCCGGGGAATTGCAGCTTCCGTGCCAAGCGCCCGGGCCGGCGTTTGCACGAATCTGGGCCGGCGGCAGCCAGCCCGGGACGCAGCGCACCAATCTGGCGCACCCCGATCGGCGGCAACGCACCGCCACAGTGCGGCGCGTGAAAACTGCACGCGGGAGGGCGGCAGGTGGGACCTGGACGCTCGTCGCCGGGCACGCCTACCGTGCGGCGATGAGCCTTGCCACCGTCCATTCCCGTGCGCTCGATGGCCTCGCCGCTGCGCCGGTCACCGTCGAAGTCCATCTGGCCAACGGGCTGCCCTCCTTCACCGTGGTGGGCCTGGCCGATACCGAGGTCAAGGAAGCCCGCGAGCGGGTGCGGGCCGCGTTGCACAACAGCGGGCTGTCGTTTCCGGCGAACAAGCGCATCACCGTGAACCTCGCGCCGGCCGACCTGCCCAAGGAAGGTGGCCGGTTCGACCTGCCCATGGCCCTGGGCCTGCTGGCGGCCAACGGGCAGATCGATGCCGCGCGGCTCGCCACGTTCGAATGCGCCGGTGAGCTGTCGCTGGCCGGCGAACTGCGCCCGGTGCGCGGCGCACTGGCGATGGCCCTGGCCTTGCGGCAGTCTGGCGGTGCGCAGGAACTGCTGCTGCCCGCCGACAGCGCCAGCGAGGCGGCCCTGGTGGAAGGCCTCGTGGTGCGCCAGGCCCGGCACCTGCTGGACGTGGTGGCCGCGCTGCAGCCCGACGGCGAAGCCCTGCCGCGCGCCACCGCGCTGGCGCGCCAGGCCCAGGCCGGTTTGCCGGACCTGGCCGACATCAAGGGCCAGGCCGCCCCGAAGCGCGCGCTGGAGGTGGCCGCGGCAGGCGGCCATTCACTGCTGATGAGCGGGCCGCCGGGCACCGGCAAGTCCATGCTCGCCCAGCGCCTGCCCGGCCTGCTGCCGCCCCTGGGCGATGACGACGCCCTCGCCTCTGCCGCCGTGCTGAGCCTAGCCGGGCAGTTCGATCTCGCCCGCTGGGGCCAGCGGCCGTTCCGGGCGCCGCATCACTCCGCCTCCAGCGTGGCTCTGGTGGGCGGTGGCTGTGCCCTTTTCTAATTGATGCGACGACGCCGACATAATTGCGACGCCCTAACTGTGCGTTGCTGTCGTGAAAATCGAACTCAGGGAGCTTCAATCCATCCAGGTCCGACATCTCAAGTTCAACGTGGGCCCTGCAACAGGCCGCAGCGTCGTGTGGTGGCACGGGGCCCTGGTGAAGAACGAGCGAACCAAGTCGCTGCCACACGTCGTTGTCTGGTGCCGGCACCTGATGCCGAACGGCTCCATGGGAAACTTCTTCCGCGCAGAAATGGCGGGCATCACGGACTTGGGCCTTCTCCAGGTCGGGACGATATGGGAAGGCAAGACCTGCAAACATCAGATCGTTTTCGACCAGGAGAGGTTTGAGGTCGACTTCACCCCCGGCAATTGGCGTGTCACGGACCAGCGCGAGCACTACGACCTCACAGATCGGGCGCTCATTCCGGACGAGGTCTACCCGCTGCGCTACAAGACAGGAGATCGCAGTCGCCTGTTGGAATTCCGCACGGCCAAGGGTCAGCGCCTGCTGGTTCCCTGCCTGGAGTTCTACTCCCGCTACTACGGCCGCTCAGGGCATGTGAGTCGCGTGCTCGCCACCTACGACTGGGACGATGCTCAAGCGCGCCTCTTCGTGCCCTTCAGCTACAACGCCACGCCCGGGCATTGGCCGGTCAAGCTGACATCGAGCTGCTACAACGCGGATGCCGTCTTCCTGGCTCACGTTCTCCACGACTCCTTTGCCACGAAGGCAGCCAAGTCCATCTACACCTGGCTCGACAACCAATACCCGCAATTCAGCGGGAAGGCGTTCCTCAAAGCAGAGCCATGGTTCAAGGGCCCGGCCACACTCGTGGTCCAGGGGCGCCGAATCGATGCGGACACTTTCCTGGCGCTGCGCATCGTCGGCGGCAGCGACCCCAAGGGCTCGCATATTGACGCCTACCGCGAAAATCCTGGCAAGGCAGACGAAGCCGCGCCGGACGGCGCGCCCGTCTCTCGGCGCAAAGGCGGCCGTGAGCTGAACCCCGAACTCGCCGACGTGGTGGTGAACCTCACGCCGGACGACGAGCCCGGCCAGAACGGAGACATCGTCGAGATCCTGAACCCCACCTTCGAGATTGTCGGAGAGAAGCGCAAAGTGGAGCATCATCGGCTGGCCAACGCATCGACCCGGCCCGGCCAGCCTATCCCCAGCGAGAAGTCGGAGCAGCACTCGCCAGGCGAACGCCACGGAACCGGCGGCAAGACCGGCTACGCCTCCATCAACACCAAAGAGATCGTCCTGCCTTCCAGCGGTGCGGTGCAGGACGTCTGGGACGGCCTGCAGTACTTCAGGAAGAATCATCGGGAATTCGTCACTGCAGTGGGCTGGTATAGCGCCGAACGCGGCGAGTTCGTCATCGAGGACGGCGACAACGGCTTTCAGCTCGTCGCGTTGAAACTCTATGACGACAAGGAGAAGGAGGAGCTCCCGAAGGAAAAATGGAAGTGGGTTTACAAGGACAGCTCACTGAAGGAGCCGCGAGGTGTGCTGGTCGCGTACGTCCAGACAGCCGCCGGTGCTGCATGCCTCTTCGAGAACGAGCGCAGACGCTACAACAGCAAAGCCGACGGCGGAACCACGGTCATCAAAGAGGAAGACTACTCCGGCCTCGTCCTGGTGCCTCCCACTGACCGCCCGACCAAGGAGTGGGTGGCCGAGGTGCTTGACCCTGTCCCCGTTTCAGTACCGCTCGGAAGTAGAACTTTCCGGCTCCTCTGACATCGCCGCAGCCGCCTGCAGGCGGCTGCGGCGGGCGAATTCGG
>JAIPCJ010000058.1 GCA_021738245.1 Methylotenera sp. | reverse complement strand
CCCCGGCGTGCGCCTGCAGATCGCCCGCGACGCCGGCTTCCGGGAGCTGGTGCTGCAGCCGCCACCGCTGTCGGCGGCCGGCTTCGTGGCCAAGCTGCCGGACGGCGCTTACCACTGGCGTGTGGCCGCCGTGACCGCGGATGGCCGTGCCGGTCCGTTTGGCGATCCGCAGACCTTCGAGCTGCAGCCACCGCCCCCCGCGCCGCCGCCGGCCGAGCCCGAGGTCAGCGGTGACCAGCTCAAGCTGCGATGGCGCGCCGACGCCGGCGTGGTGCGCTACGAACTGGAATGGGCCACCACGGCCGGCTTCGACGGCTCTGGCGTCCAGCGCATCAGCACCGACAAACCCGAGGCCGTGCTGCCCAAGCCGTCGCCCGGCACCTACTACCTGCGGGCGCGTGGCTTCAATGCCGCCGGTGCGGCTGGGCCGTGGGGGCAGACGCAGACCATCGAGCAGCCCTACCCACGCTGGCTCTGGCTGCTGCCGCTGCTGGCCGTGCCGCTGCTTTGAAGCACTGGCCCTGGCTCGCCCTGCCCGCGGCCCTCGCGCTGTGGGCGCTGCTGAGCCTGACCGGTGTGCAGGCGCGCCTCGATCGGGCGGTGGGCGACGCCCTCTTGCGCGCGACCGCGCCGACGGCCGACGCGCCCGGCACGGTGGTGGTGGACATCGACGACGCCTCGCTGCGCGCGCTGCGCGAGCCGCTGGGCGAGTGGCCCTATTCGCGCGAGGTGTATGCGGTGATGCTCGACTACCTCGGCCAGGTGGGCGCGCGGCTGGTGGTGATGGACATCGTGTTCGCCGGACCGCGCGAGGGCGACGCGCGCCTGGCGCAGGCGTTGGCGGCCGGGCCGCCGGTGGTACTGGCGGCGGCCGGCCTGCACCAGCCTGCCGCGGTGGAGCTGGCGCCCGCCAGCCAGGCCGAGCAGCAGGCGCTGTCCCGTCTCGGCGTGACCGGCGCGCCGGGCCTGGACTGGGACGGCCTGACCGCGCCCGCCGACCCCTTGCTGAACGCGCTGACCGAGCCGGCCAGTCTCGGCGTCATCTCCACCGCGCTGGACGACGACGGCCTGCTGCGCCGGCTGCCCTTGCTGCACCGCGTCCAGGGGCGCAGCCTGCCGAGCCTGGCCCTGGCGGCGCGCCTGCGGGCTGACGGCATGCGCCGCTGGCAGGTGCAGGACGGTGCCGTGGTCTCCGGCGGCCGCCGCTGGCCGGTCGACGCGCTGGGGCGCCTGCGCCTGCGGCTGCCCGCGCTGCCGCCCGGCGGCGACGATGCCGCGCCCCGGGTGCCGTGGCAGCGCCTGATGCGCGCGGCCTTGGGCGGTGTGGACGACCCCGAACTGGCGAAGCTGTTGGCCGGTCGCAGCGTCTTCGTCGGCAGCAGCGCCTTCTTTGCCGACGAGGTCATGACGCCGCAGGGCCGCTGGTCTGGCGCAGCCTTCAACGCGGCCGTCTTTGACGCGCTGGGGGGCGAGCCGCTGCCCCTGTTGCGTGACCAGGGGGCCACCGTGTGGGCGCTGCAGGCGCTGTGCCTGGCCCTGGGGACGCTGCCCTTGCTGCTGCGCCGCCAGGCGCTGGCCGCGGGCCTGGGTGCGATCGGCCTGGTGGCGCTGCCTTGGGCGGCGGCCAGCCAGGGCATCCTGGCCTCGCCGGCGCCGGGTGTGCTGCTGCTGGGCCTGGCGCTGCTGGCCACGGCCGTCGAGCATGAGCGACAGACGCGCCAGCGCGAGCGCGAACTCACCCGGGAGCGGGAGCTGGCCGAGGCGCGCAGCCGCGCCAAGACAGAGCTGCTGGCGCATGTCAGCCACGAGATGCGCACCCCGATGAACGCGGTGCTGGGCTTTTCAGACATCCTGGCGCGTTCGCCGCTGCGGCCCGAGCAGGCGCATCAGGTGGAGGTGCTCGGCCATGCGGGCCGGCAGGTGTTTGCCCTCATCAACGACCTGCTGGACAACGCGCGCATCGAGAGCGGCCGCCTGGAGCTGGCCTCGCACCCGTTCAACCTCGTGGATCTGGTGGAGCTGCAGTTGGAGCTGCTGCGCGGCCGGGCCCAGGCCCAGGGGCTGTGGCTGCGGGTGTTCGCCCGCACCGAGGCCACCGGTTGGGTGCTGGGCGACCAGCAGCGGGTGGCGCAGATCGTCACCAATCTGGTGGGCAATGCGCTGAAGTTCACCCGCAGCGGCGGCGTGACGGTGGAGTTGAGCCGCGAGCGCGACCTGGCGGGCTCGGGCCGGGTGCTGATCAGCGTGCAGGACACCGGCATCGGCATCGCGCCGGATCGGCTGGAGCACATCTTCCAGCCCTTCGAGCAGGCCGATGCCGGCATTGCGACCGAATTTGGTGGCACCGGCCTGGGCCTGACGATCACGCGCAGCCTGGCCCGGCTCATGGGCGGCGACGTGACCGTGCAAAGCCGTGTGGGCGAGGGCAGCCGCTTCCTCGTGAGCCTGGACCTGCCCGAGGCCCGGGCGCCGCAGGCCGACCTGATCGAACCGCGCGCTGACCGCGTGGCGCCCAGCCGGTCGTTGTCGTTGCTGCTGGCGGAGGACAGCGAAGTCAATGTGCTCGTCATCGAAGGCATGCTGGCGCCGCTGGGTCACCGCATCACGCGCGTGGCCGACGGCGCGCAGGCCCTGCAGGCGCTGCGCGAGGCGCCTTTCGACCTGGTGCTGATGGACATGCTGATGCCCGTGATGGACGGCCTGACCGCCACCCGACAGTGGCGGGCGATCGAATCGGCCGAAGGGCTGCCGCGCACCCCGATCGTGGCGCTGACGGCCAACGCGTTTGACACCGACGTGCAGCAGTCGCTGGCCGCAGGCTGCGATGCCCACCTGACCAAGCCGATCAGCCTGGCGGCCCTGCTGCAGGCCCTGGCGAAGTACGCCCGCGCCTGAGAGCCACGCTGGAGCGCAATGCCTGAGTGATGGTCATGGACATGCCTTCTGGCTAGAGTCGCGCGATTTCCTTCCTAGCCTGCGGGAGCTCCCCATGATCAACCTGACCGTCAATGGTCGCGCCGTCTCCCTGGACGCCGACCCCGACATGCCGCTGCTGTGGGCAGTGCGCGAAGAACTCCAGCTCACCGGCAGCAAGTTCGGCTGCGGCGCCGCCCAGTGCGGTGCCTGCACCATGCATGTGGCCGGCGCCCCGGTGCGCAGCTGCATGACGCCCATCTCCAGCGTGCAGGGCCCGGTCACCACCATCGAAGGCATTGCCAGCGACAAGGTCGGCCAGGCCGTCCAGGCGGCCTGGGTGGCGCATGACGTGGCCCAGTGCGGCTACTGCCAGAGCGGGCAGGTGATGAGCGCCGTGGCCTTGCTCAAGACCCACAAGAAGCCCACCGACGCGCAGATCGACGAGGCCATGGCCGGCAACCTCTGCCGCTGCGGCACCTACACCCGCATCCGTGCGGCCATCCACGCGGCAGCCGCCACGCTGGCCTGAGGAGAACGACATGCTCAACCCCCGTCGCATCGACCAGCTCCTCACCGCCGGCCCGGCCCGCTCCACGGGCCTGTCCCGCCGCGGCTTCGTCACCACGTCGGTCGGTGGCGCCGTCGGCCTCGCGCTGCTGCCGGGCGTGGCCCTGGCCCAGGGCCAGCCGGCCGCCAAGCCCGGCAGCAAGCCGACCGAGCAGCCGCTGGCCTTCATCAGCATCGCCCCCGATGGCACCACCACCATCCTGTGCAACCGCATGGACATGGGCCAGGGCATCGAGACCGGTCTGGCTATGCTGTGCGCCGAAGACCTGGACGCCGACTGGTCCAAGGTGCGCACCGGCTTCGGTGACCAGAAGGGTGCCTACGTCGACCCGATGTTCGGCATGCACCTGACCGGCGGCTCCAACTCCATCAAGAACAGCTACACCCAGTACCGCGAGCTCGGCGCCCGCACCAAGGCCATGCTGCTGGCCGCCGCGGCCCAGAGCTGGGGCGTGCCGGTGGCGTCGCTCAAGGCCGAGAACGGCGTCATCAGCGGTGCCGGCAAGTCGGCCGGTTATGGCGAGTTCTTCAATGCGGCCATGAAGATGCCCGTGCCCGAAGCCGTCACGCTGAAGGACCCGTCGGCCTTCAAGCTCATCGGCAAGCCCACCGGTCTGGTGGTCAGCCAGGCCAAGAGCACCGGCCACCAGGCCTACGGCATGGACGTGCAACTGCCCGGCATGGCCGTAGCCGTCATCCAGCGACCGCCGGTCTTCAATGGCAAGGTCGCCAAGCTCGACGCGAGCGAGGCGCTGAAGGTCAAGGGCGTGAAAGCCGTGCTGCCCGTGCCGCTGGACCGCGGTGGCCAGGGCGTGGCGGTGGTGGCCAGCGGCTATTGGGCGGCCAAGAAGGGCCGCGAGGCACTCAAGGTCGACTGGGACCTGGCCGGTGTCGGCAAGCCCGACACCGCCGCCCTCACCAAGCAATACCTGGCCCTGGCCAAGACCCCCGGCACGCCCGCGCCCAAGCCGGAGTTCCAGGCCGACGCCAGCGGCTGGGCCAAGGCGCCCAAGAAGATCACGGCTGATTTCGTCTTCCCCTACCTCAACCACGCGCAGATGGAGCCGCTGGCCTGCACGGTGGACCTGAAAGCCGACCGCTGCGACTTCTACTACGCCTCGCAGATGCCGGGCCTGGATGCCATGGCCCTGGCCAAGGCCGTGGGCCTGAAGCCCGAGCAGGTGCAGATCAACGTGCAGATGGCCGGCGGCGGTTTCGGTCGCCGGGCCACGCCGGCCACCGAGTGGCCGCGCGAGGCGGCAGCGGTTGCCGTGGCCCTGCAGCAGGCGGGCAAGCCCATGCCGGTGAAGGTGATCTGGAGCCGCGAGGACGACGTCAAGGCCGGCTACTACCGGCCCATGACCGTGCACCGCGCCGAGATCGGCTTCGATGCCAGCGGCAAGGTGCTCGGCTGGCAGCATCGCATCGTCAGCCAGAGCATCCTGAAGGGCTCACCGCTGGAGGCCTTCGGCTACCAGAAGGGCGTGGACGGCACCACCACCGAAGGCATGCGCGACCCCTACGACATCCCGATGAACCTGAGCGTGCATCACCCCGATGTCAACGTGCCCGTGCTGTGGTGGCGCTCGGTGGGCTCCACCCACACCGCCTACGTGATGGAGACGCTGGTTGACGAGATCGCGTTCAGCACCAAGCAGGACCCGGTCGCCTACCGCATGAAGCTGATGGCCGGCAACCCCAAGGCCGACCGCCATCGTGCGGCGCTGCAGGCGGCGGTCGACAAGAGCGGCTACGGCAAGCGCAAGCTGAAGGCCGGCCAGGCCTGGGGCGTGGCGGTGCACGAGAGCTTTGAGTCGGTCGTGGCCTATGTTGTCGTGGCCAGCCTGAAGGGCAAGGGCAAGGATCGCCAGCCGGTGCTGCAGGAAGTGCATGCCGGCGTGCACTGCAACCTGTGCGTGAACCCGCGGGCGGTCGAGACGCAGGTGCAGGGCGCGGCCATCATGGCCCTGGGCACCACGATGCCGACGCATCACGTGACCTTCAAGGACGGCGCCGTGGAGCAGAACAACTTCTACGACATGGCCATGCCGCGCCTGACCGATGCGCCCAAGGTGATGACCGTCAGCATCGTGCCCAGCAACGACCCGCCCAAGGGCATGGGCGAGCCGGGCCTGCCGCCGCTGGCCCCGGCCCTCGCGAACGCGGTGGCCCGCCTTACGGGGCAGCGCCAGCGCGAGCTGCCGTTCCGGTTCGCCTGACCGGCAGGCGGACGCTGCCGGTCGTCGGGCGGCTCAAGCCTCGGCCGGCAGCGTGCCCTTGAGCGTGTCGATCATCTGCTGCACCAACGTCTGGTCGTCAGCGGGCATCTGGTGGGCGCGCAGCAGCACCGCGCGCTCCATCTCGCCCATGCGCCAGTGGAACTCCCGCAGCAGCGCCATCAGCTCCAGCTGCAGGGCGCTGCCATCGCCCGCCAGTTCGGCCATCAGCGTGGCCGGGTCATGGGCATCCAGCCCGGCGCTGCTGAAGGAGGCCTGCAGCTGCAACAGGCGGTGGCGGCACAGGTCCACCAGGCGGCGCAGCTCGGGGCTGGCGCCGGCCAGCCGATCGTCAAAGCTGCCCCGCGCGGCGCGAAAGCGCGCCAGCACGTCCATCACATAGGTGGCCTGTGGCAGCAGCTCCACGAGCGTGGGCGCGTCGTCGGTCAGGTGCGCCGGTGCGCCACTGGCGCGGGCGGCCTGGCGCAGCAACCCCAGCACCGGGCTGCCGAATTCGCCAGGAATGAGCTTGGTGGCGATGCTGGCGTGGATGGCTGCGCCATGGCCGTGCTCGATCAACCCGGCCAGCCATTCCGCCACCGCCAGCAGCTGTGAGGGCAGGGCCAGCTGTTCACTCTGCAGGCCGCGTGGGTAGCCGAAGCCGTCCAGCCGCTCGTGGTGGTTGAGCACGAGCTCGGCCAGGTCCGGCCCGCCGCCGTCCAGCTCGCCGAGCACCCGGTGGCCGATGACGGGATGGCTGACGATCTGGCGCCATTGATCGGCCTGCAGCGGCGCGTCGCGCTGCAGGGAGGCGGGCGGCAGGTAGAGCTCGCCCACGTCATGCATCAGCCCGGCCAGGCCGAGGCGGCGGTGCAAGTCCACGTCACCGGGCAGCAGCCGGCGCGCCAGGGCCTTGGCAATCAAGGCCACGCACACCGCATGGCGCAGTCGGCCGGGCGGCTGGCGGGCGTACAGGCTCAGCAGCGCATGCAGCGCAGCGAGATCTTGAGCCGCGGCAATGACTGCGTCAGCGGCAGCGCGCGGTCGTCTGTCGCCAGGGTCGCGAGCACCGGCTGCTCGTCGCACCACTGTTCGACCAGCAACCCGATCTGGGCGGGGGTGACACCGCCGGCAATGCCGATGCACTGCTCCAGCGGCCGTGACAGCTTGTGCGCCAGCAGGCGCTCGCGCATGGCGGCATCGATGCGCGCGCCGCGCGCCAGCAGCTTGACGCCATTGCCCGTGACGATGTCTTCCGTGGCCTCCACCGCCTGCGTGCTGGCGGTGTCGACGAGGTGGTCCAGGTAGTGCGGATTGACCTCGCCCGGGTCGGGCGAGGGAGGGAGCGCGTGTTCAGACATGGGGCCGGATTCTCGCTGCGCGCCGGGGCCGCGGCTGACCGCCTGCCGCTCAGCTGCCGCGTCAGGCGGCGGCAGGCTCCGGCGGGTAGCCGGCCTGGGTCAGCGTGCTGACCAGGGCTTCGCGGGGCAGGGCGCTCTCGACCGCCGCGGTGCGCGCTTCGCGGTCGATCTCGATGTGTGCCTGGGCGTCGGCGGCCTTGAGTGCTTCGGTGATGGCAGCCACGCAATGGCCGCAGCTCATGTCGGGCAAGGTGAATCGGTGCATGGCGGTCTCCGTGGGGCTGGCATCATGCCTGGATGCACATCATCGCCTTGAGTGGTGCGCTGAGGCGCGCCTCCTACAACACGGCCCTGCTGCGGGCCGCTGCCACCCTGGCGCCCGACGGCGTGACGATCGACGTCCGCACCCTGCACGGCATCCCGCTGTACGACGGTGACCTGGAGGCCGAGGGCATCCCGGCCGCTGTCACCACCCTGCGCGAAGCGATTCGCGCCGCCGACGGCCTGCTGATCGCCACGCCCGAGTACAACAACAGCATCCCCGGCGTGCTGAAGAATGGCCTGGACTGGCTGTCGCGCCCGAGCGGCGAGGGGGCCCGGCTGTTCGGCGGCAAGCCAGTGGCCGTCATCGGCGCCACGCCCGGCGGCTTCGGCACCGTGCAGGCCCAGGACGCCATGCTCAGCGTGCTGCGCGCCTTCGGCTGCGACGCCTGGTTCGGCGGCCGGCTGATGCTGTCGCATGCCAGCGCCGCCTTCGATGCCGACGGCCACCTCACGGAGGAGAAGCTGCTCAACCAGCTGCGCAGCTTTGTCGAAGGTTTTGTCACCCACATCCGCCAGCGGAGCACCGCATGAGCCTGCATGTCGAACGCATCACCAGCCACGTCGGCGACGTCGGCGGCATCCCCATCCAGCGCGCACTGCCGAACAAGGCGCGCCGCGTCATCGGCGCCTTGTGCTTTGCCGACCATGCCGGCCCCGCCACCCTGCCGCCCGAGCGCCGCATGAATGTCGGCCCGCATCCGCACACCGGGCTGTCGACCTTCAGCTGGATGATCGAAGGCGAGATCCTGCACCGCGACAGCCTCGGCTCCGAGCAGGTGCTGCGCGCCGGCCAGGTCAACCTGATGACGGCCGGCCACGGCATCAGCCACAGCGAGGAATCGCTGACCGACCGCATCCACCTGGCCCAACTCTGGATTGCGCTGCCGGACGCCGAACGCGAGCGCGCGCCGAGCTTCCAGCACTTCCCGGACCTGCCGCGCTGCGGCGTGGGTGGCTTTGATGGCACGGTGCTCGTCGGTGAATGGGCAGGCCAGCGCTCCCCGGTGCCGAGCTTCACGCCGCTGCTGGGCGTCGACCTGGTCGCCGAGGGGCCGGCCGATGCGGTGCTGGCGCTGCAGCCGGCGTTCGAGCACGGCTTCATGCTGCTCGAAGGCGCCGTGGAGGTCGCGCCCACCGGGCACGAGGCTGTCGAGACGGTAGAGCCTGGCACCTTGCTCTATGTCGGCCCGGGTTGCCCCTCGGTCGAGCTGCGCTGCAGTGCCACCGCGCGCCTGCTGCTGCTGGGCGGCGCGCCCTGGGCCCAGCCGCCGCTGCTGTGGTGGAACTTCGTCGGCCGCGAGCCGGCGGAGATGACGGCCTGGGCGCAGGACTGGGCGCGCGAGGACGGCGGGCGCTTCGGCCGCGCCCCGGGCTATGCCGGCCCGCGCATCGCCGTGCCGCCAGTGCCGCCCCTGCGCAAGCCCGAGCCCGCCTGACGCCCGGGCTGGCGGCCGGCGGGCTGCCAAATCGTGACGGATTCCCGGGGGCTTGGAGCGCCGGGGGCCGGGCCTGCAACGGCCTGTCGCCGCCTCCTGCAGTTCGTCCCCCGGCCTGACCGGCGTGTCGCCTTGCGCCCACGCCGCCTGCCGCGGCTGCGTACAGTGGGCTCCAACGACAAGATTCCGCCATGAGCACCTCCTTCACTCCCAGCCCCCAGCAGCAGCTCTGGATCGAGCGCTGGCAGCGCTTCTCGGCCGCCGCCGTGCGCTATTTCCACGCCTACGCCGGCTGGCTGGTGGGCATCAGCTGGCGGCGGTTCGTGCTGCTGTCGCTGGCACTGCTGATCGGCGTCAACGTGCTGAAGAACCTGCCGCCCTTCACGTGGCGCATCAGCGAGCAGGTCGAGGAGCATGACCATGGCGCGGCGCGCCGTCAGGCCAAGCTGGAAGCGGATGCCCACAAAGCTGCCGAGCGCGCCCGCCAGGCGGCCGAGAAGGCCGCCGAGAAAGTGGGCAAGAAGTTCGGCGACAAGGGCATCCACTACGAGGTCAAGATCGACGAGCGCGGCATCCGCATCCAGCCGGTGCCGGCCGCGTCTGCTGCCAGTGCGGTCGAAGACAACGGCGAGCCCAAGGCCGACGCCCCGGCGCCGACCATCTCCATCGACTTCCCCAAGAGCGCCAAGCCTGAGGACGTGCGCGACGCCATCGAGCAGGCCAAGGACCAGCTCGACCAGCTCAAGCAGGAGGCGAGCGAGGTCGAGCAGGCCCAGCAGGAGGCGGCCGACGCCCAGGCGGCACTGAAGGACGCCATCGAGGAGTCGCGCAACGCCCAGAGCCGCAAGCGCGTGACCATCGTGCAGGCGGGTGACTCCCTGGTGGATCTGGCCATCCTGTGGATCCTGGCCTCGGCCGTGATCAAGGCCATGTACAAGGGCCGCATCCAGGCCGAGGTCAAGGCGGCGCAAGCCGCCGAGAACGCCGAGAGCGAGGCCCTGAAGCGCCAGGTGGTCGAGGCCCGCATGGCCGCGATGCAGGCGCAGGTGGAGCCGCACTTCCTGTTCAACACGCTGGCCAGCATCGACCACCTGATCGAGGTCGACCCGCCCCGCGCCAGCCAGATGCAGAAGAACCTCATCGCGCTGCTGCGGGCCTCCATGCCCACCATGCGCGAGGCCAATGCCAACGGTGCGGTGCGCGACCTCAGCCGTGAGCTGGCCGTGATCCGCCCCTATCTCGAGATCCTGAAGATGCGCATGGAAGAGCGCCTGCAGACCGAGATCGACGTGCCCGAAGGCCTGATGTCGGCAGAGTTCCCGCCCATGATGATCCAGGGCCTGGTGGAGAACGCCATCAAGCACGGCCTGGAGCCCAAGGCCGAGGGCGGCAAGCTCACCGTCAAGGCCGAGATCGTGCACGGCAAGCTGGCCGTCACCGTGGCCGACACGGGCCTGGGCTTCGGCCGGGCCGCCACCTCCGGCACCGGCGTGGGCCTGGCCAACATCCGCGAGCGGCTGCAGCTGCTGCACGGCAACAAGGCCGCCGTCACCGTCACCGAGAACCAACCCTCGGGCACCGTGGTCACCATCACCGTGCCCTACCGCAGCCGCAACGACGAAGGAGCGTCAGCATGAAGACCCTGTTCAAGATCCTGTTCATCGGCACCGCGCTGATGGTGCTGGCCGCGATGTTCGGTGGCTTCGCGCTGCTGCATCACCACGGTTCCGACATGCACATCGTGCTGAACGACGAGGAGCTCTTCCTCGGCGGCAATGGCTTCGGCGACTGGCTGGGCGCCAGCCTCGGCCTGTTTGTGGCCGGCGCGGTCTGCGCGATCGTGCTGCCGCTGGTGCTGCTGCTGGGCGTGGCGCTGCCGCTGCTCCTCGTGGTGGGCGTGATGGGCGTGGTGATCGCCAGCCTGCTGGGCGTGGGCGCGCTGCTGGGCTCGCCGCTGATCCTGCTGGGCCTGCTGGTGTTCATCGTGCTGCGCAACCGCAGCCGTGCGAACGCCCATGTCAGTGCACAGGCGCAGGCTGCGCGTTCCACCGCCGCCTGATTCGTCTAGCATCGCCGGCCATGAACACCGCCACTCCCATCCGGGCCGTCCTGGCCGACGACGAACGCCTGATGCGCGAACAGCTGCGCAGCCGCCTCACCGAGGTCTGGCCCGAGCTGGAGATCGTGGCCGAGGCCAAGAACGGCCTCGAAGCCGTGGACCTCACCCGCGAACACAAGCCCGATCTGGTCTTCCTGGACATCCGCATGCCCGGCCTGACCGGCGTGGATGCCGCCCGCCAGATCGCCCAGCTGCCTGAGGACGACGACTGGCTGGTGCCCGAGATCGTCTTCATCACCGCGTACGACCAATACGCCGTCGAGGCCTTCGAGCAGGGCGTGGCCGACTATGTGCTCAAGCCCGCCGAGCGCGACCGCCTGCAGCTCACGGTGGCCCGCATCAAGAAGCGCCTGGCCCAGCGCGAGGGCAAGGAGGCGGTGGAGACGTCGTCAGCACCGCTGCAGCAATTGCTGCACAAGCTCAGCGCCCAGGTCAACGGGGCCGCCGCCAAGCCGGCCTATCTGCAATGGATCCAGGCCACCGTCGGCCAGGCCATCCAGATGATTCCGGTGGAAGACGTGCTGTTCTTCATCAGCGACGAGAAATACACCCGCGTGCAGACGGCCAAGGTGGAGGCGCTGATCCGCAAGCCCATCAAGGAGCTGGTGGACGAGCTCGACCCGCAGCTCTTCTGGCAGATCCACCGCTCCACCCTCGTGAACGCCCGCGCCATCGACGGCATCACCCGCGACTTCCGCGGCCGCCAGCTGGTGGGCGTGAAGGGGCTGACCGAGAAGCTCGAAGTCAGCCGCAGCTATACGCACCTGTTCAAGGGGATGTGATCAGCGCTTGTGCGGCAGGCAGGAGCGCCTGCAACACGGACTGCATCGCATCGGCCTCGGCCTTGCTGATGGGAGGCAAGGGCGCGCGATAGGTCACGCGGTTGCGCATGTCATGCAGGCGCGCGAGAACGCTCTGCTGAGCAGCGTTGAGATGGAGGTCGGCTGCGACGCGTTGGATGGCGGTGGCGCGGTGTCCGCCCGCATCGCCGGGCCTGACTTCGTGGAACTCCAGCACGGCCATCACGATGTTGAACATGCCCTCGTAGGCCAGCAGGAACCGAGCGGAATCGGGCATGGGAGCCGTCGTGGCGGTCAGCATGTCCTGGGCCGTGCGCATGAATTGCGCGATGGAGGCCGGCGAGGAGACCGCGGGCTTGAAGCTGCCGATCTTCAGCAGGGCGTCGTACTCAGCGGGCCTCGGCACGCAGGGCCTCCATCAGGTCGAGGCACGGGCCCTGGCGCAGAGCCTGGATCACCGGGTCGGTCTCGCGGGCCCATTCATCCGGCGCGTACAGGTTGGCATGGATGTGGCGGCCGAGTTCGGCCTGGGCTGCATCCAGGGCCGGCGAGACGTCGAACAAGGTGAGGTCGCCCACGAGCACGAGATCTACATCGCTCGTGCTTTGATCCGTCCCGGCAGCGATCGATCCGACGATGCAGGCCTGCTGGATGCGGGCGGCGACCGGTGCCAGCGCCCGGGCCAGCGGCTGGGCCAGGCCCACGGTCTTCAGGGCCATGCGGCGCAGTTCGGGGTAAAGCAGGAAGTCTGGGTTGGCCGACAGGCGCCGCTGGTTGCCCACGCGCCGCTCGCGCAGCAAGCCGCCGGCCACCCAACGCTTGAGCAAGGCGCTGCCCGCGCTCCGGCTGCTGCCCATGCGGTCCAGCAGTTCGACGGTGCCGAACTCCCGACTGGGGTCCGGCAGCACGGCACCCGCGAGACGCTGCTCGGCGGGTGACATGAGGACATCCAAAGGCTGCATTTTGTTCCTCTTTCAGGAACAAATGTACCTTAAAGTGGAATGTGCCTCACTGCTCTACGAACGCCCGTTCGATGACGTAGTCGCCCGGCGTGGTGGTGCTGCCTTCCTTGAAGTTGCGCAGCTCCAGCATCTGCTTCATGTCCTTGAGCAGCGCCGGGCTGCCGCAGAGCATGATGCGGTCTTCCTCGGGGTTGAGCGGCGGCAGGCCCAGGTCGGCCTGCAGCTTGCCGGTCTGGATCAGGTCGGTGATGCGGCCCATGTTCTTGTAGGGCTCGCGGGTCACGGTGGGGTAGTACAGCAGCCGGTTGCTGGCGTACTCGCCCAGGAACTCGTGCTTGGGCAGGTCCACGGTCAGGTGGTCGTGGTAGGCCAGCTCGGCCACTTCGCGCACGCCGTGCACGATGATGACCTTCTCGAAGCGCTCATACGTCTCGGGGTCGCGCACGATGCTGATGAAGGGCGCCAGGCCCGTGCCGCTGCCCAGCAGGTACAGGTGCTTGCCCGGCAGCAGGTAGTCGATCAGCAGCGTGCCCGTGGGCTTGCGGCCGACGATGATCTTGTCGCCCGGCTTGATGTGCTGCAGCTTGGAGGTCAGCGGGCCGTCCGGCACCTTGATGCTCAGGAACTCGAGGTTCTCCTCGTAGTTGGCACTGACGATGGAGTAGGCCCGCAGCAGCGGTTTGCCGTTCTCGCCCTTCAGGCCAATCATCGTGAAATGACCGTTCGAGAAGCGCAGCGCCTGGTCGCGCGTCGTCGTGAAGCTGAACAGGCGGTCGGTCCAGTGATGGACGGTCAGGACGGTCTCTTCGTTGAAGGCACTCATGGGCGCTCGCTGAGGTTCTGGTGACGGGTAAACCCGATATTTTCGCCGGGAATTGATATTCGGCTTTCGCGCAAGGGTCAACGATCGGTTTCTATGCGCAGAAGCCGGGCGCCGGAGCCCGTGTTCGCGGCTTGGTCCTGCGGGTTGTACAGGGCGCAGGCCTTGAGCGACAGGCAGCCGCAGCCGATGCAGCCGGTCAGCCGCTGGCGCAACTGCTGCAGCGCGGCGATGCGCGCATCCAGCAGCGGGGCCCAGCTGGCCGACAGCCGGGCCCAGTCGGCCTTGGTCGGGGTTCGAGCATCGGGCAGGGTGGCCAGCGCCGCCTTGATCTGCGGCAAGCTCAAGCCCACCGTCTGGGCGGCGCGGATGAACGCGATGCGGCGCAGCGCCTGGCGCGGGTACTGCCGGTGGCCGCCGGCACTGCGGCTGCCGCTGAGCAGACCTTCGGCCTCGTAAAAGCGCAGCGCGCTGGCGGCCACGCCGGAGCGCTTGGCCAATTGGCCGATCGACAGGGGCGAGGGGCTTGACTTCAAGTTCACTTCAACTTTGACCATGGCGCCATGTTCTCACCGAATGCCGCCGCCATGTCCACACCGCTCGCGTCCGCCCCGCCCGCCACCCGCACCCAATTGCACCGCCTGCTCGATGCGGGCCAGGCCCACGCCGCCACCTACCGCGGCGCGCTCAGCAACCACCTGCCCATGGCCCAGCAGGCCCTGCTGGAGCTGGGAGCAACCGCGGAGCGGCTGCAGGCTTGGACGGAAGCCCACGAAGTGCACCTCGAACCGCGCTGCGGTGCACGCCCGTCTGCCATCCTGCCGGCGCGCGACCTGGGACGGCCGGACGCCGATGCCTCGTGGCGGATGCACTTCTCGCAGCGCATCGCCGCGCTGGGCCCGTCGGCAGCGCTTCGGGAGGGGCTCGGCCTGCTGATGCCAGGTGCCGGTGCCATCGCTTTCCATGGCTTGATTCGTACCGCGCACGCGGTGCTGGCGGCCCACGAGGGCGAACTGGCCGCCGGGCTGGCGCATTGGGCATCGCATTTCATGCCGCTGCCATCGGCGCCGGGCGCATCCGCCGTGCCCCTTGGTGCGGGCCTGGCCGCGCTGCTGCAGCTGCCCCCGCCCGCCGGCCCAGCCGGCGGCCTCATTGCCGAGCGCATGCGGGCCTGGGCGGCCGCCCCCGGCTTTGCCGACGCCGTCGCCCAACTGCCTGCCACGCCCGACACCCTGCGCGAACTCGCCCTTCTGGCAGCACGCACCTACGCAGCCACCGGCAACTTCACGGTGCTGCACCTGCTGACCGCCAGCCACGCCATGACCGTGCTGGAGCCCTGGTGGCCCGAGGCCGACCTTCCGCGGGGCTTCGTCGTGGCCGCGGCCGCCGGCCTGCTGGCCAGCCGCGCCAACCCCGCCTGGGCGCTGGACCAGCCCCCCTGCCGCCCCTGGCCGACCCTGCTGTCGGCGGCCTGCGAGCAGGGTGACCCGCATGTCATCAAGCTCGTTCACGCCGCCTGGCGGCTCGGGCGGCGCTGGCCCGACCCGGCCTGGCGACGGGCGGCAGAGCGTGCTGTTCCAGTTTGATGGAATGGAATTCCAGTAAACTGGATGAATGGATATCTCCGAACGCATCGGGCGACGCCTGCATGAACTTCGGGCCGCGGCCGGCCTGTCGCTGGACGCGCTGGCCCACAAGAGTGGCGTGAGCCGCTCCAACATCTCCCTGATCGAGCGCGGCCAGAGCAGCCCCACGGCCGTGGTGCTGGACAAGCTCTCGTCCGCCTTGGGTGTGAGCGTCGCGTCGCTGTTCGAGGCGGGCGAAGCGCCGGCCACGCCCTCGCCGCTGGTCCGCGTGGCCGAGCAGCCGGTGTGGCGCGACCCGGCGTCGGGCTATGTGCGCCGCAATGTGTCGCCGCCCGGGGTGTCTCCGCTGCAGTTGGTGGACGTGATCTTCCCGCCGGGCCAGCGGGTGCAGTTCGAGACGGCCACGCGCGATGCCGACATTCATCAGCTCATCTGGATGATCGACGGCGTCATGGACATCGGCCACGGCGCCGAGCGCTGGCAGCTGCAGCCGGGCGACTGCCTGGCCATGCAGCTGGATGCGCCCGTGCACTTCCACAACCCGGGCCCGCAGCCTGCCCGCTACCTGGTCGCCCTCACCGGCGCTCGCGCATGACCCGCATCCGAGAACTCGATGGCCGCGAGGCCCTTGCCCGCGTGAACGAACTCGCGGAGGTGCTGCGCGACTGCGTCGAAGGGGGCGCTTCCGTCGGCTTCATGTGGCCGCTGGCCGAGGGCCGCGCCGAGGCCTTCTGGCGCCGCGTGGCCGAGGGCGTGGCCGCCGGCGAGCGCCATCTGTTCGTCGCCGAAGACAGCAGCGGCCGCATCTGCGGCACGCTCTCCCTGGTTGTCGACATGCCCGACAACCAGCCGCATCGCGCCGACGTCAGCAAGATGCTCGTGCACCGCCGCGCGCGGCGGCAAGGCATGGCTGAGCAGTTGCTGCGGGCGCTGGAAGTCAAGGCCCGCGCGCTCGGCAAGACCACGCTGGTGCTCGACACCGTGACCGGCAGCGACGCCTCGCGCCTGTACGAACGGCTGGGCTGGCAGCAGGTGGGTGACATCCCGAACTACGCGCTGATGCCGGACGGTGCGCCCTGCTTGACGACCTACTATTTCCGCGCGCTGGCCGGCTCGCCGCGCGGGGCGTGACCCGCCATCTGGTGCGGCGGCGCGGCCCGACCCGCCCTACCTGAACCCGATCCCGCGGCGCTCCCGCACCTGCGGCTTGGCGCGGTGCTCGCTTTCCAGCTGCGCGAGGAATTCATCGGCGGTGAAGGCCTCGCCCAGGATCTCGACCTGGTGGCGCACCGCGGCGAAGTCGCCGTGGGTCAGGCAATCCATCGCCACGAGGCGCGCGCGCTGCTCGTCGTTGGGCACGGCGCCGGCCTCGCGCTCGAACATCGCCACCCGCTGCTCGGGCTTCAGCGCCTTGAAGCGGATCTTGAACGCGAAGCGCCGCAGCGCGGCCTCGTCGAGATCGTCGAACAGGTTGGTGGTGCAGATGAACAGACCGTTGAAGCGCTCCATGCCGGCCAGCATCTCGTTCACCTCGGAGACCTCGTAGTTGCGCTCGGCATGCTTGCGGCTGCGCAGGAAGCTGTCGGCTTCGTCCAGCAGCAGCACGGCGCCTTCGGTCTGGGCGGTCTCGAACATGCGGGCCATGTTCTGCTCGGTTTCGCCGACGAACTTGCTGGCGATGTCGCTGGCGCGCTTGACCATCAGCGGTTTGCCCAGCGCCTGGGCGATGTGCTCGGCCAGGGCGGTCTTGCCGCTGCCCGGCGGCCCGTAGAAACACAGCTGGCCGCGGCCCGTGCGGCGCAGGGCCTCGACGATGCGCGGGATCTCGAAGCGGCTTTCGCAGTTCAGCAGGTCCAGCGTGTATTGCGTGACGCAGGGGCGGGCGAGGCTGGCGGCGTCGTCCCGACCCAGGGCCTTGTCGGCATTGAGCAACTGCCGCTCGATGAGCTTTTCAGCGTCGCTCGCGCGGCCCGCCAGCTGCGCGAAGCGCACCGCAGTGCGGATCTGTGCCGGTGTGAGGCCCGGGCGTTCGGCCAGCTTGGCGACGAAGGCCTCGCTCACGGCCACCTCGCTCAAGGCGCGCGCCACCAGGCCGCGGCGTGCGCCCGGTGGTGGCGACTTCAGCTCCAGGTGGTACTGGAAGCGGCGGCGAAACGCCGGGTCGATCTGCTCGATGCGGTTGGTCACCCAGATCACGGGCACCGGATTGCTTTCGAGGATCTGGTTGACCCAGGCCTTGCCGCTGACCGAATTGCCCACGCCGCCTTCGCCGGAGGCGTCCAGCCGGTTCAGCAGCGAGGCGGTGTCACTGGAGAGCGGCGGGAAGACGTCTTCGACCTCGTCGAACAGGAGCGCCACATTGGCGCTGGCCTTCAGGAAGACCTGGCTGATCTGCAGCGAGCGGTAGCGGTCGCGGCCGGAGAGCGAGTTGCCGTCGCGGTCGGCGTACTCCACCTCGTACAGGTCCAGCCCCGCAGCGGCGCCGGCCACCTTGGCCAGCTCGGTCGTGCCGGTGCCGGGCGGGCCGTAGAGCAGCACATTGACGCCGGTGGCATGCGTGGCCACGGCCTGGCGCAGCAGGCCCTGGAGCAGGTCGAGGTCTTCGGTGACGAACTGGAAATCGGTCGGCGTGAGGCTGCTGGGCGTGGCGGGCCGGGTGAAGACCGCCATCAGGTCATGCGGGCCCTGGTACTCGCGCATCAGCACCGGCGGCAGCTGGTCGCTGACCTTCATGAGGTCGGCCAGGTCCGTGATGTTGTGCTCCGAAATGAGGTTCTCGACCATGCCGATGCGCTCCAGCCGGGAGCCGGCGCGCAGGGCCTCGGCCACCTCGCGCTCATCGACGCCAGCCACCGCAGCGATGGCCGCAAAGGCCTCCTGGGCGGTGTTGACCTTGAACTCGACGAGGGCGCCGCGCAGCTCACGCTGGTAGCGCGCCAGCGTGCCGTAGAGCAGGATGGCCCGCTCGGCCGGGTTGAGCTGCAGCAGCTGGCCGAGCGCGTCGATGTTTTTCTCGACCAGCGTGGATTCGCGCTTGAGCTGGCGGTCCAGGTGCTCGCAGGTGGTGGCCAGCAAGGCCATCATGTCCTTGGGCGCGTCCTTGACGTATTCGTCGAGGTAGAAGAAGAGGGTGGCTTCGGAGAACGGCCCGCTCCACTGGCCGAAGCGCTCCAGGAAGGCCTCGTCGCTCAGGGCCTCGTGCCCGCGCCACAGCTCGTTGCCGGCGCAGCGCTGGGCCAGGTAGACGCGCAGGCGTTGCAACACGCGCGTCGGCCACACGAGGTGGCGCCCGGTGAAGGACAGCAGGCCGTTGAAATCGCGCCGCAGGTTGAAGCGGCCGGCGTGCTTGACGGTCAGCGTCAGCACGAACTGCGAGCACATGCGGTCCAGCACCGGGGCGCTGTCCAGGCCGGGCGAGGGCAGCACGCGGGCGCTGGCCCGTGAGGCTGTCTCTGCGGCGGCTCGCTTCACCATCGATGGACTCCTTGGCCGGCTGCAAGTCGCCGGCGCGAGCCCATCTTGTATCAGGCTTGGGAGCGAATCAATGCGTCACGATCCCCACAAATTGTTCAGTGCATCACGACCGGCTGCTGGCCCATCAGCGCATAGCGCTCGATGAAGGCGTCGAGTTCGTCCTCCGACGGCTCGCCTTCGTCCATGATGGCCTGCACGCCTTGCTGAAAGGATTCGGCCAGCGCGCCTTCGATGAAGATCTCCTTGCGCGCGAACTTGTCGACGATCTCGAAGCCGCCCCGGTTGAGCTGCGGCCCCTGCGCGATTTCATGGCGCTCGGCGGTCGGCACGTCGAACTGGACGACGATGAAGCTGTCGGAGTTGTAAAGCATGTGCATGGAGTGCTCCTCGTGGCTTCAACTGCGGATGCATGCGGGGGTTTCAAGCCCCGATTGATCGGAATACTGGCAGAACCCGGTGTTGATCGGGTCATCCAATGGCCCGACAACGTGTAGGAAGCGTCAGGAGTTCACAACGCTCAGCCAGATTTCGAAACCGCGGGTTTCAGGGTCGCCCTGGCGCAGTCGCACCGGCCAGTAGCCGCGCGCCGGGTCCAGCCAGAGTTCCACGCCGGGATCGTGCTCGCCCAGCCGCTGGCGCCGCAGATGCAGGCTGCCGGCGTCCTCGGGTGCCGGCTCGGCGGCCTCGAACACCCATTCCCGCAGCTCGCCGCGCAGCCCGGCGACCCACACCCGCCAGCGCCCGCCCGGCGCCGGGTTGGCCTGCACCAGGGCGGCAAGCTGCAGCCACCAGGAGAGCCGGTCCTGCGCGCCCTCGGGCAGGGCCAGCTGCGCCGGGCTGGCCGAGAAGCTCACCCGCCGCTCCTCGGCGTCGAAGTTGATCGCCTGGCGATCTCGTCCGTCGCGTTGCAGCGCAAACCGCTCGGGCGCCAGGCCGCTGCTGCCCAACTGGCCCAGGCTCTCCCAGGCGGGCAAGGTGCGCTCGCCGATGCGGCGCGTCAGCCGCAGGCTGTAGCGGCCATCGGGCTCGGGGCGCCAGTCCAGCAACGCCTCACCGTCCTGCCCGCCCTGGCGCAGCCGGTAGGCCCAGGCGGCGGGCCCGGCCAGGCGCAGGAGCGGCGCTTCGGCGGCCGGCGTGGGCGCATCGGCCGCCACGAGGGGCGTGGGCGCCGTGCGTGGCGTGGGGGCCTCCTTCGGCAGAGGCCGCGTGGGCAGTGTTGGGGGCGCAGGCGTCGTCGTCTCCGGCAGCGGCATGGGCAGGCGGGGCGGCGCCGTGACGGCCACCGTGACGGCCCGCGCCGGGCGCGGCTCGTCGCGCGGGCGCTCGCCCAGCAGCAGCGCGGCATGCACCACCAGGCTGGCCAACAGGGCCAGCGCGGCAGCCCGAGGCAGAGCCTGGGCGGGAGAGGAGGGAGCGCGCATCGCACAATGCTGCCATCAACCCGATACCCACCCGATGAAACTCGCCAGCTACGCCGACGGCTCGCGCGATGGCCACCTCGTCATCGTCTCGCGCGACCTGACCCAGGCCCACTACGCCACCGGCATCGCCACGCGCCTGCAGCAGGTGCTGGACGACTGGGGCTTTCTCGCGCCCCAGCTCGACGACCTCGCCGTGCAGCTCAATCACGGCAAGCTGCGCCACGCCTTCCCCTTCGACCCGCAGAAGTGCCTCGCACCGCTGCCGCGCAGCAGTGGCTGGGCCGTGGTGGGCGCAGACGGCGGCGTGCAGCGCGACGTCGGTATCTTCGGCGCGCCGCATCAGCCGCTGCGCGCACCAGCCGAGGGGCATCCGGCGCTTGCCGCGATCGTGGGCGACCTCGCTGCCGCCAGCGATGCCCCTGCTGCGCTCGATGCGCTTCGCCTGCTGACCCTGGCCGTGGACTGGCGGCTGGACGGCGAGCTCCTCGCCACCCAGTGCGCACCGCTGGCCCTCACGCCCGACGAGCTCGGCCCCGGCTGGGCCGGCGGGCGGATTCAGGCGCGCCTGCATCTGCTGCACAACGGCAGCAAGCAGCCCGCTCGTGATGTGGACGCAGCCCCCGGCGCCGCGCTGGCCCGGCTGGCCCGACTGCGCGCCCTGCGCGCCGGCCAGGTGGCCGGCATGAGCCTGGGCGAGCTGGGCCTCACGCTCGCGCCGGGCGACAGCCTGCACCTGGACCTCAAGACCGCCGAAGGCAGCAGCCTCTTCGGCGCCATCGACCTCGACATCGCGCCCCCCGACCCCACCTCATGAACCGCCTGCCCATCATCATCGACACCGACCCCGGCCAGGACGACGCGGTCGCCCTGCTGCTGGCCGCCGCCTCGCCCGAGCTGGAGCTGCTCGGCGTGACCACCGTGGCCGGCAATGTGCCGCTCTCGCTGACCACGCTCAACGCCCGCAAGGTGCTGGAGCTGGCCGGGCGTCGTGATGTGCCGGTCTGCGCGGGTGCCGACCGGCCGCTGGATGTGCCCCTGGTGACGGCCGAGCATGTGCACGGCGACACCGGCCTCAACGGCGTGGACCTGCCCGAGCCCACCCTGGCGGTGGATGCGCGCCACGCGGTGGATTTCATCATCCAGACCCTGCGCGAGTGCCCGGCCGGCACGGTCACGCTCTGCCCCCTGGGGCCGCTGACCAACATCGCGCTGGCGCTGCGCCGCGCGCCGGACATCGCCGCTCGCATCCGCCGCATCGTGCTGATGGGCGGCGGCTTCTTCGAGGGCGGCAACGTGACGCCGGCGGCCGAGTTCAACATCTACGTCGACCCGCAGGCCGCGCACGAGGTGTTCACCAGCGGCGTGCCGATCACCATGGCGCCGCTGGATGTCACGCACGAGGTGCTGACCACGCAAAAGCGCATCGACGCCCTCCGTGCGCTGCCCAACCGCGTCGGCCCGGTGGTGGCCGCCTGGATGGAGTTCTTCGAGCGTTACGACGAAGAGAAATACGGCCAGGACGGCGGCCCGCTGCACGACCCCTGCGTCATCGCCTTCCTGCTGCGGCCGGAGCTCTTCACCAGCCGCGACTGCAATGTGCGCATCGAGACGCAGAGCGAACTCACCCGCGGCATGACCGTCATCGACTGGTGGGCCGTGACCGGCCTGCCGGCCAATGCGCAGGTGCTGCGGCATGCAGATGCCGACGGCTTCTTTGCGCTGCTGACGGAGCGGCTGGCACGCCTGTCCTGAGCGGCATCGCTGCCGATCGCCTGTTTGACCAATGGTGTCATTAATGACACCATTTGCGCATGGCGGATATCGAGACGCTGCTGCGCCAGATGAAAGCCGCGCCCAACGGCGTTCGCTTTCACGATCTGTTGAAGGTCTGCGAATTCCACTTCGGTGTGGCGCGGCAGTCGGGATCGAGCCATGCCGTGTTCAAGACACCTTGGCCCGGCGATCCGCGGGTCAATATCCAGAACGACAAGGGCAAGGCAAAGGCGTACCAGGTGCGCCAGGTGCTGCAAGCCATCGAGAAGTTGCGGGGCATGCATGATGAACACTGACCACTACACCTACCGCGTCACTTGGTCTGCCGAGGACGAGGCCCATGTGGGCCTGTGCGCCGAGATGCCGTCACTGTCCTGGCTTGCCGCAGCGCCGGAGGAGGCGCTGGCGGGCATTCGCACGCTGGTTCAGGGGTGCGTCCGGGACATGCTGGCCGAGGGCGAGCCGGTGCCAGAGCCGCTGGCGGAGCGGCGCTACAGCGGCGAGTTCAAGGTGCGCATCCCGCCAGAACAGCACCGCCGGCTCGTCATCGAGGCGAGTGAACAAGGCGTCAGCTTGAATCGCCTGGTGAGTGCCAAGCTGTCGGCCTGACTCAGCCCTGGAGCGAGCGAACCACCAACTTGAAGTCCGGGTCCTCCGGGAAAGGCTTCACCGTGAAGCCCAGGCCGCGCATGAGCTTGAGCATGTCGGCGTTGTTCGTCAGCACCAGGCCTTCGATGTCCGACAGGCCCTTCTCGCGTGCCGCGTCGGTGATGCCTTCCATCAGCCTGGAGCCCAGGCCCTTGCCGCCGAAGTCGTCGGCCACGAGCAGGCTGAATTCGCAGCTGGTCTGGTCGGGGTTGGTGATGATGCGGCTGACGCCCACGATGCGCTCGCGTTCGTCGAAGCCGCCGTCATCGCGTGCGGTGCGTTCGCAGTAAACGGCCACGAGTGCCATCTCGCGGTCGTAGTCGATCAGCGTGAGGCGCGCGAGCAACCCTGGCGGCAGTTCCTTGATGGCGCTGGCGAAGCGGAAGTAGCGGCTCTCGGGCTTCAGGCCGCGCACCAGGTCCTGCAGCATCTGCGCGTCGTCCGGGCGCACCGGGCGCACGGTCACTTCGCCGCCGCCCGCCAGCGGCCAGACCTGCTCGAAGCGGGCCGGGTAGGGCAGGATGGCCAGGTGCGGGTAGTCGAAGGCCCGCGCGATGCCGGTCTGCGGGCCGGGCTGCAGCACCACGCGGGCGTCCACCGCCACGGCGCCGTGTTCATCGACGATCAGCGGGTTGATGTCCATCTCGCGCAGCTGCGGGAACTCGCACACCATTTCGCTGACCCGCAGCAGCACCCGCTCCAGCGCTTCCATGTCGGCGGGCGCGCCGCCGCCGCGGCCCTCGGCCAGGGCTTCGGACACGCGCGCCCGCTCCACCAGGCGGCGCGCGAGGAACTGGTTGAGCGGCGGCAGCTCCATCGCCCGGTCGGCGATGAGTTCGATCATGGTGCCTCCCGCGCCGAAGACGATGGTGGGCCCGAAAGCCTCGTCCGTCACCAGCCCCACGCAGACCTCCTGGCCGCGGCGACTGCGCGCCATCTTCTGCACCGTCACGCCGTTGATGCGGGCCTGGGGCTGCAGCCGCTTTACGCGGGCCACCATCTCGTTGTAGGTGTCGCGCGCGGCCGCGCCGCTCTGGATGTTCAGGGCCACGCCCTGCACATCGCTCTTGTGGGCGATGTCGGGCGAATCGATCTTGAGCGCCACCGGAAAGCCCAATTGCGTGGCCAGCATCATGGCCTCGTTGGCGCTGCGGGCCAGCACGGTCTGCGTGACCGGGATGTGGAAGGCCGCCAGCAGGGCCTTGCTTTCCATCTCGGTCATGGTGCGGCGGCGCTCGGCCAGCACGCTCTCGATCAGCAGCCGCGCGGCCTCGACGTCGGGTTGCGCGAGGCTGCTCATCGGTGGCGGCGTCTGCAGCAACAGCTGCTGGTTGGCGTAGAAGGCGGCGATGTTGCCGAAGGCGCCCACCGCGGCCTCGGGCGTGCGGAAGTTGGCGATGGCGGCCTGGTTCAGCACGCGCCGCGCCTCCAGCACCGAGGCATCGCCCATCCAGCAGCCAAGCCGCGGCTTGTCCGCCAAGGCCTTGGGGGCGACGACGGCCTGCGCCGTCTCGGTGGCGTCCGAGCCGATCTGGGGGGCGTACACCGCGAGCACCCCGTCCACGGCGGGGTCGGCCGCGGCCGCCTCGATCGCGGCGCGGAAATGCTCGGCGGTAGCCGCGGCTGACAGGTCGATCAGGTCAGCCAGCGAGGCCAGCGGGGGCAGCTTTTGCGCCAGCGTGCG
>JAIPCJ010000057.1 GCA_021738245.1 Methylotenera sp. | reverse complement strand
TTCCCGGTTTGTGCGGAAATTCCGCACAAACCGGGAAACTGCGGAATGCACATGGGGATAACCATAGGTTGCCCAGGTCGCCTCGCGAAGCTGGTGAGCCAGTCAGCCTGCTGCAGCGCCCAACGGATGATCTGGGCTTGGCATCCGGTTGATGTGGTTTCTGCCCGCTCGTTTGTCCGTCAGGTAGCGCAGCGGCCCCAGCTATTCAATGGCGTTGGCCTGGTGCAGTCGTCTGCGGCACAGGACGGAACTAGACATACTCCAACGTGACATCTATGGCCTCGCGTCCCGCGAGGAGTGCTTCGCGTCGCGTGCTCTGCTCATCGAATTGCTGATGCGTCGCTGGAGGTCCTTCAAGCGTATAGACGCTTCCCGAACGGGTCACAACCTGGCCGCCCTCGAACTGCTCAACCTGACTTGTGAGTCGCATCCTCGTCTCCGTAAGCATGCCAGCCACGAGCCGGGCGGGGTTCCCATCGTCGTCAACGACCTCTAGCACGGACCAATGGCGCAACGTGGCCACCGATGGAGGGGTAGGGAAGCCAATAGGTGTCAGCATGCGCATGGGTCCTCCTTTTGCTAAGTTGCGACCTTGATATCGAGTTGCGACTTCAAACCACTAGTGGTGGCAGATCGTAAGGAACGCCGACGATCTCGGCTGTTTTGGCCTCCCACCGGTGCCCGGCGTCTACTACCTAGGGCTGCTCAAGATGATTGTTGCCCACCACACAGGTGAGGCACGCGTCTGGGGAGCGGCTCATTGTGAGCGCCGCACGCAGGCCTGCGTCGGACCGGTGGCAAAGCCACTTAATTCCGCGAAAGGTCGTCTGGGGCGGCCAGCAGATCCGCCAGATGGGCATGATCGACAACGACGAGCCCGTGTCGCCGAAAGAATGAGAGACGGTCAAACGTGGCAGTGCCGCGGTCGTCGAGGACTGGGTCGACGACAACATGAAACACAAACGCTGCGCGGTCGTGCAGATCGGTTCGACGAACCACGGGACTGTAAGAAGGTCGCGGCAGGGAAGGGCCCTCGTGCATCTAGCAACGCAACGGGCATTTCCACATCGCAGCTGGCGACGTACAACTTTGCCCCCAGCCTGCAGCCCACAGCTCAACGAGCGGGCTAGGGAATTGATATCGAGAAAGGTGCTCGCTGCGGGCAGCAGCGAATGACTCAAGCTCGGCATCTGAAACCTTGATTCCAACGCGAGCGAGGTAGTACGGCGACGCCAAGTTGCGGCCTAGGGCGGCGCTCGTCTGGCGCAAAACCTCACCGGCCTTGGGCGGCAACACCGCAGCCAGTTGCTGCATCGACCACATCAAGCCGATGGCGCACCGCCGAGCACCGGGCAGATCGCCGGCGAGCTCAAGACGACGCATGGCGCAGGCCAGTGCACCCAGGGACCATGGGCCCAGTGGGTAACTCAGGTCGGTCAGCAATGGCCAAACCACGACGTTGAGCGAACTGGCAAGGTGTTCCGGGCTGTTGTCTTCCAGCAGCACATCCTGGTATCTGGATGGCAACCACCTTACGAGCTCAATGAGGGTCTCCAAAGACACGGCGCGCCGGTCAAGCAGGTACCACATCGGGGTGTAGAACCAATCGCCGGTGTGTGGCCACAGCTTCGCGCAGCGATCTACCCAGATCGCGTCCCTCGGTACTGGGCTTCGTGACCGGAACGGCTTGGAGCCCTTGAGGTAGTCAGCAAAGCGGCCGCCTGCCTCGTTGGCCGCATACCTTCCCTGTGTCCGAACCATTTGTTCGAGCTGCTTAGGACCGCCACGGCCATACCAGGCCAGGGTCATCTGAGCCCAGAACTGGGATCGCAGTGTCTCGAACTCGGTTGTGCGCGGATACGTCAAGGGTCACTCTTGTGGGCCTATCAGTGACCCTTGAGGAGTCAACGAGTGTCGTCGAGAGTCAGCGAAAACCCGGCCGCACGCGTATGTCAAACAGTTCTAGCCCGCACACCCTCGAAGACCGCCTCGTAGATCGGTACGGCGAACTGATGACGTCCGACGAACTTGCCGTCCTACTGCGGTATGGCAGTTCACTGACCCTCAAGCGGGCCATCGATGCTCGTCGAATACCGCTGACGCTAGCAAAGGTCGGGCGCCAACACGTCGTCGCCACCAGAGACGTGGCCGCATACCTGATTGCAGCGGGCCTGCCCGGTCGCTCGGACTGAGGCTACCAACACACGAAGCCGCCAATCGGCACCGAGCTGATGCCGTCCTGGGGCTTCTGGAATAACGACTTCTCACGAGAAAGGATCGCTATCGCATTGCCCTGAACTTCTTCGACTCGGACAACAGGCTCAGAAAGCACGAAGGGCCGGATTCCACGCCAATGGAACCCGACCCCTTTTACTCGTACGGCAAGTGTGAGGACACCCTTGATACGGCGAAGTATGTGCAATTCCCCCCCGTGAGTCAACCCGGTCTCTGACCGGGACGGCCGCCTGTTGCTCTTCGCTTCCGGCCCTGATGACCCAGGCGCCGGCCATCGGATTGCACATCATGAGTTCCAAGTCTCCCGCGAAGTCGTCTCCCGGCTCGCAGGCTGGCGCACCGACGCCGCACCAAACCTTCTTGCCGCGGGCCGACGAAGCCGCGCGCCGCAAGCACAGGAACCTCCTCACCCACGCTTCAACGCGCGACTTCACGGCTGCGCACGTCTCCAACATGACCGAGGACGCCTGCTACTGGCGCTTTGTTGAGATGCGCTTCGGCTCCCGAACCCAAGTCACCTGTCCCGACTGCGGCGCAATCGACAAGCATTACTACAGGTCCGATCGGTGCCAATGGCGTTGCAAGGATTGCCACCACACTTTTTCGATAACGAGCGGAACCGTGCTTCATTCTCGCAAGCTGCCGTTCAAGCTCATCCTGCTGGCAATTGCCTTTTTCGTGTCCGGCGCCAAGGGCGTCGCGGGGCTGCACACACATCGTTTGCTGAACGTGCAGGCGAAGACAGCCTTCTTGCTTAATCAAAAGATCCGGGAAGCAATCAGCCTCATCCGCGAGTTGCCGCCTCTGCAAGGGGTCATCGAGCTTGACGGTGGACATTTTGGCGGCCGGCCTCGCAGTGGCCGCGTTCGCCGGCGGCCGGGCAAAGACAAGCAGGTTGCCGAGCGGATTCAGTCGCAGATGGCAGCGCAGAACGCTGGAAAGCCCATACCGAAAGCAAAGCCTTCGAAGGCGAACATTGAGCGACTGAAGAAGCGGCGCATTGTTTTTGTCTTGCGCCAGCACGCGGGGCTTCATGGCCTGGGCGCCGTGACAACCAGGGTCTTCGTTCTCCAGGCGGAAAGCGCGGCAGAGGTGCGAGCTCCGATCATGCGTTCGGTCGAGCCGGGCTCCACCATCATGTCGGACGAGAATGCTGCGTACACATGGCTTTCGCAGCACTTCGACCATCACGTGGTCAACCATCAGTTGGAGTACAGCAGCGCTGCGGGCGTCAACGAGAACCAGGCCGAATCTTTCTTTTCAAGGCTGAGGCGCTACGTCCTAGGTATCGGTCACAAGTTTGAGCCGCAATACATCCTCGACTACGCCGTCGAGATGGCTTGGCGAGAAGACTGCCGACGTCAGACGGAGGGCACCAAGACGGATGCACTGACGCGAGGTCTTCTTAGCTCCCACACGTCGAAGTGGCGCGGGTACTTTCAAGGACGCATCCCCAGTTCAAGAACCGACAGCGTCGCCCAGGGCTAGCACGCTCAGTCAAGTAGTTTGGCCCACCTGGCGCTGACGGGCGCGATACCATCGCACACCCGTCACTTGACGTGCCGTCCGTGCCTCACGGCCACCGCGCTAGCGCTCCAGTGGCGCTTGCGTCCAGCGGCTCTCGACGGTGTGGCCGCCGACGGCCGCCCGCCGCAGCAAGCCTGCAGCGTGCATCGCTCGCATTCGCTTCCGAACGGCGAGCTTGAATTCGTAGAACTCGCCTCCGGGGATCTGAAGCTTTGACTCCGTCATGACGAACACCGCAATCTCGTTGGTGGTCAGCTCTTCACCGTTGGCTTCGCGTAGGGCCTTTAGGATCAGCCTGGTCATCTGGCCCGGCTGCAAGTAGTAGGCCCGCTCTTGCGATTTGATGGCTGATATTGAATCGGCATCAACCATGATGCGGTGCTGGCTGATCGCACGGTCGATCGCTGCCATATCGCTCTCAATCCCCTGGATCAACAAGGGCGTGCGCGACCTGATGATGCTCAGCCGCTTCTCGAGCGTTTGCCTGCGCTTGTCGATAGCACTGATGGCCGCTTCGATCTGCGCCTCACGCGCGGCCTGACGTTTCTTGACTTTCTTGATCTCGCCGAGCAACCGACCTCGGTGAGTAATCAGCCATTTGAGCGCAGCAGGAATTCTGACCATGCCCTGATTAAATCCACAGGGCCACTCTTCATCAAGGGCATCTGCTACTCGATAGCGCCCACGCTCGCTAAAGCTCGCTGCCCCCCGAGGGGGCGGTCAGTGGCTTCGGGCTGCCGGACGCCACTGACATGGACATCTCACGCTTCTTCATCGACCGGCCGCGCTTTGCGACCGTGTTGTCCCTCTTCATCTTCCTCATTGGCGCGCTGGCCATCCCGCTGCTGCCGATCTCGGAGTACCCCGAGGTCGCGCCGCCGCAGGTGGTGGTGCGCGCCCAGTACCCGGGTGCCAACCCGCGCGTGATCTCCGAAACCGTGGCCACGCCGCTGGAAGAGCAGATCAACGGCCTCGAGAACGTCCTGTACTTCGAGAGCCAGGCCACGGGTGACGGCGCCATGACGCTGACCGTCACCTTCAAGATCGGCACTCATCCCGAGGCCGCGGAGACCGCGGTGCAGAACCGCATCAACCGCGCCCTGCCCCGCCTGCCCGACATCGTGCGCCAGATCGGCGTGACGACCGAGAAGAGCAGCCCGAACCTGACCATGGTGGTTCACCTGGTCAGCCCGGACAACTCCCGCGACGCGCTCTACCTGCGCAACTACGGCACGCTGAACGTGCGTGACGACCTGCTGCGCATTCCCGGCATGGGCTCGGTGCTGAGCTTCGGCGCGGGCGACTACGCGATGCGCATCTGGCTCGACCCGCAAAAGCTCGCGGGCCGCAACCTGACCGCGTCGGACGTCGTCAACGCCATCCGCGAGCAGAACACCCAGGTTGCCGCCGGCGTGGTGGGCGCCTCGCCCGCGCCCAAGGGCACGGATTTCCAGCTCGCCATCAATGCCCAGGGTCGCCTGGCCAGCGAAGAGGAGTTCGGCAACATCATCATCCGCACCGAGCCGGCCACCGGTGCCTTCGTGCGCGTGAAGGATGTCGGCCGGGTCGAGATCAGCGCCAACACCTATGCGTTGCGCAGCCTGCTGAACAACAAGGAAGCCGCGGCCATCGCCATCTTCCAGGCGCCGGGCTCCAACGCGCTGGCCATCTCCGACAACGTCCGCAAGACCATGGAGAAGCTCAAGGCCAGCTTCCCCAAGGGCGTGGACTACGCCATCGTCTACGACCCCACGCGCTTCGTGCAGACCTCCATCGAGAAGGTCGTGCACACGCTGTTCGAGGCCGTGGCACTGGTGGTGCTGGTCGTCATCATCTTCCTGCAGACCTGGCGCGCGTCCATCATCCCGCTGGTGGCGGTGCCGGTGTCCATCGTGGGCACGTTCGCGGTGCTGCTGCTGCTGGGCTTCTCGATCAACACGCTGACGCTGTTCGGCCTGGTGCTGGCCATCGGCATCGTGGTGGACGACGCCATCGTGGTGGTCGAGAACGTCGAGCGCAACATCCAGGATGGCCTCACGCCGCATGACGCCACCGTCAAGGCGATGCGCGAGGTCTCCGGGCCCATCATCGCGATCGCGCTGGTGCTGTGCGCGGTGTTCATCCCGCTGACGCTGGTGCCGGGCCTGTCGGGCCAGTTCTACAAGCAGTTCGCGGTCACCATCGCCATCTCCACGGTGATCTCGGCCTTCAACTCGCTGACGCTGTCGCCCGCGCTGGCCGCCATCCTGCTGCGGCCGCACGATGCGCCGAAGGACGCGCTCACGCGCGGCATGGACCGCCTCTTCGGCCGCTTCTTCCACTGGTTCAACTGCGCCTTCCAGCGCCGCTCGGCGGCCTACGGTCGCGGCGTGACCGGCATCCTGAAGCGCAAGTCCTTCGCCCTGGTCATCTACGCGCTGCTGCTCGGCGCCACCGCGCTGGTGTTCTCGCGCATCCCGAGCGGCTTCGTGCCCGCACCTGACAAGCAGTACCTGATCGGCGTGGCGCAGCTGCCGGCCGGTGCGAGCCTGGACCGCACCGAGGAAGTCATCCGCCAGATGAGCGAGATCGCGCTGAAGGTGCCCGGCATCGTCGACTCGGTGGCCTTCCCTGGCCTGTCGGTGGCCGGCTTCTCGGCCTCGCCCAACGAAGGCATCGTGTTCTTCGGCCTGGATGGCTTCGACAAGCGCACTTCGCGTGAGCTGAGCAAGGAAGCCATCCTGGGCCAGGTCAACGGCGCCATCCAGCAGATCAAGGGCGCGCGCATGTTCGTCGTGCCGCCGCCGCCGGTCGACGGCCTGGGCATCGCGGGCGGCTTCAAGGTGCAGGTGCAGGACCGCAGCAGCCAGGGCGAACAGGCACTGTACGGTGCGACCTGGGGCACGCTGGGCCAGATCTACGGCAACCCCAACACGTCCATCGGCACGCCCTACTCGACCTACGACATCAACGTGCCGCAGCTGTTCGCCAACGTGGACCGCGTGAAGGCCAAGCAGATGGGCGTGCCGCTGGGCTCGATCTACGACACCTTGCAGATCAACCTCGGCTCGCTCTACGTCAACGACTTCACCAAGTTCGGCAAGACCTACCAGGTCATCGTGCAGGCTGACGCGCCCTTCCGGGCCAAGGCCGAAGACGTCGTCCAGCTGAAGACGCGCAACGGTGCTGGCGACATGGTGCCGCTGGGCTCGCTGATGAATGTCGAGCCGACCTTCGGCCCGACCCGCGTCACGCGCTACAACGGCTTCCCGAGCGCGGACATCAACGGTGCGCCCAAGCCCGGCTTCTCGTCGGGCCAGGCCGAGGTCGAGATCGAGCGCCTGCTCAAGACCCTGCCGCGCGGCTTCGGCTATGAGTTCACCGACCTCAGCTACCAGGACCGCCTGACCCGCGACGTGACCCTGCCCGGCACCGACATCAAGGTGCCGACGTTGGCCGCCGTGCTCGCCTTCTCGGTGCTGCTGGTCATCCTCGTGCTGGCCGCCCAGTACGAGAGCTGGACGCTGCCGCTGGCCATCATCCTGATCGTGCCGATGTGCATCCTGTCGGCGCTGTTCGGCGTGTGGCTGTCGCACCTGCCGCCCTTCATGCAGGCGGGCGACCTGAACATCTTCACGCAGGTGGCGCTGGTGGTGCTGGTGGGCCTGGCCTGCAAGAACGCCATCCTGATCGTCGAGTTCGCCAAGGAGCTCGAAGAACAGGGCCGCAGCATCCGTGATGCCGTCATCGAGGCCTGCCGTCTGCGTCTGCGCCCGATCCTGATGACGTCCATCGCGTTCTGCGCCGGTGTCATTCCGCTGATCCTGGGCAGCGGCGCCGGCAGCGAGATGCGCCGTGCGATGGGCATTGCGGTGTTCTCCGGCATGCTGGGCGTGACGCTGTTCGGCATCTTCCTGACGCCGGTGTTCTACAGCCTCCTGCGTGCCGGCACCGAGAAGCGCCGCGCCCGTGCAGCCGCGCTCAAGGCGCAGATCGATGCCTCCGCGCACGCCTTCCACCCCGGCATTGACGATGCCGAAAACGCCAAGAAGGAGGGCCACTGACATGCTCGTCCGCCTGACCCCCCTCGCCCTGGCGGCTGCGGCTGCCGCGCTGCTCGCGGGCTGCGCCGCTCCCGGCCTGAAGGACGGCCCGAAGAACCTCGCGCCCGCCACCTTCGCCCAGCTGCCACCGGCCAACCCCGGTGCCGCCACCATGACCACGGCCTTTGTCGACAGCGCGCAGCTGCAGCGCGTGGTGGACGAGGTGCTCGCCAACAACCGCGACCTGCGCGCCGCCGCCGCGCGGCTCAAGCAGGCCGAGGCCCTGGCCGATGCCGCCGGCGCCCGCCGCCTGCCCTCGGTCAGCGCTGGCGCCAACGCCAGCCGCCAGCGCGCGCCCAACGACCAGGGCGTCTACAACAACTTCAACAGCTACGGCGTGAACGCCACGGCGAGCTGGGAAGTCGACCTCTGGGGCCGCGTGTCCGCCACCGCCCAGGCGGCGGGTTATGACGCCCAAAGCGCCGCCCTGGACCGTGATGCGGCCGCCCTCAGCCTGGCCGGCACCGCGCTGAACCTGCAGGCCCAGCTCATCGGCCTGGGCCACCGGCTCAAGCTCGCCAAGGAAACCCTGGTGGTGCAGAACCAGCTGCTGGACCTCGTCAAGGCCCGCGTGGGCGCCGGTCGCGGCACGGCGCTGGACCAGGCCCGCGCCGAGGCGCTTGTCGCGCAGACCTCGGCCAGCGTGCCGGCCCTGCGCAACGCGGCCTGCCTGACCCGGCTGCAGCTCGACGTGCTGCGCGGCCAGACACCCGCTGACTGCGACAAGGCCGACAGCGATCCCCTGCCCCCGATGCCCGAGCCGCGCCTGATCAGCCTGGGCACCCTGCCCGACCCGGCCGGCCTGCTGGCGGCGCGCCCGGACGTCAAGGCCGCCACCGTGCGCGCCCAGGCGGCCGCAGCCCGTGCCCAGGTCGCCTGGGCCGCGCGCTGGCCCACGCTCGGCCTCACCGGCCAGATCGGCTGGAGCGCCGGCAGCAGCAGCGACCTGTTCAAGAGCGGCACGCAGATCCACAGCATCGCCGCGGCGCTGAACTGGAACTTCCTCGACTTTGGTGCCCGCAGGGCCGAGGCCTCGGCCGCCCGCGCCGGCTTCGACGCCGCGGTGGCCTCGGCCGAGCAGGCCCAGCTCACCGCGCTGCAGGATGCGCAGGGCAGCCTGTCGACCTTGCGCGAAACCGAACAGCAGGCCACCGCCCAGGCGGCCGCCGCCGAGGCCACCCAGCGTGCCCGCGACCTGGCCCTGAAGCGCTACGAGGCCGGCGTGACCGACTTCTACGCACTGCTCAGCGCCGAACAGGAGCGCCTGGCCGCGCAGGACGCGCTCATCCAGGTGCAGACCCAACGCGCCACCGCGCTGCTGGGCGTGCACAAGGCGTTTGCGGCGAAGCTGACTTCGGGTAGCTGAGGCTAGCCCGCCGCCACGATGCGCGCCGCCAGCAGCAGCACGCTCTGGCGGTAGGCCGCGGCCAACGCGTCGGCCTCGGCGGCGCAGGGCAGTGAGAGCTCGGCGCTGCCGGCGGGCGGCAGCGCGGTGTCGGCCGGCCCTTGCAGCGGCGTGAAGTGCCAGCGTGCCCGCAGTTGCAGCGTCAGGCCGGCACCGCCGGGCCGGGCCAGCCATTCATCCACCTGCACCACCAGGCGCAGGCTTTCGAGGTCGCGGTTCAGCGGCGTGGCGAGGCTGACCGGGTAGGGCTGGCGCAGCCGGCGCAGATCGTCGGCCAGCACGCGCGGCAGCGCATCGCGCAGGGGCTCGGCCCAGCGGGCCTCGGGCCAGGGGCGCAGGCCGGCGCGGCCGTCGGCCACCAGCAGCTCTTCACGGTCCAGCAGTTCGGGCAGGGCCACCTGCGGGCTCAGCACCCAGGCGCGCCCGTCCTGGCCCGGCCTCGCGTCGGCGGGCAAGGGAGGCGCGCCGGTCAGCCCGTAGAGCCGGCGCGCCGGAGCCGAGCGGCTGGCGCAGCCCGCCAGGGCCAGGGCGCCGAGGCTCAGCAGCAGGTGGCGACGAGGCAGGGCGGCTGGCGTCATCGGGCGGGCTCCGGCGTGGGGGTGGGCGGCGGTGAGGCGTCGGGCTGGCGCCCGCGCAGCAGGGCTTCTGGCTGGGCGTCCAGGGTGCGCGCCAGCTCACGCAGGGCGCGGGCGGCGGCGGACAGGTCGCGCAGCGTGCGGTCGCTCTGTTGCAGGAGCGGGCCGTCACGGTCGGTGGCGTCGCGCAGCGAGGCACCGGCGCGTTGCAGCTCGGCGAGCGTGCGCTGCAGGTCGGTCACGACCGGGCCTTGCGGGTCGAGCAGCTTGCCGGCCTTGTCGGCGCCGTCACCGAGCTTGTCGGCCGCGGTCGAGACCTTGTCGCCGGCGCGGCCCACGCTGGCCATCGCTTGTTCGGCCCCGCGGGTCAGCGGCCGCGCGCGCTGCTCCAGCACCGCGGCCAGTTCGCGGGCATGGCGGGCGGTGGCGGCGAAGTCCTGCAGGCCCTGGCGCAGCTCCGGCGCGGCCACCAGGGTCCGCGTGGAGTTGGCGATCTGGCTGAGGTCGTCCAGGATCTTGCGCAGGTCCACGCTCTCCAGCTGGTTTTTCAAGGCCTGGAAGGCGGTCGCGCTGGTCGGGATCTCGGTCGCGCCGTCGTGGTCGCCGCCGTGCAGCACGCCGGGCGGCTTGCTGCGGAAATCGAGGTCCACGTAGAGCTGGCCCGTCACGAGGCTTTGTGTGCCGAGCTGGGCGGTCAGGCCGCGCTTGATCAGCAGCGGCAGCGCATGGCCGATGTCGTCATGCGTGAAGCGGCCCTCCAGGCCGCGCACCGCGTCGTCGTCGAGCTCGGCCATGACGGGAATCGCGAAGCTGTCGGTCTTGGCCTCGTAGCGCACGCTGATGTCGGTCACATTGCCCACCCGCACCCCGCGGAAGACCACCGGCGCGCCCTTCTGCAGCCCGAACACCGAGCCCGAGAAAAACATGACGACGCGCTGCGGCCGTTCGAACCAGTGCCGGCCGGGCAGCGCGATCAGCGCCACGGCCAGCGCGGCCAGCGCCGCCACAACGAAGGCGCCGATGACGAAGGGGTTGGCGCGGCGGGACTTCATGCCGCCACCTCCGCCGCATCGGCGCTCACGCGGCCCCGCGTGAGGAACTCGCGCACCGCAGGCGGCCCCTGGTCGCGCAGCTCGGCCGGCGGGCCCAGCGCGGTGGCGGTGCGGGCGGCCACGTCCAGGAAGAGCAGCCGGTCGGCCACGGCGAAGAGGCTGTCCAGCTCGTGCGTCACCAGCACGATGGCCGTGCCGAGCTCCCGCTTGAGTTGCAGGATCAAGGCGTCCAGGCGCGCCGAGGTCAGCGGGTCCAGGCCGGCGGAGGGCTCGTCCAGGCACAGCAGCGGCGGGTCCAGCATCAGCGCGCGGGCGATGGCGGCCCGCTTGCGCATGCCGCCGGAGAGCTGGCTGGGTTCGGCATCGAAGGTGGCGGGGTCGTCCAGGCCCGCGAGGGCCAGCTTGTCGCGTGCGCGCTGCTCGCGCTCGGCGGCCGTGAGCTCGGTGTAGAGCTCCAGCGGCAGCATCAGGTTTTCGCCCACGGTCATGCTGCTCCACAGCGCTCCGGCCTGGAAGGCGACGCCGATCTCGCGGCGTGGCGGGTCGTCGCTGTGCACATCGCGCTCGGCGCCACCCGCCGTCCACAGCACGCGGCCGGTGCGCGGTGCCTGCAGGCCGATCAGGTGGCGCAGCAGCGTGCTCTTGCCGCAGCCGCTGGCGCCGCAGATGGCCAGCACCTCGCCCGCATGAATGTCGAAGGTCAACCCATGCTGCAGTTCGCGGCCGCCGGCATGCAGGCTGAGGTTCTCGACCGTCATCAGCACCTCGTCGCTCATCACACCCCCAGCCGCTGGAAGATCACGGTCAGCAGCGACGCCGCCACCACCATCCACACGATGGCCTGCACCACGGCAGCGGTGGTGGCCTCGCCCACCGCCTGCGCGCTGCGGCCGGCGTTCAGCCCCTGGCGGCAGCCGGCCAGGGCCACCAACATCGCATACACGCTGCCCTTGAGCAGACCCACCGTCAGGTCCCAGCCCGACAGCGAATCGCGCGTGGTGGCCACGTAGGCGGCTATCGGCACGTCGTACAGCCCCACGGCCACGACCCCGCCGACCGCCAGGCCCGCCACGCCGGCGCACAGCGTCAGCAGCGGGCCGGTCACCAGCAGCGCCAGCAGGCGCGGCAGCACGAGATGCTCCACCGGGTCCACACCCAGGGTGGTCAGCGCGTCGATCTCCTCGCCGGCCCGCATGCTGCCGAGCTGCGCGGCAAACGCCGCCCCCACGCGGCCGGCCAGCACGATGCCGACCACCAGCGCCGCGATCTCGCGCACCACGCCGATGGTCACGAGGTTGGCAATGAAGCTCTGCGCACCGAAGCGCTGCAGCTGCTCCGCGCCCATGTAGGCCACGATCAGGCCCACCAGTGAGCTGACCAGCAGCACGATGCCCAGGCTGCGCGGCCCGGTCTGCTCCACCTGCCAGAGCCAGTCGCTGCGGCGCATGGCGGTGCGGCCGCGCAGCAGCCGACCCAGCGCCGCCAGCGTGGCGCCGATGAAGCGGAGCGTCTCGTGCCAGCGGGGCGGCGGGCCCTCGGGCTCGGCCGCGGCGTGAGCGTTGGCGGCCGGCAGGCTGCGCGCGAGCTGGCTGCGCAGGGCGCGCGGCAGCCCCGCGAGATCCAGCTGCACACCGGCGCGCGCCAGCGGAGCCAGCAGTTGCCACAGCGCGCCGGCCAGCGGCGGATGCCAGTGCGGCAGGGCCTGCATGTCGACACTGATGCGCGTGCCCGCCTCGGCGCGCACGGCCGCCGGCGGCGCGGGCAGGGCGTCCGACCAGTCGCCCGCCAGCACCAGGCGCCAGTGGTCACCGCCGCCTTCCCAATGCGGGGCGGCGGGGCTGGCGGGCGCAGGCAGAGCCGCGGTCAGGAAAGAACCCATGGGTCGGATGCTCCGTGACGACACCACCCCGGGACCCCGGACGCTGTCGGAGCCGTTTGTAGGACGGCGCGCCGGCCGACAGCCGCGCCCGACCGCGGACGACGCACGGGCATCGGGCGCACGACCACAGTGCAGGGATCGACTGCTGGAGCCTCGCCATGACCCGTCCTGACACCCGCCCTGCCACCTCGCCGGTCACTTCGCCGGCCACTGGCCCGGCGCCCGACCCCGCCCAGGTGCAGGCGGATCGCCCGCGCAGCCGCGGCGACGCGTCGCGGCCCGAAGGCCCGTCCCTGCCCCACGACCGCGACCAACAGGCCGCTGCCACGCCGGCCGAGCCCGACCCTCACATCCGCCGTGCGGCGCGCGACCTGCAGCAGGGCCAGGTCGACACCGACCTGCGCGCCACCCCGGGCTTGGATGCCGAGCGCCGCGGCGGCATGGTGCCGGGCGGCGAGCGCGGTGCCGGCAAGCCGCGTCGATGACGACCTGACCCTGCCCGGGACGAATGGCGGCCTGCGCGGGGCGAACGGCGCGGCCGGGCCGCGCGCAGCGGCTACCCTCGCGCCATGTTCCTGCCCGCGCGCCGCTGGCGCCTGCCCTATCTCGCCCTGCTGACGGTGGTCGGCCTGCTGCTCAGCGCCTCGGCACTCGAGTCCTACCGGCTCTCAGGCGGCACGCGGCTCTGGGAGCCCTTCCTGTGGGAGTTCAGCTCCATCGCGGTCATCGGCCTGCTGGTGCTGGCGGTGCACGCGCTGGTGGGGCGCCTGGCCGGCCGCCCCTGGCCGCAGCAGCTGGCGGCACATGCGGTGGCGCTGCCGCTGTTCAGCGGGCTGCACATCGCCGGCATGTTCGGCATCCGGCTGCTCGTCTATGGCCTGGTGGGGGTCGAGTACCACCCCGATGCGCTGCCCACGCTGCTGGTGTTCGAAGGGGGCAAGGACGCAGTGAGCTACCTGAGCTTTTGCCTGATCTCGCGCGGCGTGTGGATGGCCCAGGCCGCCAGCGCCCGCGCGCAGGAGCTCGACCGCACCCGTCGCGAGCTGGCCGAGGCGCGGCTGGCGCGCCTGGCCGACCAGGTGCAGCCGCACTTCCTGTTCAACACCCTGAACCTGATTTCCTCGGTGATGTACGAGGACGTGGCCCGTGCCGACCGGCTGCTGTGCGACCTGGCCCAGCTGCTGCGCCAGACCCTGGCCGCACAGCAGCGCGCCGAACACAGCGTGGCCGAGGAGCTGGCCCTGGTGCAGCCCTTCCTCGCCCTGATGCAGGCGCGTTTCGGGCCGGAGCGGCTGGTGGTGCAGATCGACGCCGACGATGCCGCGCGGGCCTGCCGGCTGCCGGCGCTGCTGCTGCTGGCGCCGGTCGAGAACGCGGTCAAGCATGACGTGGCGCGCCACCGTGGCCGGGTCACCGTGGCCGTGTCGGCCCGCCGCGAGGGCGACGAGCTGGTGCTGACCGTGCGCAATCAGGGCGAAGGCCCCGCACCCGAGCCGCTGCCGCCGGACCCCGAAGGCGGCCTGGGCCTGCGCAACCTGCGCGAACGCCTGCAGGCCCGCTACGGCACGGCAGCGCGCGTGGACTTCGGGCCCGAGGGCCACGGCATGGCCCTGCATCTGGTGCTGCCATGCGGGTGCTGATCGTCGACGATGAACCCGCCGCGCGCGCCAAGCTGCGCCGCCTGCTGCTGGCCGAGGCCGATGTCGCCGAGCTGCTGGAGGCGCCCGACGCACCGGCCGCGCTGGCCCTCGTGCCCGCCGGCAGCGAAGTGCCTGACCTCGCCCTGCTGGACATCGAGATGCCCGGCGGCAGCGGCGTGCAGCTGGCCGCGGCCCTGCGTGATCGTGGGGTGCGCTGCATCGTCTTCTCCACGGCCCACGCGGAGCATGCGCTGCAGGCCTTCGAGCTGGCCGCGCTTGACTACCTGCTCAAGCCCTACACCGCTGATCGCCTGCAGGCGGCGCTGGCCCGCGTGCGCGAGCAGCTCGCCCGCCCGGCGGCCCCCGCGGGCGAATGGTGGGTGGCCGGCGAGCGGGTGCGGCTGGCGGAGGTGCACTGGATCTCGGCGGCCGACAACTACATCGAGCTGCACTTGCCGCCGCGCAGCCTGCTGGAGCGCGCCACACTCGCCGAGGCCCTGGCCCGACCCGGCTGGGCCGCGCGCTTCCTGCGCGTGCACCGCAGCCACGCGGTCAACCCCGGCTGCGTGCAGCGCATCGAGCGCCTGCCGGGCGGCGAAGCCCTGCTGACCCTGACCGGCGGCCAGGTGCTGCGGGTGTCACGGGGCTACCGGGACGTGCTGGCGGAGTTCGTAGTGGGTGCTCCGGCCCCCGGCTTCTGATCGGCGCAGCAGGCCCAGGGTGACCAGGGACGTCAGGTCGCGCAAGGCGGTGTCGCTGGAGCACTTCGCCAGAGCCGCGTACTTCGCCGTCGTCAGCTTGCCCTCGAAGCCGTCCAGCAGGCGGTTCAGCACCTTCACCTGTCGCTCGTTGAGGGCGCCGGCCGGGGCCTGGTGCCAGAAGCGCTTCTTGCGCAGCACGGCGTCGAGCGTGGCATGCGCCTGGTCGAGAGCCGCGTGCAGCATCTGCAGCAGCCACAGCAGCCAGTCGGTGACGTCCATCGACCCCTTTTGCGTGCGCTCCAGGATGTCGTAGTAGGCGCGGCGCTCGCGCTGGATCTGCGCCGACAGGCTGTAGAAGCGCTGCGGGCTGCCGTCGGCCCGCGCCAGCAGCAGGTCGCCCACCGCGCGGGCGATGCGGCCGTTGCCGTCATCGAAGGGGTGCAGCGTGACGAACCACAGATGCGCCAGGCCCGCACGCAGCAGCGCGGGCTCGGCCGGCGCCGGCTGGTTGACCCACGCGAGCAGGCGCTGCATCTCCGCGGGCAGGCGTGCGGCAGGCGGGGCCTGGAAGTGCACACGCTGCCGGTCGAGCCGACCCGACACGACCTGCATCGGCCCCTGAGCGTCGTCGCGCCAGCGGCCGATGGCGATCGGCGCGAGGCCGGAGAAGCCGGTCGGGAACAGGGCGGCATGCCAGCCGAAGAGGCGCGCTTCGGTCAGCGGTTCGGCCGCGCGGCTGGTGGCGTCGAGCACCATGTCCACCACGCCGTCCACATGGCGGTCGGCGGGGGCGAGGGCGCCGATGTCCACGCCCAGCCGGCGCGCGACCGAGGAGCGGACCGACGCCACGTCCAGCGCCTCGCCCTCGATCGCGCTGGTCTTGAGCACATCGTCGGTCAGCGCCGCTAGGCTGGCCTCGTCACGCAGCGCCAGACCCACATCGGCCAGTCGGCCGAGCAAGCGCCCCTGGGCCTGGCTGACGGTGGCCAGCGGTGTGGCCAGCGCCGCCAGGTCGAAGCGCCAGACGGGCCAATCGCGCTGCTGCCAAATGTATTCGCCGCTGAACATGCGGTGATTATGAGCTTGAACCACCGCAAGCAGCTCATTTGCCGCATGTTGTGCGGCGAATGGCGCGGTGAATCGCCGCAGGATTCGCCATTGGCCCCGCGCCCCGGACGACTTGCCCCAACCCGCTGGCCCCGCCCGGGCGGCCCGCCGAAGCTGGCGCCCATGAACACCGCCGCCCCCCGCCTGCCCTTCCTCGACGGCCTGCGCGTCGCCGCCTTCGCGCTGCTCATCCCCTACCACGTGGGCATGTACTACGTGACTTGGGATTGGCATGTGAAGAGCCCTGCCGCGAGCGCCGCGCTGGAGCCCTTCATGCAGCTGAGCTCGCCGTGGCGGCTGGGGCTGCTGTTCCTGATCGGCGGGGCGGCCTGCCAGGGCTTGTTTGCGCGGCGCGGCGCGCTGGGCACGCTGAAGGACCGCAGCCTGCGCCTGCTGCTGCCGCTGCTGTTCGGCATGGCTGTCATCGTCACGCCGCAGGCGTACTTCGAGGTGCTGACCAAGGCGCCGCAGCTGTTGCCGGGGGATGGGGGCTATCTCGACTTCTGGGCGGCCTACCTGCGCGGCGGCAAGTACTGCCGCGGCAGCGACTGCATGAGCGTGCCGACGTGGAACCACCTGTGGTTCCTGCCCTACTTATGGTTGTACGCGGTGCTGGGCGCCGGCGTGGCTGCCGTCGCCGGCCGCCTGCGCCTGAGGGCCACGCTGAACGGCCCCGCCTGGGCCTGGCTGCTGCTGCCCACCGTGCCGCTGGCCGTGCTGCGCGTCACGCTGATGCCGCACCACCCGTCCACGCACAACCTGACACACGACCTCTACAACCATGCCCAGTACAGCCTGCTCTTCGCCATCGGCTGGGCCAGCCGCACGCCGCTGGCCGCGGGCCTGTGGGCGGCGGCGCTGCGTCTGCGGTGGTGGGCGCTCGGTGTGTCGCTCGTGGGCTGGTGCCTGATGCTGCTGTTCAATGCGACCTATGCCGAGGCCACGCCACCAGAGGGCGTGCTGACCGCCGCGCGGGTGCTGCGCGGGGCGCAGACGTGGTGGTGCATCGTGGCCGCCTGTGGCTGGGCGCAGCGCGCCTTCACGCAGGAGTCGCCGGCGTTGCGGCAGGCCGGCGCGGCGGTGTTCTGCCTCTACATCCTGCACCAGAGCGTCATCGTGGTGCTGACCCAGGCCCTCAAGCCGCTGGCCCTGCCCTGGGGCGTGGAGGCCTTGCTGCTGATCGGGCTGACGCTGGTGATCTGTGCCGTCGGCTACCTGGGGGCGCGCCGCGTGCCGGGCCTCGCCCTGCTGCTGGGCATTCAGCGCCGGGCGCCCGGCACGATGGGGCAGTTGACGACGATGTCGGTCACGTCCAGCGACAGCTCGCCCGCCTCCGCCGCCGCCAACACGGCTTCTTCTGAGCGCAGCTCCCGCACCGAGGCGCCCGGCTTCCAGGCCACCAGCACCAGCCGCCACAGCGGGCTGTAGCTGGCATCCGGCGGCGCGCCGGCCGCGGCAGGCGCGGACGGAAAAACGCTGATCTGCCGCCCGTCGCTGAACTTGTAGACCCGTTCGGTGATGGACGCACGCCCCTGGCCCAGCGCATCCCGCAGCCGCGGCACATGATTCACGCCCGCCTGCGCGGCCATCGGGCCGTCGGAAATGTCTGTCGTGACGTAGTCGACCCGCCGGCCGTCCACCCAGGCCTGCAGGCGTGGCAGGGCGAGGGTGTCGGCCGGCGGCAAGGGCTGGGCGCAGCCGGCCAGCAGGGCCGGGCCGAGCAGCAGGAGCAGGTGTGGTGAGCGCATGGGACGCAGTCGTGCCGGGGTGGCGTGACCTTACGTCATCGGCCAGGTCGGGTGCTAACGTGCCGACACCTGACCGCATGGAGGGCCGGATGCTGCCCAAGATGTTCTTGACCGCCCGCCTGCTTGTTGCGGCGCTCACCGCGCTCGGAGCCGGCCGGCCCGCGCTGGCCGCCGAGACGCCGCCCGCGGAAGCGGCCTATGCCGCGGTGCGGCCGATGATTGCCGAGCAGCAGCGCCTGGTGGCCCCGAATGCCATCGAGATCAGCGAGGCCGTCAACCTGGGCGGCCTGCCGCAATGGATCACGCTGCGCGGTACGGACCGCGCCAACCCGGTCATCGTCTACGTGCACGGCGGCCCCGGCGCCGCCGAGATGGGCCGCAGCTGGCCGTATCAGCGCAGCTGGGAAGACTTCTTCACCGTGGTGCAGTGGGACCAGCCCGGCACCGGCAAGACCCTTCGCGCCGCTGGCGAGGCGGCCAACCGCGCTCACCTGACGCGCGCGCAGATGGCCGATGACCTGGTCGCCCTGATCGCCTGGGTGCGGCAGCGATTGGGGGTGGAGCGGGTGATCCTGCTCGGCCATTCCTGGGGCAACGTCATCGGCCTGGATGCGGCGCAGCGCAAGCCTGAATGGGTGGCGGCCTATGTGGGCGTCGGCCCGCTGATGAACCTGCGCGCCAACGAGCAGGCCCAGTACGAGGCCCTGCTGGCCGAGGCGCGCCGGCGGGGCGATGCGGCTGCGCTGGCCGAACTGGAGGCCATCTCGCCTTACCCGGGCGACGGCGAGATCCCGTTCGAGAAGGTCAACGTGGCGCGCAAGTGGGTCATGGCGTGGGGCGGCCTGGCGGCGTACCGGAGTGACGCCAACTTCTACTTCCGCGCGGCACGGCTGTCGCCCTACTACACCGACGAAGACCGGCGGGCCATCGACGCTGGCGGCCAGCTCTCCGTGCCGGTGCTGCTGCCCGACATGCGCCGGGTCGACCACACGGCCATCCGCCAGGTGCGCTATCCGGTGTTCATGTTGCTGGGGCGGCACGACCTGACGACCCCGTCCTCGGTCATCGAGCCCTGGCTGGAGAAGCTGCAGGCGCCGCTGAAGCAGCTGGTGTGGTTCGAGCAGTCGGCCCATCTCGCACCGCATGAGGAGCCGGGGCGGTTCCTCATGGCGCTGGTGCAGCAGGTGCGGCCAGCCGCGCTGCGGCGCTGAACCTTCAGGCCGCGGAGTCCGCCGTATTGCGCGGCAGCGCGTCCAGTTCACCCGAGGCGCGGGCCTGGCGGCCGTAGACCGCCTCGAACAGCGGCGTGGCCATCATGGTGGTCACCACCGCCATCAGCACCAGCATCGAGAACAGCGCCGGGCCGATGATGCCCTTTTGCAGGCCGATGTTGATGATGATGAGCTCCATCAGCCCGCGCGAGTTCATCAGCGCGCCAATGCCGAGCGCCGTGCGGTTGTCTTCGCCGGCCAGGCGCGCGGCCAGGTAGCACGCGCCGAACTTGGCCAGCACCGACACCACCAGGATGCCGCCCGCAATCGCCAGCAGGGCCACGGTGTCGATCATGTCCAGCCGCGTGTTCAGGCCCGAGTAGGTGAAGAACATCGGCAGCAGCAGCACCACCGCCAGGGGCTCGACCTTCTTCTTCAGCTCCGCCGCGAACAGGCCGCGCGGCATGACCGCGCCGAGGATGAAGCCGCCGAAGATCGAGTGGATACCCACCGCGTCCATCACGAAGGCCGACAGGCAGAACAGCGCCATCGTGATGCCCAGGATGGTGGTGCTCATGTGGCCTTCACGCTCGACGATGCGGCCCAGCGGCGCGAGCAGCCGGCGGCCGAACAGCAGGATGAAGGCGGCGTAGAGCACGCCCCCGCCGATGGCCAGCACGGCTACACCGGGCCCGGCACCGAAGGCGGCCAGCACCAGCGCCAGCACGCACCACGACACCGCGTCGTCGAAGGCGCCCGCGGTCAGCGACAGCGTGCCCAGCGAGGTGTGGGCCAGGCCGCGTTCATTGATGATGCGCGCCAGCATCGGGAAGGCCGTCAGCGCGATGCAGGCGCCCATGAAGAGCGTCGCGTTGGCGGTGGAGATGCCCTCGGCGAACAGGCCCGGCACCGTCAGCAGCAGCGGCGTGATCAGGAAGGCGAAGAAGAACGGCGCCGTGATGCCCGCCACCGACACGCCGATGGCGCTGCGTGCCTTGGTGGCGAAGTGGTCCAGCCGCAGCGTGGTGCCGACCAGGAACATGTACAGGCCCACCCCCAGCTGGGCGCCGGTGTAGAGCACGTTGCGCATCTCCTTCGGGAAGATGGCGGCCTGCACCTCGGGGGCCAGCATGCCGAACAGCGACGGCCCCAGGATGACGCCCGCAATCATCTCGCCCACCACCTGGGGCTGCGCGAGGAACTTGCGCCCTGCCCAGCCCACCACGCGACAGGCCAGCAGGATGATGGCCAGTTGCAGAAAGAAGCGGATGCTGAAGTCGCCGGGCGAGTAGGTCTGGGCCACCGCCGGGGCGGCGGGGCCGTGCTTGGCGAACACATCAGCCAGGGTGGCGAGCAGGTCGATTTCCATGGGAGCCTTCTTCTGGAAGCGCTTTCATCTTGCGGTGTAAGCCCAGGAAAACCCTGGGCAGACAACGTTGTCTCCAGCTACTCGAGCCCAGGCCCGGCAGCCGCTGCGCACTGTGCCAGCCGTGGTTGCGCTGTCCATCGGATCTCGCCATCTTGTGCCTACGTACCTACATCTTTGTTGTGTGCCGGGCCAGGGCTCGCTACATTGCCGGCACGATGAAGCTCTTGAGCAGCCGTGAGTTCAACCGGGACGTCAGCCACGCCAAGCGCCTGGCCCAGGCCGAGCCCGTGCTCATCACCGACCGCGGCCAGCCCACGCATGTGCTGATGAGCATGGCCGAGTACCGGCGCCTGACCGGGGAGGCCGAGAGCATCCTGGACCTGCTCGCCCTGCCCGAAGGCGTGGCGCTGGACCTGGCCGATGCGTCGTCCGACGGCGCCTGGGATCACCGCGAGCCCGTCGGCTGATGTTCCTGCTCGACACCGGCATCGTGCTGGAACTGCGCAAGGCCCGGGCTGAGCCGGCCGATGCCGGCCTGGCGGCCTGGGCGGCGGGCCTGCCGCGGCACAAGCTTTTCATCTCGGCGCTGACCTTGCTGGAGATCGAGAACGCCGCGGCGCGCCTGGCCCGCAAGGACCGTGGGGCTGGCCTCGTGGTGCGCGACTGGATCGACCAGCGGGTGATGCCGGCCTTCGAGGGCCGGATGCTGCCCGTGGATGCCGCCGTGGTGCGCCGCCGCGCCCAGCTGCCCTACGCCAACACCCGCGACGGCCTGCTGGCCGCCACCGCGCTGGAGCATGGGCTGACCTTCGTGACGCACCGCGTGTCGGCCTTTCGCGCCGGCCGGGTGAAGCTGCTCAACCCCTCCGGCTACGTCGCCCCGCCGGGCGACGAGGATGACGACTGGAGCCATGGCGCCCAGACCGGCCACCAATGGCTCAAGAACCTCTACACCCGCGCATGAGGCCCCTCGTCCAAGGCCTACCTTGGCCGATCTCCCGCGGGGACGGCAATGCTCGCGGCCTTGAGCCACGAGCCCATCGCCATGGCGGGCCGGCTCGGGAGCGGCCCAGCGCTCGGCCCGAATACGAGATGAATCCATGACGAACAAGCGACGCATCCTCATCGTCGGCGGCGGCACCGCCGGCTGGCTGGCCGCGGCCTATCTTGCCAAGGCGCTGAAGCTGTCGGAGCGCAGCCAGCTGGAGGTGACGCTGCTGGAGTCGCCCGACATCAGCACCGTCGGCGTTGGCGAGGGCACGTTCCCGACCATCCGCAACACGCTGCAGTACCTGGGCATCGACGAAGCCCGCTTCATCCGCGCCACTGCCGCCACGCTCAAGCAGGGCATTCGTTTCGTCGACTGGGGCCAGGCGCCCGGCGGCGGCCGGCAGCACACGTTCTTCCATCCGTTTGAGGCGCCCTATTTCGCCGAAGACCTCAACCTCGTGCCCTACTGGCTGCTGCAGGACGAAGCCACGCGCGCGCCCTTCGCGGAGGCCATGACGCTGCAGGCCCGGGTGGCGGCGGCCCACCGCGCACCCAAGCGCGCAGGCGAGGCCGGCTATGCCGCGCCGCTCAACTACGCCTATCACTTCGACGCCCTCAAGCTCGCGCGGCTGCTGGCCGACCGCGCCCGCGAGCTGGGCGTGCGGCATGAGGCCGGCACGGTGAGCGCCGTGCAGCTCGACGCGAACGGCGCCATCGCCCACATCGACACCGATCGCCAGCAGCGCTTCGAGGCCGACCTCTTCATCGACTGCAGCGGCTTTCGCGCCGAGCTGATCGGCCGGGCGCTGGGCAGCCCGTTCAAGTCGGCGCGCGGCCAGCTCTTTGCCGACCGGGCGCTGGCCTGCAAGCTGCCGCTGGGGGACGACGCGGTGATGGAAAGCTGCACCATCGCTACCGCGCACGAGGCCGGCTGGCTGTGGGAGATCGGGCTGAACGGCGCGCGAGGCGTGGGCTGCGTCTACAGCAGCAGCCACATCAGCGATGACCGCGCCGCCGAGCTGCTGCAGGCCTACTGCGGTGCCCGCGCCGAGGACCTGGGCCTGCGCAGCATCCCGTTCGCGCCGGGCTACCGTGAGCAGCAGTGGGTCAAGAACTGCGTGGCCATCGGCCTGTCCGCCGGCTTCCTGGAGCCGCTGGAGGCCACCGGGCTGGTGCTGATCGAGGCGGCCGTGGGCATGGTGGCCGAGATGCTGCCGCACAGCGGCCCGATGCATGCGCCTGCGCGGCGCTTCAACGAGCTGATGACGGCGCGCTTTGACAACATCATCAACTTCCTGAAGCTGCACTACGCCCTCAGCCGCCGGCCCGAACCCTTCTGGCGCGACAACACCGCGCCCGCCACCCTGCCCGAGCGGCTCGCCGGCCTGTTGGAAGAATGGCGCCTGCGCCCGCCGGGCCGCTTCGACTTCGTGCTCGATACCGAGACCTTCGCCTTCTTCAACTACCAGTACATCCTCTACGGCATGGGCTATCCCACCGACCTCAGCGCCGGCCGCGACGACTTCCCCCGCGTGGACGAGGCGGCCAAGGTGTTCGCCAAGATCCAGCGTTATGCCGAGCGCGCGGTGGCCGATCTGCCCTCGCACCGGGCATTGATCCAGCAGATCAACGCGGCGCGCTGAACGGGTGCGGTGCGCTGGGAGGCGTGTCATCCCTCGGGCGCAGCGCCTTCTGCCACCAGCCTACGTCACGCCACTGGCCGAGTTTGAAGCCGACCTGGCGGTAGACACCGAGGGCCTGAAAGCCCGCGGCCTCGTGCAGCGCGACGCTGCCGGCATTGGGCAGGGCGATGCCGGCAAACGCCTGGCGATAACCCAGCGCCGCCAGCAGCGGCAGCAGGTGGTCATACAGCGCCCGCCCGACGCCCTGGCCTCGGGCGTCATCGCGCACATAGACGGTCACGTCCACTGACCACTGATAGGCCGCGCGCTCCCGATGCCGGCTGGCGTAGGCATAGCCAGCCACCTCGCCCGCGGCGTCCTCGGCCACCACCCAGGGCAGGCTGGCCAGCGTCTTCGCGATGCGTTCGCGCATCTCGGCCTCGCTCGGCGGCTCGGTCTCGAAGGAGATCGCGGTGTGCCGGACGATCGGCGCGTAGATGGCCGCGATGGCAGCGGCGTCGTCAGTCGTGGCGGTGCGGATGTTCATGCACGGACTCCGGCGCGGGAATGAGAAGCAGCGCGGCCAGCGCACTGAGGGCCAGTGCCACCGAGAACCACAGGGCCGCCGCGCCGAAGCGCACCAGCAGCAGGCCGAACAACCACGGTGACAGCGCCTGGCCGAGGCGCGCAGGCAGCATCAACAGGCCCTGCCGCTGACCATAGCCGGTGCTGCCGAACAGGGCCAGCGGCAGCGTGCCCTTGGTGATCGTGAGAATGCCGTTGCCCGCGCCGTGCAGCAGCGCGAAGACCGCGGCCACCGGCGCCCCCAGCACGGCCAGCAGGCCGGCCCCCAGGGGATGCATCAGTGCGGCCGCCCGGGCGGAGATCAGGGGATGCATCTGCCGCAGCAGGCCGAACTCGAGCAGCCGCCCCGCCACCTGCGCGGGGCCGACGAGCGCGCCGATCGCAATGGCCGCCCCCGGCGCGCTGCCCACCGCATCCAGCAGATGCGGCAGGTGGGCGGCCATGGCGGTGCTGATGAACAGCGTCACCGCGAACACCCAGGCCAGCAGCACGGCGCTGCGCCAGGGCACCCCGGGCGACTCGGCCACGGGGGCTGATGCGTGCGAGGCATTCGCTGCGGCCCGAGGTGGCGGCGCAGGCCGACCCTCAGCGCGCGGCACCCAGGCATTCAAGGGCAGGCCCACCACCAGATGCAGGCCCGCCCAGGCCCAGCAGGCGCCGCGCCAGCCGAAGGCGTGCTCGAGCGCCGCGGACAAGGGCCAGCCCACCGTGCTGGCGAACCCGGCGATCAGCGTGATGCCGGTGATGGCGCCGCGCGCCTCATGCCCGTACAGGCGCACCAGGCCGGCGAAAGCGGCTTCATACAACCCGCTGCCCATCGCCACACCCATCACCAGCCAGGCCGCGAACAGGCTGAAGGGGCCGCTCGCCAGCGCCAGCAGGGCCAGGCCCAGCGCGAAGGCCCCGTTGGTGGCCATCAGCACCGGCCGGCCGCCCCAGCGGTCGATGGACCGGCCAGCCTGCGGGCCGACGAGGGCCGACACCACCAGCGCGGCCGAAAAGGCTGCGAAGACCGTGGGCTCCGCCACACCGACTTCCGCTGCCATCGGGCGCGCCAGCACGGCCGGCAGGTAGTACGACGACGCCCAGGCCAGCGTCTGGGCACTGCCCAGGGTGGCGACCACGGGCAGCCGGGGATTCAAGGG